>NZ_LDPD01000167.1:0-590 GCF_001026865.1 Geobacillus sp. ZGt-1 | reverse complement strand
CATGAATTGAATATTGCTTTTATTGGTAATATTAATGAGGCGAAAGGTTCAAAAATTATCTATGAATTAAAAGAACTAATATTGAAAGAAAAGCTACCCATAAATATTAAAGTTATTGGTACAACAACTGTTCATAGTAAAAGCTATAAAAGTGAGGATGGAATTTTAGAAGTTCATGGCAAATATGAACGAAAAGAAATTGCTAACCTACTAAAACAGTATGAAATCTCTATAGTAATAATCCCATCTATCTGTCCTGAAACTTTTAGCTATACAACTAGTGAAGCAATAGCTTCAGGATACCCAATCATAACGTTTAATATTGGGGCGCCAGCGGAGCGAGTTAAAAGATATGATGCTGGATGGGTTTTAGAAGGTTATTCTGCTAGTTCTATTCTTAGTTTATTAAAGAAATTATTAAAAGATAGAAACGCAATTATAGAAAAAAGTCATTCGATCAAAAAGATAAAAGAATTTAACAATAATTTTGGGAAGAGAGGGGATTAGTTTCATGATAGTATGCACTTCTGTTACAGCAAATTATTTGCCTAAAGCAGCTGTATTAGCTAGTTCTGTGAAAGAACATAATC
>NZ_LDPD01000166.1:0-457 GCF_001026865.1 Geobacillus sp. ZGt-1 | reverse complement strand
GCGCAAAAACTCTTTTTTCAGCTCCACCTTCTCTCTTTCAGTATACCCCATTTGACTGAGCAGCGCAGCCGCGACCGGGTTGTCGTGCCGGATGTACTCCCGCCACTGCTTCTTCCGCAACGCCACCGGAAAAAAGCGAAACTGCAGCACTTCCCCAAACGGAAATTCCATCGAAAACACAGACGGTTCCTCGCGGAGAGAATCATAGTGGAAGACGGCGATCGGGACGATGCGGGTCCGGTAGGTTTCATACAAGCGGCTGAAATAGAGGAACATGCGCTCGGCAAACGTCGGCTGGACATACCCTTGCGTTTCCACGTGCACGATGATCAGCCCGTCTTCGCCTTTCAACTTCGTCTCGACCAGCAAATCAACGCGGTACTTTTCGCCAGCCGTCACATCAGTAAACAGCTCTTCGGATAAAAAGGACAGATGGTGGAAATCGATATGCTCGTGC
>NZ_LDPD01000165.1:0-2857 GCF_001026865.1 Geobacillus sp. ZGt-1 | reverse complement strand
CCCCTGGGCGGCGATCCACAATTTTGTACGGGATGTTCACCCCTGTCGCTCGTTCAAACGCTGACACGACCTCAAGGACGCTGTATCCCCGCCCCGTGCCGAGATTGTACGCCTCCACCCCCGTTGCCGCCAGCACCTTCTCCAACGCCTTCACATGCCCGATCGCCAAATCGACGACATGAATGTAATCGCGCACCCCTGTGCCGTCAATGGTCGGGTAATCGTTGCCAAACACGCGCAGCTCCTTCAACTTTCCAACCGCCACTTGGGTGATGTACGGCATCAAGTTGTTCGGAATGCCGTTCGGGTCTTCCCCGATCCGCCCGCTCGGATGGGCGCCGATTGGATTGAAATAGCGAAGAAGGGCGATGCTCCAAGAGGGATCGGATACATAGAGATCACGCAATATTTCTTCAATCATCCACTTCGTCCGCCCATACGGATTCATCGGACGCAACGGGAAATCCTCCGTAATCGGCACCCGATCGGGCATGCCGTACACCGTCGCGGACGAGCTGAACACGATGTTCTTCACCCCGTATTGGCGCATGACATCAAGCAACACCAATGTTCCCGTAATATTATTGTGATAATAAAGAAGGGGCACCGCCACCGATTCCCCCACCGCTTTCAACCCGGCGAAATGGATGACCGCCTCAATCGAATGCTTGGCGAAGACGGCTTCCAGCGCATCCCGTTCCAACAAATCAGCCTGGTAATACGGAAAATCCCTTTGCGCAATCTCCTGAACCCGCCGCAGCGCTTCGGGCTTGCTGTTGGCGAATGAATCAATAACGACAATATCATACCCTGCGTTCAACAATTCCACGCAAGTATGACTGCCGATATAACCCGCGCCGCCGGTGATCAAAATCGCCATATCGGTTCCCCCGTTATATGAAAATTAGTCCCTTGCCGAGGACAAATATCGCATGTACACATCTTCCATTTCCAAGAGGACATTTTCCAAACGATAAGGTTGAATGCGTTCAAACGAAGCCTGTCCCATTTCTTCCCGCAGTTTTGGATCACGGATTAACTTGATGAAGGACTCGGTTAAAGCGTGATCATCCTCTAAATCGACGACAAATCCATTGATCCCATGCTGAACCAAATCCCTTGAACCTCTGATATTCGTCACAACTAAAGGCTTTTGCGAAGCCATGGCTTCCATGACACATCGCGGCAACCCTTCCCGAAACGATAGCAACGTCACGATATCCGAGTGCGATAAAATCATCGGGATATCATGGCGAAATCCTAAAAAATGAATATGGTTTAACTCGTTTTGTTCTACATACTGTTTCAGCTCTTCCTCGTTTTCTCCTTTGCCTACAATCAAACAATGCACATTAGAGGCATGTTGCAAAATTCCCTTCCAATTTCTTAGCAGGAATAAATGGTTTTTATTGCGATTTAATTCTGCAATATAAGTTATCACTACATCACTATTTTTAATGCCCAGCTGGCCGCGAATATTTGCATCTCCCTGCACGCCGTACTGATCAATCGAGACACCGACCCCGTGAACAAAAAAGAGGGATTCGCCCTCCTTGAATCCCAACCTTTTCCCATTGTCATAATCCTCTTCGTTCATCACCACCAACCCATCCGTCCATCGCGCCGCCCACTTTTCCGCGGTATAATAGATGAGCCAGTTTTGGATCGGCGCCCCTTGATAGAAATGAAAACCATGGGCGGTATACAGCACAGGACCTTGGCCGCATTTCTTTGCCATGTACCGCACCAAAAACGACGCCACTGGCGTGTGGACATGAATGAGATCAAAACGATGGGTTTGAAACAGCCGCTTCAGTTCCCTCATCGCCCAGACATTAGACCGGTCGTATGGCGAGCGGGAAAACGGGATGTCCCAACAAATGACCCCTAATTCCTCGATTTCCTCTTTGCGCCCGTGATCTGGATTCGCAGCTGCATAGACTTCACAGCCTTTGTCTTGCAGTAGTTTGATGAACGGTTTGTGGAAGGCGGCCAAGTGAGCATACACAGTCGCAGAAAATAAAACTTTTCTTTTATGCAACGTCAATTGCTTTCACCCTGTTCTGCGTGTTACACGATGAATTCCTCAATACGTTTCGCTGGGATGTTAAATGCTGACAACGTTGGTTAACACACTTTGGCAGCCAATCGAGTGGTACTCAATCGCATGCTTTTTCACTTCTTCCAACGGATAACAATTCCGCCCATCAAACACAATCGGCGTTTTCATGTATTTTGCATACAAATCAAGCGGCAGCTGTTTAATCTCCTCCCACTCCGTCACAATCATGGCTAGGTCTGCATCTGTTAACGCTTCTTCCACCGATGAAGCATACACCACCTCATCGCCGATGATCCGTTTGGCGTTTTCCATCGCCACCGGATCATACACCACAACCGAGGCGCCTTCCCGCAATAGCTCTCGCGCAATGACAATCGAAGCGGCCTCACGCATATCATCGGTATTCGGCTTAAATGCCAACCCAAGCAGCGCCACTTTTTTCCCTCGCAAACTTCCGAAGCGGCTGCGCGCCTTTTCCACCAGCTTAAGCTGTTGTTTGTTGTTCACCTTAATGACGGCTTCCAGCAATTCAAATTGATGATCGACATCCCCCGCAATTTGCACTAACGCTTTTGTATCTTTTGGAAAACACGAACCGCCATAGCCAATTCCCGCTCGTAAGAACTGAGGACCGATCCGCGTATCAAGCCCCATGCCGTATGCGACATCCTCGACATTGGCGCCGACCTTTTCGCAAATGTTCGCAATTTCATTGATAAAACTGATTTTCGTCGCCAAAAAGGCATTAGAAGCGTATTTAATCATCTCCGCACTATGGATGATGTATAAAATTTT
>NZ_LDPD01000164.1:0-625 GCF_001026865.1 Geobacillus sp. ZGt-1 | reverse complement strand
AAAAAAATAAACTTTACGTAGATGAGCATGGTTTCTCAGCCAAACGTTGCACTTGGCTATTTTCAAACATGTCTTAGTTTCTTCGTCAAGGAGAAATCCATCTTGGTTTGGAAAGTTCAGGAATCCTTAGAAGGTCGGTGAAAAACCATGATTTTTCGCTCCATCGGTATTTTCTGTTGTAAGAGAAGAACGGATTTTCAAAGGTTTCTCAACTTGAGAAAAGTGCGTTTCGGGCTGATTTTTCATGAAGTCGCCGGTCTTTTAGGTGCTGTTCTCTTTCCTCTTCAAATGAGCGGACATTGTCCTGTTTAGGATAAAGCGATGGGCGGAGGTGGTTTGGTCGCTTATAATATTATTTGAATAATCAGGATATTAAAGGGTAGCGTCAAAAAATCTATGAAAAGTCATCACGAGCTGCCTTTTGCTAATAAATAAATCGGGTTTCCATCGACGACAAGAGAGAGCGCCTCTGGAATCGAAGGCAACTTCTTTAGGACGTCATCCATGGCACGAATCGCAGACAGCGTATCTCGATTGGGCGAAACGCGATAAGACCATACGATTTTTTTACGGCATCCAACATAAAGAACAAGTAATGCCAACGTCCTTTGACGCGAATATACGT
>NZ_LDPD01000163.1:0-1903 GCF_001026865.1 Geobacillus sp. ZGt-1 | reverse complement strand
AAAGTTTCAACTTATATAGATAACATTTTGATAATACTTTTGTTGATGAGGAGGAGAATTTATGCTGATTTGCACTTTATATAACCATAAAGGAGGAGTTTCAAAAACCACAAGTACTTTTAATCTTGGTTATGCATTGGCAGAATCAGGTTATAGAGTGTTGCTAATTGATGCTGATCCACAATGTAATCTTACAGAACTTTTTATGGGTCCTTTATTAAAGAGATTGGATAATGATAACACAGAAGAAATGATAGATCTGCCCGGTACCTCAATTTTACAAGCTCTGCGACCAAGAATTGAAGGAAGTAGATCAAATGTAGATGTTGACTCAATTGAGTTGATAGACTCCCCCTTTAACGAGAATATTATGCTATTAAAAGGGGATGTGGGGCTCAGTACTGCTGAAGATGATTTGTCTCAGGCTCATACTTTCAGAACGTCTTCACAGATTCATTTTAAGTTTCTGTATGTTGCCCTGCATGATATGATAAAGAGGTTAGGAAAAAAGATTAAAGCGGACTTTGTATTCATTGACGTTGGTCCAAGCGCAGGCTCTCTTACTAGAACGTGTTTTTTGGCTTGTGACGCATTTTTTGTTCCTGTTTCTCCAGATCGATTTAATGTGCAAGCAATTAGTTCTCTTTCTCAAATAATAAAAAAATGGATTCAAGAACATAGACTCATTATTGATGATTTTAAAGCCATTGGGTTGCCTATATCAGAAGGTAGACCACTATTTTTAGGAACAATTGTACAGAATTACAAAACAGCAAGGGGAAGTAAAGCAAGAACGGGTTTTGAAATGTGGATGAGAAGATTGCCTGGTAGAATAGAAAAGGAACTTTTGCCTGTACTAAAACAGTTTGGTGATAGTGAAATCAATTTACTACAAATTTGCGAAGAGTTTGGAAGTACAGAGGCAGTTAAAATTCCGGATTTCAGTAGTCTCGTTACTCTAATGCAAGAATGTTCAAAGCCTATTTTTTCATTAAGTAAAGAGGATACTGCACTTATTAGTTCAAATGGTTATCCATATGCAGGCGCATTATGGCAAGATACAGAAAAACGAATGCAAGAATGGAGGAAGCTGTTTGCAGAACTAGAGAAGAGGGTTATTCGTGCTAAAGAAATTATAGAGGAGAAAGAGAAAGTATGATTATACATCAAGGGATTGTTTGTTTTTTAGATCTTCTTGGATATAAAGAGATGGTGAAAAGAGATTCTGGGCCGTTTGAACCCATATACTTACCAAAAATTGAAGATTTATTGACATCTTTAAAACCTTCTTTTGATAAAACAGGCCTAGAAATAAGACAATTTTCAGATTCGATTGTGCTTTCAAGTAAATACTCCATTGATAATGCGGTAAAAATAATAGAGGCTGCAGCACAAGTTCAATATTCTATGATCATTAACGGCATTTTGGTGAGAGGTGGTATAGCCATTGGAAGGCACTACACCAATGGAGATATAGTATATAGCCAAGCTTTAGTTGAAGCCTACTACATAGAATCAAAATATGCCCGTTTTCCGAGAATTGTTATAGACCAAAATCTAATTGAATTAATGTTAGGAACGTCGGAAGACCCTAAGCAACTTGAACTCAAGCTCTCCCATATACTATTAAAAGATAGCGATTCTTTATCGTTTATTAACTATCTATACAATCAAGATGATGATTTACATGGACGGGTTATTATGGATTTATTGAAACAGACGAATCTAAATCACCCGAGTTTATATGAAAAGTATAGATGGCTAACCGAATATCATAATTATATAGTCTCAAAAAAAGGAAAAAAAACATTGCAATTTCCACTACCTAGTTTCTCATCCTGGAATTATACTTGACTGTAGGTGAGTATTTTTTATTACAATAACAGGCGTGTTGATTATCCAA
>NZ_LDPD01000162.1:0-2538 GCF_001026865.1 Geobacillus sp. ZGt-1 | reverse complement strand
TTTTTTTTTGCAATGCTCGCACATCTTCCATGCGCTTTTCTGCTTCGTCCACCTTATCTTCACCTAAAAGGGAACGAACCTCTGCTTTCATCTGCTCTAGTCTTTGTAACATTTCACGCAATTCTTTACTCATACGTTCAACCTCCTGATTTTATTAGAAATAAAAAAGAGCCGATTACATTAGCTCTAGTTCAAGTTCGAGTTTCCTCATATTCATGTTCTTCATTTTCTTCATTTTCTTCTTACGCTCGTCGTTTTGATCGTTAGTTTGTCCATTGTTTTGGTCATCGGTTTGCTCTGTAGGAGTTTCTGGTTGCAGCTCTGACTCCACATACCAGTGATGAATGCCCATATCCTCCATACCGTCGAAAACAATGCCATAGACCCACGTCAGGACTGCTTCCCGGACTTCTCCCGTCGTTTGACCTTCCATATGCGGTGTCCCAAGCACCTGTACGCGGCTACCTACTGAGAAAGCAGGGGATGATTTTTGGTTCTGGTTCACGATCCCCAATCCTTGGCGATATTCATCGAGCGATCGGACAGATACTTCGTTTGCTGGGTACGCCGGAAAAGCAACAGGAGAAATTTCATACAATTCCGCATCCAAAATGGAACGCTTGTAAATTTTTTTGCCGTCGCGATCGACTTGCGACCATTTGTCTTTTGTAACTCGCATCCCAAACGATACACCATCGACATCACCGCGCTTAATCATCTCCCAGGCATCATTGCCAATCGTGGTATTTGGCAAATCCAGCTCAAATCGCAGTTCCTTCTCTGTGCTCTCAAGGCGTAGCGTTCCGCTTTTCGTGCTCCCGAGCACTTTAGATGTATCGTGCGACCATAAACCGACGACGCCGCGTGTTTTTAAGCTCTCATCAAATGCGCCGGCTGCGATTTCTTCGACGAACGTGTCGCCCCACCAATCCCGCATTTCCGCGCTTTCTGTGTTATATTTAATGGATCCAGAGATGGTGCGTCTTTCTTCTTCTCCGCTTGACTGACGGACCTCAATTTTCACTGGCAGCGCCCGGATTTCCTTTGTTTCCTTCGTCGCCTGATTGCCCATTGTCACCACCTCCTTTCATGTATTGCTGACCTACCATTGTTAGAGGGATATAGTTCCCGTTGACAATGAGCTGATTGCCTCCAGGTCGAGGTGGCAAATCTTCCTTCGCCCTTGCTTCGTCTGGCTCAAGAAACCCATTTTGTATGCCGATCGCATAGGCTTCATATCTCGTTTTAATGTCAGCGCGCAAAATACTATCGACATTAAACTTCACATAATAGCCAGCGTCTAGTTCACTGTCTAGGAATAACTTGTACGTCATTTCCTGCTCGTACATCGTTAAAATCGGCAGCAACGTATCGACATAAAACTGCCGCTGCTGTTCCGCCACGTTTGTGTGGGTCGCCCGGCTTAAATCGTTGAGTTGGTGCATTTTGATACCAAAAGCCGTTGCAATTTGCCTGATTGTTAGCTCCGTATTTTCGAGAAACTGCGCATCGGACATCGTCAAACTGATCGGCTTAAACTCGTACCCGATCGGCATGAGTGCGATGCGGTGACTGTTTTTCAGTCCCGATGACATTTCCTCAAACTTTTCCCGGAATTTCTTTTGTGCCTCCGGGTTCAAATCGCCGACATACTGGACAATTCCCTTTACTTGCAACCCTTGCTTGTAAAAATTATTGATAAACCGGCCGGCCGCCGCCGCATTTTCCACCGTCGCCCGCAAATAATCAAGAGGAGGAACCCCGACAATGCCGTCAAGTGTCACACCACTTTTAAAGTGCAAAATTTCGTTTGGCATGAGCTTTCGCCGCTCGATTCCGACATCGACTTCATACCAGATGTGATTTTTGCTGCTGAAAAGGCCGATATCGTCGATCCAAATACGCACTTTACCTGCGTCGATCGGCCAAAGCCCCACAATCCGACCCTTTTCATCTGTCTCGATGTTGACGTACGCATTTCCATATATGTTCCGTTGTGTCTCATTGCATTTGGCGAAGTCAGACGCTGACATATACGGGTTGGGACGAAGCTTTAGCAACTTATATAAATAGTGCTTCACTGCCTTATTGACGCCGTTTTCGTCTTCACGATACGTCTTCAATGGGAGCTTGGACAGCGATTCCGCTAAAATCTTGATACAAGCGTAAACGGTTGCCTCTTTCAGCGCGTTTTTTCCGTAAACATTGACCTCACTAGGAGAAATGCCGAGAAAATCTAAAAGCGCTGGATCATTTAGGCTGTATTCCGTGTAATTGGTACTTCTTCGCTCCAAAGCACGCCGGAAAAACATTCAGTTTTCACCTCCCTCACGGCGGATAACGCTTCGGTGGATGCAGCGCCGTAAAAATACCGATAGCTAAACAAGAAAAACCAAGCATATACAGCCCTGCCGTCACGCTTAACCGGAACGTCGCAACGTTAATAAGTGTCAGTCCGATGAAAATAAAAAAATCTTCCGCGTAATCACGAAAGATTTTCCGTAATTTCTTCACTTTATCAACCCCACAGTCTGTCTA
>NZ_LDPD01000161.1:0-643 GCF_001026865.1 Geobacillus sp. ZGt-1 | reverse complement strand
TTTTACGCAGCAAAGAGGTGGAAACATGTGCGGTTATGATGGTGAAATTTTGGTCGACAAATCCCCTGTATCGGGAAGGGAAAGACCTTGGAAAACGCATAAGGCGAATAGTTCTCTTTTGGCTGAAGCCTTTTCTCGTATTGGAAAGCACAATAAGGCCGAAAAGGTTCGGCATTGCGGCTCTTCTCTTAAGTTTAATGTTTGCCCGGATGGACATGAGAAGCGTCTTGCCTGGGCGAATTTTTGCCGGGTTCGGCTCTGTCCGATGTGTGCCTGGCGTCGGTCTTTGGTGATCGCTCACCAAATTAAGACGGTCGCGCATGAGGCGGTCAGGCGACAACCTATGCGGTGGTTGTTTCTGACGCTGACAATCCGCAACTGTCGCGGTGATGTCCTCGGCGACACGATCAGTCACCTTATGAAGTCCTGGGATCGTCTTGCAAGACGTAAAGCCTTTACTGATGTTGTCGTGGGCTGGTTTCGCTCTTTAGAGATTACGAGAAATCTATTAGAGGATACATATCACCCGCATTTTCATGTTTTGCTTGGCGTCAAGCCTTCTTATTTCCGAAAAGGCTATCTCAAGACGGAAGATTGGGTTTCTCTTTGGAGAGAGTGCCTTCAAGTAGATTATGACCCTGTT
>NZ_LDPD01000160.1:0-1907 GCF_001026865.1 Geobacillus sp. ZGt-1 | reverse complement strand
ACATTGAACAACAGCATTTCTTCAAGTATATTGGGTGAGGAATTTAGAGAAAAGGCCGCGATGATCATCCCCGTCGTAGCAATTAGTGTGCTATTGCAAGGAATGAAATCTTATTATCTTGATTTATCATTCCAACTGGGCAAAAAAACCACTTTGCAAATATGGCCTGTCCTTGTGGGTGGGGTGATCAATATCGTCCTAAATTTCGCTTTCATCCCTGTCTATGGAATTCAGGGAGCGGTATATGCTACTTTCATTGCTTATATCGCGGCTTTTGTTTTAAGCGGAATGATAGGTAGAGCAGTCTTTCCATTGACAATTCCATTAAGGGATTTTGCAAAAATCGTTGTCTGTGCCATGGTTATGTCCATTCCTCTTTATGTTTTGGATAGTGCGGATGATAATTTATATCGTCTAATAGCAAAGATTGGTTTAGGATTTTTTGTGTATTTTGCGATGGTGTATATTTTAAACGTCTGGCAGATACGTGAACATGTAAGTGGCTGGGCGGCTAAATTAAAAATGGAGAGGAAGTAAAAAACAACGATGAACAAACATATTGCGCTTTTCCTCCCCTCCCTCCGCGGCGGGGGAGCCGAGAGGGTGATGGTGAACTTAGCGAAAGCATTCGCTAAGAATAACTTTCAAGTTGATCTTGTCTTAGCTAAAGCAGAAGGGCCTTATTTGTCTCAAATTTCTAGTGATATTCGTATTGTCGACTTAAATGCATCCCGTGTTGCCCTAAGTTTGTTCCCATTAGCCAAATATTTGCGCAAGAACAAGCCGTTTGCTTTAATATCTGCATTAAATCACGCCAACATTATCGCGATTTTGGCAGCTGAAATCTCTTTGACAAAAACAAAAATTATAGTAACAGAACATAATACATTAAGTCGAACCTTGTTGCATCCCGCAAATGTTCGCACGAAACTCATGCCTTTTTTGATGAAGCTTTTCTATCCAATGGCTGACCATGTCATTGCGGTGTCTAACGGTGTAGCGGATGATTTATCGAAAACATTAAATCTTCCCCGATCAAAAATTAAAGTCATTTATAATCCGGTCGTCACCGATGATCTATTTGAAAAAGCGGATGAGGAAGTGGATCATCGTTGGTTTCAAGATAAGCAACATCCCGTCATTTTAGCCGTGGGGCGCCTGACAGAGCAAAAAGATTATCCTACACTGATTAAAGCTTTTTATCATGTGCGGCAACAAAGGAAAGCGAAATTAGTGATTTTGGGCGATGGCGAAAAGCGGGAAGAGTTGTTAAATTTAATAAAGGATATGGGATTAGAGCAGGATGTGGACATCATAGGGTTTGTGCAGAATCCGTATGCATATATGAAACGTTGTTCCGTATTTGTTCTTTCTTCTAAATGGGAAGGGTTGCCTACTGTTTTAGTAGAAGCCTTAGCCTGCGGTGCAAATATAGTGGCTACAGATTGTCCGAGCGGACCAAGGGAAATATTAGAGGATGGGACGTATGGGATGCTAGTGCCGGTTGGGGATGTAGAGGGGGTAGCGGGAGCGGTATTGAAATGTTTATTGAAAAATGATCTAGATAAAGATAAGTTGATAGCAAGATCAAATGATTTTCATGTGGAAAAGATAGCTAGGGAGTATATCGATTTGTTTCACTTGCTGTAAATGTATAAAATTTGCAACCAAACTAAAGAGGAGTCATGATCTGAACTCTTAGGATGGAATAGATGTACTTATAAAATGCATCTTGAAAAGCTACCGTTTTGATTACGCAGCACATCCCAAGCACCGCAACACGTCTTCGGGCGTTCTTGAATGTAATAAACAAATCGCTGAACCGCTTGCAGGATCTCATAGCGGTCTTTGTGAGAGGCGTTCGCGATCACCGTATCCTTCAGCTTTTATAGACTCCCATGACAAAA
>NZ_LDPD01000159.1:0-389 GCF_001026865.1 Geobacillus sp. ZGt-1 | reverse complement strand
GCTCCAGCGATGAAAAAAGCGATTCAACGGGTTTGCCCAGAGGCGACACATGTCGTCGACTATTTCCATGTCATTCAGCTGTTTACCGATGCGTTAGAACGTTGTCGCAAATATTTGGGCAAAGGAGGCAAGAAACACGGAAATGTTCGTTACGTTTGCCGTTTATTGAGCCAATGCCCAGAGAAATTGACGGAGGAGGAACGTCAAATCATACGAGAATGGTGTAATGAAAGCGATTACTTAAAGTCTGTTTACCAATCGCTCCAACATGTTCGCTATGTGTTCAAAAGCAAAGATGAGCAACAGGCGAAACGACGCTTGAAGGCTTGGATTCATCGGTATTTGTTTTGTCCTTGTTCCGTTGTTCGTGCCATCGCAAAATCACTCGT
>NZ_LDPD01000158.1:0-289 GCF_001026865.1 Geobacillus sp. ZGt-1 | reverse complement strand
CAAATTCACTAACATAAATTTACATCCAAACAAAAAAAGGCGACATGGACTCGATTCCTTGGTTAGAATAGACAAGTGCAACTCTTGGCGGCGCTAGAGCTGAGGCCGCCTCCGAAGATTCTAGGCATCCATCCTCGCGCCTAGATACACGCTGGAAGGATGCCCAAATGCCTCTTGTCCCTTTGGCATCAAGGGATGAGAGGCATTTTGTTTACTTAGTCACTGTCGAACTCGGTATACAATGCAAGGTAAAAACGCGGTGCAAAATCCGTGCAAAATTTTTTCGGAT
>NZ_LDPD01000016.1:184617-194206 GCF_001026865.1 Geobacillus sp. ZGt-1 | reverse complement strand
TTGTAGCCGACGCCCCAGACCGTCTGCAAATATTCGTCCGCTGGGAACCCCGCTTTCCGCAATTTTTCGCGGATGTTTTTCATGTGGGAGTCAACGGTCCTCTCTTCCGTATCAGCGAGATAGCCCCATAGCGATGCGATGATTTGCCCTCGGCTGAACACCTGATTCGGGTGCTTTAACAGCAGTCCCAAAATGGCAAATTCTTTCGGCGTCAACGCAATCGGCTTATCTTCGTAGCGGACCGTATGTTCCTCTTCGTCCCATACAAGCCCGGCCGCGCGAATGGCGGAACGACCGCCGGCTGTACGGCGCAGCACCGCTTCAATGCGAGCAAGCAGTTCCGCCTCGTCAAACGGTTTCGTCACATAATCGTCCGCTCCGATTTTCAATCCTTGGACAATATCCGCCGTCTCATCGCGAGCGGTGACCATCATGATCGGCACATTCGAAAACGATCGGATGCGGCGGCACGTTTCCCATCCGTCGAGTTCTGGCATCATGACATCAAGCAGCACCAAATCGGCATGATGGCGCCGCAAATAGTCAATGGCTTCCGCCCCCGAACGCCGTTTCACGCAGCGGTAGCCGTTCGGCGCTAAATACAATTCCAATAAATCGAGCATCCGCTCTTCATCATCAACCAACAGCAAGGTATACATCGTTATCCCTCCGGCAGCGTAATGAGGATGGTCGTTCCTTTTCCTTGTTCGCTTCGAGCAGCGATCGTTCCCCCGTGCGCCTCGACGATTTCTTTGGCAATCGCCAAACCGAGTCCGGTCCCGCCGCTTGTCCGCGACCGCGATTTGTCAACCCGGTAAAACCGCTCGAAAATCCGGGGCACATCTTCCGGCGGAATGCCGGTTCCTTCATCGGACACGGCAATGACGATTCCTTGCTTTTGAAGGTGAACGGCGACGGCCACCGTCGTGCCGGAAAACGCGTACTTTCGTGCATTGTCAAGCACGTTGATCATCACTTGCTCGAACCGCTGCCGATCGATCGCGGCCATGACCGAACCGGGGCACTGGCACACAAGCGACAGCGATTTTTCCTGAAACGCGGGGCGCAGTTTTTCACACAATTTTGTCAAAAACGAACAAAGATTCGTCGGCTGCTTTTCAATCTGGAACGAGTGTTGCTCCAGTTTGGCTAATTCAAACAAATCTTTGACCATCTTTTCAATCTTTTCCGCTTCTTCGTAAATGATCGCCATATAGTTCGCCCGCTGCTCCTCAGACAGATGCGGACGCCTAGCAATGTCGGCGTATCCTTTCACATACGTCAGCGGCGTGCGCAATTCATGAGAGATGCTCGCTAAAAATTCGCTCCGCTCTTGTTTCAAATACGCCAAATCNTTGGCCAGCGTTTGAATCGCTCTCCCGAGTTGCGCCAGCTCGTCGTTGCCTTTCATCTCGAGGCGGACGGAAAAATCCCCCCGGCTGAGCGCCTCGGTCGCCTGTTTCATGCGAAGGAGCGGCATCGTGATGGCGCGGGAGAAAAAGGCGATGGTCAACACGGTGATCGCCACCGACAGCACGCCAACGACGATAAAATGATGCTTCAGTTTATACACCATCGTCCGGATCGAGCGGGTGTCTTGAAACATATACACATATCCTCTTGTTTCACCCCTGATTTGAATCGGGCTGACGGCGGCGATATGCGATGCCCGCTTCCAGTCGGTTTCGACCATCATTCCCCGGCGGGGAATATGGCGACCGTTCGTTAAAGGAATGATGCGCTTGGCAAACGGAACAATGCCGCTAGAAGCCGATACAATCCGGCGCCGGGCGTCAGTGATGGCGACATCGGTTTCCGCCTCTGATTCCATCATCACGACATGCGCCAACGTCGTTCGATCGTTATTTTTCTCCAAGACGTTGCGGTGGCTGTTTCCCCGCGCCAACAGCTGCGCGAATTCTTCCTCGATGCGCGCATGGACGAGCGTAGCGTAGAGGGAAACGAACAGCACCATTTCAATGGCCAAGACAAAGGCAAAAAACAGCATTCCGAGTTTCCATGACAGTTTTCGCACGGATTCCTCTCCTCATCCATCAAGCCCGAGTGTCATTTCAATTTTACTATTTTATTTGGCAAATGTGCAGAAAGTGTGGAGATGCGGCTTTGCGCCGCGCCAAGGCGTCTTGTCCTGCCAAGGAGACAAACCTTGGCGGATGCGTCTTTTTCCTTCTTCCTTTATACTAAGAAGCAGACTGTGCTCATGTAGAGACGACAGAAAGGGGTTTATCGATGAAATCGCTCGTGTTAGCGGAAAAGCCGAGCGTCGCCCGCGACATCGCCCGCGTGCTCGGCTGCAAGCAAGCACATAAACATTATTTTGAAGGAAAGCAGCACATTGTCACCTGGGCGCTCGGCCATTTAGTGGAGCTGAAGATGCCGGAAGACTACGACCGAAAATACGAAACATGGCGGCTGGAGGACTTGCCGATCATCCCAAAGAAAATGGGCTTGAAAGTCATTCGGCAAACAAGCCACCAGTTTCGCGCCATTGAACGGTTGGCGAAACGACCGGATGTGAAAGATGTCATCATCGCGACCGACGCGGGCCGCGAGGGGGAACTGGTGGCGCGCTGGATTTTAGAGATGATCGGTTGGACGAAGCCGATTTGGCGGCTATGGATTTCGTCGCAAACCGACCGCGCCATCCGCGACGGCTTCCGCCAACTCAAGCCCGGGGTGCAGTTTGAACGCCTGTATCAATCGGCCGTCTGCCGCGCGGAAGCCGACTGGCTGATTGGGTTAAACGTCTCGCGCGCCTTGACGACCAAATACAACGATCCGCTCTCAGCCGGGCGGGTGCAGACGCCGACGCTTGCGATGATCATCGAGCGCGAACGCGAGATCCAATCGTTCGTTCCCGTGCCATATTGGACAATTCGGGCCAAGATCGGGTCCATCACAGCCGTATGGGAGCGGCATGGCGGACATCGTCTGTTTGACCAAGACAAGGCCAACCGGCTGATGACTCGTCTCAAAGGCCAGCCGGCGCGCGTCACATCGATCAAACGGAAACGAAAAAGCGAGCCCGCCCCGCTGCCGTATGACTTGACCGAACTGCAGCGGGACGCAAACAAGCGGTTTGGCTTTTCGGCGAAAAAGACGCTCTCGGTGTTGCAGCGGCTGTATGAACAACACAAACTCGTCACGTACCCGCGCACCGATTCGCGTTATTTGCCAAGCGATATGGAAGCGACGATGACCGAGCGGTTGTTGGCGATGAAATCCGGTTATGAGGACGTCATCGCTCCGCTCCTTGCCAAAGGCAAAGCCAAAGCAGCCAAGCGGGTATTTAACGATGACAAAGTGACCGATCATCACGCCATCGTTCCAACGGATGAGCGGCTCAACCTTAGCAGGCTGTCGACTGATGAGCGCAAGCTGTATGATCTCATCGCCCGTCGCTTTTTGGCGCTGTTTTTCCCGCCGTATGAATCCGAAACGACGACAGCTGTCTTTGACATCGGCGGCGAAATGTTTGTCGCCAAGGAGACGGCGGTTGTGAACTTCGGATTTAAAGCGGTTCTCGGCAAAGAAGAAACGGATGCCAAACCGACGTTGTCACACCTCGCAGAAGGTCAGACGCTCCCATCGGTGCAGCTTGAGAGGGAACAATCGTTCACCGAACCGCCCGCCCGTTATTCGGAAGCTGATTTGCTCGCGCAAATGGAGAAATACGGGCTCGGCACGCCGGCGACAAGAGCGGACATCATCGAACGGCTGGTTGAAACCGAAGTAGTCGAGCGAAAAGACGGACGGTTTTATCCGACGAAAAAAGGGAAACAGCTGATTGAGCTCGTCAATGAAGAGCTGAAATCGCCGGAATTGACCGCCCGCTGGGAGCGGGAGCTGGAGGCGATCGCCCGCGGGAAAGGAAATCCACAACAATTTTTGGCCAACATCCGCCGTCAAACCGAAACGCTTGTCGCCGAAATCAAGCAGAGCGAGCAGGTATACAAAGCGCCAAACCTCACAAATCTCACATGCCCAGAATGCGGCGCGCTTTTAAAAGAGCGGAAAACGAAAGACGGACGGATGCTTGTCTGCTCGAACTTAGCGTGCCGCTACCGCCGCCGGCGCGACCCGAAACTGTCGAACCGCCGTTGCCCGCAATGCCACCGGCGCATGGAAATGCATGAAGGAAAAGCAGGGATGTATTTCCAATGCCGCCCGTGCAATATTGTCGAAAAAGCGGACGAGACCAAACGCATCGCCGCAAAAGGCAGCGAACGGGCGCTTCTCAAAAAATACAGCCCGGCCAACGAATCGTTTGGCACGAGTTTAGGGGAGCTGCTCAAGCAGGCGTTGAACGAAAAAAAGGAATGAGGTTGCCACACCGCGCTAGGGGCTAATGCCCCTGGCGGTTTCTTTTTCATCTTTGAAGTCTGAAACTTCCTTCTCATTGCCTCGTATATATAGGTAAATCTATCGCAAAGGAGCGATCGCGATGTTGAAAAAATGGCTAAAAGCACTTTTCGACCATCCCCATCATCCGTCGCACTACCATAAACATTACAGCAGCAGCGACCACCATTATTACAACCCGACGTATCACTCGCACCATCACCCGTCCCAGTACGGCCATCACCATTACAAAAAGAAACATCACAGCGGCAGTTTCTTCTCGAGCTTCTTCGGCAGCTGATGAAACGTTTGTTCGAACGCCATCCGCTCATCGCCCGCTGGTTTGACCGGCCGCATCGGAACGGAACTATACTTCATGGCCGCTATGAAGTCATCGAAGAGCTCGGGATGGGAAGCTACGGCATCGCCTACAAAGGGTGCGATCACCTGACAGGCCGTCTTGTCGTCATCAAACAAGCGCGGCGGACAAAAGGAGAAGACGGCCGCCGCTTGCTTCGGCGCGAAGCTGACGTGCTCGCCCGCCTGCGCCACCCGCAAATTCCGAGGCTGTATGATCGGTTTGTGGAGCGCGGACAGCCGCATCTCGTGATGGAGTATATCGACGGAGAAACGGTGGAAGACCGGATTTTCAAGCTGGAAGCCAAGTACACGGAACAAGAGGCGTTTCGATTGTTAAAGGAGGTGCTTGAGGTCGTCCGGCACGTCCATGCTTTCGGCATCGTCCATCGCGATTTGCGCATCCCGAACATCATTTGGCGCGATGGAACGGTGGCGATCATCGATTTCGGCTTGGCCTGCCGCATCGGCGAACCGGTGGATTTCCGCGATGACGACCCGCTGGAAAAGCGGCTGCGGCGCAAACCGCATCCACGAAGCGATTTCTATGCCCTTGGACACTTCACCTTGTTTTTATTGTATTCTGCCTATGAACCGATAAGTGACGAGGAAAAAAGCTGGGAAGAAGAACTTGACTTATCCTCGAACGCCCGCAGGATCTTGCGGAAAATGCTGCAGCTGGATGCGCCGTATGACCATGTTGACGAGTTGATCGACGACGTGGATCAGTTGCTCGCAGAACCCATCCGGAATCAAGCAGGGGCGCTTTGACGTTTGATCGCACCGCTCCCCGACCAACCACCCCTTTTCCCCATTTGGAAAGGGGGGCTGTTTCATTTGAGGCGAAGTGAAAACAAAATACGCCCTGTCTCCCGCTGATGGAGAAACAGGGCGCAACGCTCTTTCGGCACTGCCACTCGCTTATTTTCCTTGGAACACCGGGCTCCGTTTCTCTTTAAACGCCGTCACCCCTTCGCGATGGTCTTCGGTTTCCACCATCAACCCTTGAACGAGACGCTCTTCTTCGAGAATCTCCTCAAGTGTCGCGGTCAGCGCGTGTTCAATCAGCCGTTTTTGTTTTCCGATGGCTTTCGTGGGCCCACCCGCCAGCTTCGAGGCGAGCGATTCTGTCGCCTCGCGCAGTTTCTCAGCTGGGACGACCTCGCTTAGGACGCCCAATTCATACAGGCGACGGGCTGAAATCGGATCGGCGGTGAAGAAAAACTGTTTCGCCAAATGCGGACCGACAAGCCGCGGCAGCCAATACGACCCGCCGCCGTCCGAGACAAGGCCAACTTTCGCAAAGCTCAAAATGAATTGACTGTCTTCGGCCGCGAGGATCACATCGCAAGCCAGCGCCAAATTGAACCCAGCTCCGGCCGCCACGCCGTGCACGGCGGCCATGATCGGTTTCTCGCATGATTTCATCGCCAAAATGAGCCGGTTGAGTCGGCCGATATGCTCATACGCCTGCGGGGCGCTCGACTGCCCCATCGTTTTCACATCCCCGCCGGCGCAAAACGCCCGCCCAGCGCCGGATAAGACGATGACGCGGACGGCATCATCCGCCGCGGCGCGTTCGATTTCATCCGTCAGTCCGGCAATCATCTCCGGGCTGAAGGCATTGAGCCGCTCCGGGCGATTCAGCGTCAACCATAATACAGAACCGGATTGTTCCACAAGCAAATGCGAGGTTTCCATATTCCTTTCCTCTCCTTTTCCATTTTGGACTTTTCAGTTTCATTTGATGAGCCATCCGCCATCGACCAACACATCAGAGCCGGTCATGTACGACGCTTCCGAAGAGGCAAGAAACGCAATGACGTTGGCGATCTCTTCCGGCGCTCCCACCCGGCCTAAGGCGGTGTTGCGCTCGATGGCTTTCACAAACCGCTCGTTTTGCAGTCCGCGCTCGGTAAGCGGCGTCTCGACAAAACCGGGCGAGACGGAATTGACGCGGATGCCATACGGCGCCAGCTCCAAAGCGAGCGATTTGGTCAAGTTGATGACCCCTGCTTTCGCCGCGCTGTAGTGCGGAATTTCCGCCCCGGCCTGATGGCCGGACAATGACGCTACGTTCACAATCGCCCGATTGGCGCGCTCGCGTTTTGCCCCTTCGATCATCAGCGGAGCGAGCGTTTGCGAGACAAGAAAGACGCTTTTCATATTGACGCGCTGCACATCATCCCCACTCTTGTTCGGTGAGCTCGAGCCATTTCGTATGGGTCGAAATGCCGGCATTGTTGACGAGCACATGCAAGTCGCCGTACCGATTTTGGACGTATGCGGCCAAGGCGCGCACTTGTTCGCGGTCCGTGACATCGGCCGCAAACCGATCGGCCACCCCTGGCACCCCAAGACGCGTGATGTCTTGCACCGTTTCTTCCAGTTTGACGGCTGTGCGGCCGACAAGCACGACAGTCGCCCCTTCCTGAGCCAGGCGGACGGCCGTCGCCCGGCCAATGCCGCTTCCCCCTCCAGTAATCACAGCGACGGTATTGGCAAAACGCATCGTTTCCTCTCCCCTCTCGTTTGTGCGACCTTTGTTTTCATCCGTTGCCCCGTATCAGCCGTCCGACGTCTAAAACGTCAGCCCGCCGCCGTCGACCGACAATGTCGCGCCGGTGATAAACGACGCTTCATCGGACGCCAAAAACAACACCGCGTTCGCCACTTCCTCTGGCGTCCCGATGCGGCCGAGGGCGTTCGCTTTCGAAATGATCGGCCATTTGCGCTCATCTTGTTTCCACGGCGTGATGATGTTCGTATCAATGACCCCCGGTGCAATGGCATTGACGCGAATGTTAAACTTCCCATATTCCAATGCCGCATTTTTCGTCAACAAAATCACCCCGGCCTTCGAGGCGTTGTAGGCCGATTCGTACTTTTTCCCTTTGATTCCAAGCAGGCTCGATGTGTTGACAATGGCCCCGCCGCATTGCTTCATCACGGGCACCGCGTATTTGATGCCAAGGAACACTCCTTTCAAATTAACGTTGATGACCCGGTCCCACTCTTCTTCAGACAAGTCGGTGCTCCGCACTTCCGAATGGCCGATGCCGGCATTGTTAAAGAGAATATGTAGGCCGCCAAAGGCATCAACCGCCGTTTGGACAAGGCGGCTCACTTGCTTGGAATCGGATACGTCCGTTTGGACAAAAATCGCCTCCCCTCCCTCTAGAAATGTTGTAACGGGAATGCTCCTTTTTCCCGAATCAGGCGGACCGTTTCTTCCCCTCCTTCCTCATTGATGTCGCTCACCGCCACTTTGGCGCCTTCTTCCGCAAAGCGAATCGCCGTCGCCCGGCCGATGCCGCTCGCGCCGCCGGTGACAATCGCCGCTTTTCCTTTTAGCCTCATGATCTTCCCACCTTTCGATCCACTTCTGAATCCGTTTTCAACAGACGATATACCAACCGGTTAGTATGTTGTTTCTTTATTATACATCACATTTAGAATATTTTAAACATTTTTATACCCCTAATCGGAAAAGCCTGCACTTCCAAACAAAGACGAAGCCAACGGCAATCGAGCCTGCTTCCCCTCCTAACGCGTCTCCTTCCTTCAATGAACACCATGCCGTTCAGGAAAAAAGAGGAGCCTCGGTTTTGGCTCCTCGTTCATTCATCGATGAGGTCAGCGGCGCTGCCGGCGGTTCGGCCTTCATCAGCTCCCCTGTCCTGAAATTTGGAAAAAGAACGATCGACACACGGAATCCAATGACTGCAACCGCTCGATCAGCCCCTGTAAATCGCACGTATGGAGCGTATCGCTCAGTTCGCGGCCTTCCTCCGTCACCAAGTACAAGTGAATTTCCATGCATCCGTCCCAGCGGACGTTGGCGTCAAGCCAGCCATCTTCGCTCTCAAGCTCCAGCCCCACCGTCTCCCCTTGGTCATTTTCGTGTTTTGTTTTGATGACCCATACCATCCTTCGTTCCGCCCTTTCCTGTTCGCCGCCTCACTCTTGTTGTTCCGCTCCGATTCCTGACACCGGGGAGCCAGTGGACGTATGTTCATTCACCCAATGGAGTGCCGCGTCCACCACTGCATCGGCGTCAGAAAGCTGGGTGCGGTGCTCAATGATCCAATTGAGCCCGTCTTGCGGATCAAGGTCATGTTGTAAACATTCCACCAAAAATGATTGGACACATGCCGCATCGCTCCGCTCCCACGCTCCGCACTGGCGGCGCCAAATCGCTTCGATCGCATCTTTCCCGAACTGCATTGAGTTCCTTCCCTCCTGTTGCCCATATTGTCATCCATAGTATGCCTACAACAGATGACAGGGCTCCACAAAAGAAATTGGCGGGAAAGGATTTGATTTCCATTTATACGGCCTCCATCAATGGCCATACTGAGAATATGGAGGTGTTGATTCATGAGAGAGCCTTGGGAAGAACGCGGCGCCACTTCCAGCCTGCCGCGCTATACCCCGGGAATTGGCGTTCCCGATGAAATGAGCCCGATTCGCGACATCGCCCGCGGTTTTGAAAACGGTCGGCCGCCGGTCATGGAAGTCACGCCAGCTGACAGCCGCCAAAAGACGGATGGCATCCATCTTCCGCCTGTTAACTGAGCATTTTGAGCCGCTAGGAAATGGAACGCTCTCCCATCTAATACAAAGGCGTAAAGGTGGGAGATTGTTGGATACACTTGCCCCACGACTATTTGCCAGCCTAGCCATCCCCATGCGTTCCACGGTTAGGCTGTTTTACTCTCAAAGACAGCAAATCCAGCCTTTCCTAACAGGATATTCTAGGCGGGGGCTCATCCCGATCATCTTTCTCCCACTTACGCTCATTCATGGAAGTTGGGGACCTTCTTGGTTCAAAAATGATAAAATGGATCAATTGTAAATTATCATTTTA
>NZ_LDPD01000016.1:171662-183828 GCF_001026865.1 Geobacillus sp. ZGt-1 | reverse complement strand
TCGAGCTGCGCCGGCCGCTGTCAAGAGAACGGCTGGCTAAGCTGGCGGCGCAAACGGTGAAACAGGAAATCCAACAAGCCTATGAATGGGGAGTCAATCGAAACATTGACGTGCTGAATGTATCAGATCAATTATACCGCAGCAACGTTCATAAATGGAGACAATGGGAACAAAACGGCATAATCCCATTAAAAAAGAAAACCATTCGAAACATTTCCGTCCATCTTTCCCTCGGCTCTTCCGGCAAGGAAAAACTGGATTATCGTGCAGGCGACTAGATGGTTGTTACATGCTTTTGCGCGTTTTTACGGTTGGAAGGGCTCCCGGTATGGTTTTCGCACCTTAGGGAGCCGGTAGTCCATCCGTCTTCAACGTCCAATCGACACCCACGGCCGGCCGTCTTCCCAATGAACGCGGATCGGAAGGCGAAACGCTTCTGAAAGCCGCTCGTCGGTTAACACTTCCTCTTTTTGGCCAGCCGCAAGGATGCGCCCGTCTTGCAAAAGCAAGACATGGGTAATGGAGTCGACGATTTCTTCGATATAATGGGTGACGTATAAGAGATGGCACGGCTGAGTGACGATCTGTCCGATCAATGCTAAAATTTCTTCGCGGGCCAATAAATCAAGGCCGACCGTCGGCTCGTCCAAAATGAGCAGCTTCGGATTCGCCATCAACGCTCGGGCGATCAATGTTTTTCGCTTTTCTCCTTGCGACAACGTTGCGTACCGCTTTTCTTGGACAGCTTCGAGGCGGAAAGACTCGATTAACGATTGCGCTTTGGACCGATCGTCCTCAGTGACGGCATCGTACAGGCCAATCGTTGCAAACTTGCCGCTGATGACAATATCTTCGACTGTTTCGGCTTGCAAGGTATCATAAAACTGATCAAGCGAGCTGCTCACAAACCCGATATGCCGGCGCAATTCCCACAAGCTCGCCTGTCCAAACCGATAGCCCAATACTTCAACATCCCCGCGCGTCGGGTACTGATAGCCGGTGACGATATTGAGAAGCGATGTTTTCCCGGAGCCGTTTAGGCCAAGAATCGCCCATTGCTCGCCTTCTTTCACCTCCCAGTTGATATCACGCAAAATCATGCGCCCTCCTCTTGCCCATGACACATCGCGCATGCGGATGATGACGGTCATTGTTCCTCTCCCCTTTGTTGTTCGTATGGACGGTCCTGATAGAAAAAGTTGGGCAACATGGTCGTGTTGTCATACGTTCGGTGAAAAATGTGCGTTGTCGCCGGAGAAAGAGGCGGAATCAGCCATGTCCAATCGCCGGTGACATGGCGGCCGGCTGCTTTCTCTTGCTGTTCAAACAACTGAAATTGGCGCGCGGCGGTATGATGGTCAACGATGCTGACGCCCGCCTTTTTGTAGGAATACAAAACAGCGATATTCAATTCGACCAACGCCTTGTCTTTCCATAATGATGCGTTGGAGTTGGTGTCAAGCCCCATGCAAGAGGCCACTTTCGGAAGCATGTTGTAGCGATAATCATCGGCAAAATTGCGGGCTCCAATCTCCGTACCCATGTACCACCCGTTAAACGGTGCTGCCATATAGCGAATGCCGCCAATTTCTAGACACATATCTGAAATAATCGGGACCGCGTACCATTTTAACTGCAGATCGCGAAACCACGGAAACTCCGGATGTTCAATTGGCACCTCAAGCACCAATTCTTTAGGGATCGGTGTCCAAACAGGCTTCTGGCTGCCTACCTGGATCACCAAGGGCAACACGTCAAAAGGCGTTTTTTCCCCCTTCCACCCAAGCTGTTCACAGGCGCGGGTGAAAGTGAGGGAGGATGAGTCGCCGATGATCCCTTCTTCGGTTTCATAACCGGCATAACGAATCAGTTGATGATTCCAAATGCGCACTTCCCCATTTGGACGGAAGATCGTGATCGTCGGCCGGATTTTCCCGCCATTGGTCGCAAACTCAATATGATGGAATAGATAAGAAAAAACCTCGTCTACGGTAACCGCCTCTCTCGCATCAATGACATAGAGCGATTGCCAAAACAAGCGGCCGATGCAACGGTTGCTATGACGCCAAGCCATCTTAGCCCCATAGCTTAACTCTTCGTACGTANGGCTGTATGTGCCGGTTTGTTCCACTTCCCAACGGATTTCGTTCAACCGCCGCTTCATTTCTTGCTCACTTTTTCCAAGCTCCCGATAGCTTATCGTGATAAACTGTTCTGCTTTTTTCATCAACTGCACATCATGCTGTCTGACCCTTGTTTGATTCATATCACTCTCGATGTTTACCATATATGCTTCTTTTTCCTCCACTTTCGATCGATTGGACTCTTCGCAGTCATTCCAATTCCAATCAAGAAACAAATTCCCCCGATCCACCACATTTGCTCGATAAACATCGAAATCGCCAAAAAAATGAGCGCAAAACCAAGCAGTCGACGGATCGACATGATTCTCTCCCCTTTTCCCCGCCATCGAGCGCTCTCCCATCGCGCAAAAGCAACAGTGAACAATGCTTGGGAGACGTCGATCCTACGGGGCAATTGAGAATGAAGCAACGCTCTCGTCCCTATTGTAACAGATGCTTCCATAAAGAGAACAGACAATTTTCAATGAAACAAACCACTTTGAACAGCTTTTTCCTTCAGCACGCGCATCCATGGGTTTAATGAGCCTTTCAACAAAAGTCCGGCCAAAAGGGCGGCAACGGCAAACAAGAGAAGCCGCTTGACATCATGCTCAACATTTTCCCATACGATCCCGCCGACCGCCTCGCGCATGACATCAATGGCATAGGTAAACGGCAGCCAAGGGTTTAATTGCTGAAAGAACGGAGGAATCAGCTCAACGGGATACGTTCCTCCCGCTCCGGCAATTTGCAAGACGAGCAACACAATCGCCATCGCTTTTCCCACATTGCCGAACAAGGAAACAAGCGAAAAAACCACCGCCATAAAGACAAAGCTGCACAAAAGGCCGAACGTCATGAACCATCCCGGCTCACGGACGAAAATATTCGGCAAGATGAAAGCCGCTCCAGCTGTCACGACCATCGCCTGCAAAGCATTCAGCGTCCAAAAGGTCAACAGCCGTCCGGCATATCTTTCCCGCTCATTCGCTTCCGAAAACGAAGAAGGATCCGTCGACAAGACGGAAACAAGCAACAAACATCCTACCCATATGGCCAGCACCGTGTAAAATGGATTCATGCCCGAACCATAGTTCGGCAGCGGGAAAAGGCGGAACGTTTTGACGTCAACCGGGTGAGCTAAAAACGCCCCTTTCGCCCGAGGATCTTGTTTCAACAAGCGAATCAGTTCGTCGATGTTGGTTTCTCTTTTGATTTTCGATAGGAAGGCGGCCAGCTCGCGGACCTGGCGGGAGAGAAATGGATATTGAGCCTGTGCGGTCTTTAGCGCTTGTTGCGCGGCCGCTAAATCACGATCTGTGTTTGACAACCATTGCTCTGCCTCATTTAACGCTTGATCCATGCGAAGAAGCGTTTGTTTCGCTTGTCGCACCTGTTCCCCTGTTTGATTCCATTTTGCCCGCAGCATAGGCAGCAGCCGTTGGCGATATGCTTGATCAAGTTGCTGCGCCTGTGCGTCCAATAAGGCCATTTGTTCACGCAGGTGAGTGATCTTCTCTTCGACGCCTGTTGGATGTTGTTTCACTAGCGCCGCTGTTTCTTGAATAGACGCTAGCGTCTGCTCGATACGGCTGACTGTGCGCTGCACAGGTTGAAGCGAAGAGGAATCAATCGTCCCCTCCCATGTTCTCAACGTTCGGCGCAATTGCTGAACCAATGGGCTCGCGTCTGTTGCAGCCTGTTGGATGAGAGCCGCCCAACGCGCTTGCTTTTCCGGTGTATCGAGGGACTGTGGCGTCTGCTCTGCAAAGGAATGGAGCGCATGAACCGCCATTTCCACCGGCTTTTCCCATAAGTGCGATGAAGCATTGACTTGCATGAACAACTTCTCAACGCGGCCTGTCCATTCTAAACCGCGCCGCACCGTTGCTCTGGCAGCCGGCAGAAGCTCGCGGCCTGTACGAACTAGTGATCTTGCCTCTCCCACATCGCGATCTAGGGCTTTCAATTGTCGTTGAATCGTTGGCAATTCGTTTTCCAAACGAAACACAAACGCTTCAACGCGGCGAATGGTGGGAAGCTGCTGTTCGAGCGTCACTCCCGCTTGGTGGAACAAGGAAAACAATGCGGTATTGACCACCCTCACAAACTCATCGCTGACTCGCGCTGACAATGTACTTGCTCCGCGCTCCGTGATTTTGGGAGCGATGGCGTTCCGTTTGTTGTTTTCATAATAGTAAATAACCGCCCTTTTCGGACGTTTCTGCACTACAGTGGCTAATTTAGCCGAGAAATCAGCCGGAATGACGATCGTCGCAAAGTAGTCTCCCCTCCGAACGCCTTCCATTCCTTTTTTCCGCGTGACAAATCGCCATCCCAACTGGTGGTTGTTTTTTAAGGTCTTGACGATCTCATCGCCGGCGCGAAACCGGTGACCGGCGAGCTCCGCCCCTCGGTCTTCGTTCACGACGCCGACCGGTAAATCCTCTGTATGGGCATAAGGGTCAATCGAAGCCTCTACATTGATCCAAGCGTAAAGCGATGGAAGAACGATCAGACCGAGAGCCAATATGGATGCGGCCCAGTTGGTCGTGAGATGTTTCAAATCGCTCATATAAATGCGCCATGCCTGTTTCACTTTGATCCGCTCCTTTCAAGTCGATCATGCTGTTGTTAGTATGAGCGGATCACGGAAAACTAAACCAACTTGGCCAGTCCTGTTGTTCATTTGCGGAAAAAAAGCCAAAGCGCCAAAAACAAACAGGCTATAGCAGCGAGGCGCGTCATGTCAAACGGAATGCGCTGTCCGCCGAATAACCCGAAGTGATCAATGATCGAACTCATCACGAGCTGTCCGGCGACCACGGCCATCAATGAATTGGCGACGCCGACTTTCGGAACGATCAGCACCATGACAAACACGTAAAAGGCGCCGAGAATGCCGCCCGTCAGCTGCCATTTCGGCACAGAAAACATGGCAAGCAATTCTCCCTTGCCTAAAAACAATTGCACTAAAAATAAGACGATCGTTCCGATTAAAAACGACACGAACGCCCCTTCCAACACACCAATCCGCTTGCCGAGGCCGCCGTTCACTCCTGCCTGTACGGAGACAGCCATCCCGGCCGTTAGAGCGAGCAGCATCCATACCCACTTCATCCGTCTCTCCCCCTCCCCTTTCGCTGTCCCGCTTTATCGAACATTGATCCGAGGCTTAGAAGACCGGCGATGGAACGAAACATCCCGCTCTCCAGCATGGTTTCCCAAATGAGGGAAAATTGTGGCATCAACTTCTCATTTCGCTGGCCTCCTGCGGGCTAGAAACGATCCTTTTTTCACTAACCTTCTAAACTTGGGGGTGCACGGCTGTTGACCCGTTTAAGCCACCTCTTGTTGACTTGAGCCAACCTGTCTGACGTTCACGCAACGGAAACAAGCACTTGTCCCCATATCGGTAAAGATATTTGACATAGCGGTGAAAAATCCTTCTTTTCACCAAAGGAGAAGAGAAGGGGGCAAACAAAAAAAAACGGACGAATCTTTCCTGTTAAGATCCGTCCGCATGTCCGTCAATTCAGGCCCAGCAACAAAGAGAGACCGTTCCGTTGACTTAGCGAGTCTCCGGCTCGTTTGCTGTTCCAGCAACGAACAGCCGCAGCGACCAAAAAGCAGCGAGCACGAGGGACAACGCGATCATCATGCGGCCGAGCGCGTTTTGTTGGCTGAGCAAGTAGCTGTTGCACACGCGCGCCGGTACAGCTAAATACAGCCAACCCATGACAACGAGCATCGAGATGACATTCGCATGAACAACGCCGCGGGCAATCGGATGAAGCCGCTTCCAGCTTAACGATAGCGGCATCCCTGTAAGCAGCGGCGGCATCATCCATTTGGCAAGCCGCATCAACGGCTCGTTCAACGAGGCGTCGACTGAACGCGGCAAGATCCAAAAGGAAAGGACGCTGATGGCCACCAACAATCCAGGCAAACCGTTTTCGTTCCAACGGCTTAGCAATTGGGCGAAACGGCGGGGCAACGCGAAACCAAACAGCCAGCCGGCTACCACCAGCAACGGGACTTGCCCGAGCATCACGCCAATCATCGATGATTCCATCCAACGCAACACCGGCGGCAACGCAAGGGCTGCCATGAGGAGAGCTCCGCCAACTGCATATCGTTTCCCGCTCACTGTTTCACCACCTCGGAGGATGCCTCTTTGGCCAGCAGGTGGTTCAGCTCGGCGCTGACCGCTTGCGGATGGTTGTAATCAAAAATGCGGACGAGCCGCCCCTTTTCGTCGAGCAAGTAAAACGCCGCATTATGTTCATACCCGCCTTTCCCGTCCGGGATCACAATGACGCCCATCACTTCTAATAACCGTTGCAGTTCCTGATCGTTCGACACGCGGGCCATGCGCCACGTAACGCCATCCGCCCCATAATGATGGGCATGATGCATCAACATCTCCGGGGTATCGTTTTGGCTGTCGAAACTAATACTTAAAAACGAAAGACGATGCCTATGCGGAGACTGGCGAATGGCATCATAAATGCGGCGCAAGTTCATCTCAACAACCGGGCACACATCGCCGCACCTTGTATATATAAAAGTGGCTAAAACCCATTGGCCGCGCTGATCTTGCCAAGAGAACGTGCGACCGTTTTGATCCTCCAACTGAACGGCCGGAAGTGGTTTTGGCTCTTGCAGGATGGCAAGGCGGCGGGCGGTTTCGCTTGTAAACGCCCGAAACCCGTCCGTCCCGTGCCAAAGAAGCCCAAAACCGAACACAAGCGCGAGAGCCACCGCTACGGTTTTACGCACGCGGCCCCACCTCGATATTTTGCTTTGCTTGAACGGTGATCACCGAAACGAAAAAGCGGTAAAGGAACACCGTGACAGCGGCGATAATGGCAACTGCAAACATCGCCCCCATGCGATCATACGGAATCCATTCCGGAACATGCACAGCCCACCGCCGCGGTGCGCTCACTTTTCCAGAAAACAGGAACGTGCCGCATAGACTGAGGAAGAAAATCGTATACACCCAGAAGCTAACCATATCCGCATAACCGATCTTTCGCCCGTTTCCACGAATGAAATAATACATAAAGCCGAATAACATTGAAACCGCACCGATTCCCATATACATATGGAAGTGTCCCGGCACCCATTTCGTGTTGTGCATGACGTGGTTGATGACGATGGTCGCATCCGCAATCGCCGGCATAACGCCTGCGACCCAGCCGAACATCGAAAGGAAGATGAAGCTTGACGCCATATCCCATTCAATGCCGGAACGATAAACGATCATTAACGCGCCAAAGGCGGTCACCACCAAAACCGGCAAACCATTCAAATAAGAAAACACTTGGCCGATAATCAACATCCATTTCGGCATGACAAAGTCCATCAACAAATGGTGCGGGTAAATGATAATCGTAAACAACGTCGACATGTTCCACGCGATAAGGAAAATTTTGTACGACTTCCATGGGCGGTTTGTATATTTTGGCAAAATTTCATATACGGCGATTACCCCCATGTAAATAACCGAATTGGCGAAAATATGCCCGAAGGCGTAAATCAAGTTTTTCGCCAGCAACGGATCCATTTCAATCGATGGTTGAAACAAATTGATTAAGCTCATGACTAAGACGCTTGCCCCGGCTGTTAAAGAAACGAGATTGACGATCGAAACCATCGTGCTCGCCACTACCGTAGGCGGCGGACCGTAACCTTTCACTTTTCCGAGAATTTGCGGCCATCCAAGGCCATGGCCAAGGCTTCCGTATTCGCGAATAATGGCTCGCGACGTATCAAGATAAAGAAGCAAAAAGCTGACACCAATCAGCAGCATGCCAATCAAGTACAGGCTCGCTCCTGTTTTCCCCCACATGCCGACTGACATCGCCGGCAACGGGTACAAAAACGTCCATGCTCCAGCGAAACGGAAGACAAAAATACTGATGGCTGTCATCACCACCCCCGTTAAAAACAACACGAAATGGGTCACAAAAATCGGAAACGACAAACGGACGTACTGGCGCAAAAAGTACCACATAACCGCCGACGCAGCAAACGCAGCCGCTCAACCATAAACGTGCCATGCGCGGTCATCATTTCATAAAATGTATCTTGTCCAAGCGGAATCATTTTTCCTTGCGCCAGCAGCATCAACAGCCCCAGCACCATCATGAGCAAAATCGCGATGCCGCTGACGAACATGTACAAGGCGGTCATCTTGCGAACGTTCGCTTCCATTATTTCCCCTCCCCTTCTTGGGCCGGCACGACGGTAATGGTCGCCGTCATCACATGGTGGCCGATGCCGCAATATTCTAAACAAAGCACTTGATATGTCCCGGGTTTCTCAAACGTGTAATAAATCGTATTTGTATACTTCGGCATGGCTTGCGTCTGGGCCAACAGTTCCATGTTTTCATCATAAATGCCGACTCCGTGATTGACATCTACGCTCGTCACTTGAAAGGCGATCGGCTCACCGACGCGAAATTCATTTCGGCTTAATACAAAACCAAATTGCCGCGCTTCCACTTGAACAACGGTCGGATCGGCAGCATGCGCTGGCCTTTCAAACGGCAAATCGCGCAGCGTATAAAACGTCGCTAGACCTATGGCTGCAATGACGACCAAAAACCATACATTTCGAATCCGGTATCCTTTTTTCTGAATTGGCTCATATTCGACGCGCTGGCCGGAATGAGCGACGACATACAAAAAAACAAGGATGACAAACAGGATGAGAACAACGGAAATAATCCACGCTGCCTGCTGGTACATAGCGATCCATTCCCCCTTTTCCCTCGTCAAGATAGTTTCACTATAGGGCATGGTAGCGTTTTCCCACAGTTAACTTCATCACAAAACAGACAATTTTTCTCACAATTTGGATTTTTTTGTCTGATGTGATAGAGTACACAGTTATGTGACAGCGGACTTGCTATAATGGGAGAAATGATGTTAGGGGGAATGGGGATGAAATCGTTGGCTTTTTGGACGCTATGTACGACATACGTTCTCATTGTATTCGGCGGGTATGTGGCGTCCTCGAATTCGGGGATGGGGTGCGGCCCTGACTGGCCGCTCTGCAACGGGATGCTCATCCCGATGTTGAAAGGAGCGACGCTGATCGAGTACGCCCATCGATTGATCGGCGCTTTGCTCGTGCTGTTGACCGGGGTGCTCTGCCTTCGCTTATGGCGTTCTTCCCGAAGCGGGACAGACCGTTTCATTTCAGCGGCCGCCGCTGTTTTGCTTGCGTTGCAAATTATGCTTGGAGCTCTCGTCGTTTGGTTTGATCTCCCACCTATCATTGTCACGATTCATTTCTTCATCGCGTTTCTCTTTTTAGGCTGCCTTCTTTGGATTTGGCGGAACGTCCATCGCTCTCCACAGATGCATCAACCAGTCGGCCAGACAACTATTGAAGCAGAGGCGAAGCGGCATATCCATGTTCTTTTGTTCTTATTGGCAGCTGCGTTACTGCTTGGCGCATACGTGAAACATCAACATTACGGTCTGGCATGCGGANGGCTGATATGCGGGGAACAAGCATGGCCATCGAGCGAAGCCCAAATGTGGCAAACCGCCCACCGAACCGCTGCTGCCACTACGGTGTTATATACCATTTGGACAGCGTTTGTTGCCCACAGGCGACGCTGGGGGCGCCCGCTGGAGCGGCGCCTTCTTTTGGCGGCAACGGTCGGGCTGTTGCAAGCGGTGATCGGGATAGTCACCGTTGCGACAGAAATTCATCTGTCCTGGGCGGTCATCCATTTGGCCGTCGGCACATGGCTGGCTTTGCTACTAGTCGAGCTGAAAATCTACTTACATAGGCCCGGTGTGACAAGATTATCTGCTCGCGGGAGGATGAGGAAATACACCCAAACGCCCGCCCGTTAGGCACCAAGCATTAATCGAGCAACGTGCGAAGCCACCCGCCGACAAAGGAAACAAGAACAACCAACCACGCCGGCCACTTCCAAACGGCAAGCAAAAGAAAGGCGACGAGGACAAACGCGAAATCGGCCGGCTCGTTCACCGCTTTTGTCCAAATCGGATCATACAGCGCCGCAAGTAACATCCCGACGACAGCGGCGTTAATGCCGGCAAGCGCCGCTTGGAAGCGTGGATGACGGCGAAGCCAGTGCCAAAACGGAAACGCGCCAAGACCGAGCAAAAAGGATGGAAGAAAAATGGCTGTGGTAGCCACTAGCGCTCCCTTCCAGCCCAACGCCGCCATTCCAATATACGCGGCAAACGTAAACAGCGGCCCAGGGACGGCTTGGGCAGCGCTGTAGCCGGCTAAAAACTGATTGGCGGTGACCCACCCTTGCGGCACCACTTCCGCCTCCAAGAGCGGCAACACCACATGCCCGCCGCCAAACACGAGCGCCCCAGCGCGGTAAAAGCTGTCAAACAGCTCCAAAAGCGGTGAGTGGATCCAAGTACGAATGAGCGGCAGCGCAACAAGCAACACGGCAAACAAGGAAAGCAACGTCAAACCGGTGGAACGACGAATGGAAGGCGGGATGCCTGCCGCAGACGAAGAAGGTGCGACATTTTTTCGCACTCCAACAGCGCCAATGCCCCCCGCTGCGGCGATGACGGCTACTTGGCTCCACGCGCCCGGCGCAAGAAGCACAGCGGCCGCCGCTGTGATGGCGACCGTTGCCTCGAGGCGGCTAGAGGCGAATTTGCGCGCCATCTCCCATACAGCTTGCGCCACGACCGCCACGGCCGCCAACAGCAAGCCGTGCATCCAGCCGGCGTCACCCCAAGAATGGTGTTGCAGCCAAACAGCAACCAGGCTGAGGGCGACCGCTGACGGCAGCGTAAAACCAAGCCAAGCTGCCAACGCCCCCCAAACGCCGGCGCGCATGAATCCGATGCCGATGCCGACTTGGCTGCTCGCTGGACCAGGGAGGAATTGGCATAAAGCGACCAAATCGACATACGTTTTCTCGTCAATCCATTTTTTTCGTTTGACGTACTCTTCGTAAAAATAGCCGAGATGAGCGACCGGACCACCAAATGACGTTAAACCGAGGAGAAGCGCTGTTTTTCCGACTTCCCAAACCGATCGCCGCCGGCTTGTTGCTTGTTGATCCGTCAAGGTCAACGAGATTCACTTCCTTTTCGTTCATTCGTTTGTCGTGCTACAATCATATTATCATCNATGCGAGGAGAGGACGTTATGAACATTCGGATCATAGCGGCAAATGGCTTGATCGCCGCCGTGTATATCGCGGTGACGACGCTCATTCAGCCGTTTGGCTTTACGAATATTCAGTTTCGCGTGTCAGAAATATTGAATCACTTGGTCGTGTTCCGCAAAACATACGCTGTTGGCATCGTGCTTGGCGTCTTTTTTGCCAATTTGTTTTTCTCGCCGATTGTCGCGTATGATCTTGTATTCGGCGTTGGCCAGTCGGTGTTGGCGCTGCTCATCACGATCGTCTCTATGCGGTATGTCCGAAACGTTTGGGCGCGCATGGCCGTCAATACGCTGTCATTTACTGTGACTATGGCCATTATCGCCTTCGAATTGAAACTGGCGCTCGGCTTTCCGTTTTGGCTCACATGGCTGACGACGGCCATCAGCGAGTTGGTCGTCATGGCCATCGGCGCGCCGATCATGTATGCCGTCGGCCGCCGGATTGCTCCAGAAGCCTTCCGGGCCGCTGACGGCCGCAACGACTGACCAAGTGTTCCTACGGCATCGAGCGCACCGCCCATTCGATGATCAATGAACAGACAGCGGCGAGCACCGAAGCCGCCGTCATGGTTGTTAGCATAGACCGCAGCTTGGGATGAATATTGGGGCGAAAGTGAAGGATGGCGAGACTGACAGCAACCCCTCCGACCCATACGACAAGACCCACGGGCGTCATAAGCACGTCCCAGTCGCTAATCCAGAAATAAATCACAGCCGCATGGCAGGCCAGCAGCGCATATAGGATCATCCTCACTGCTCTTCCCCCACGCGATAGGAACGCCAGGCTGCTGAAACCGGGTGGGGCCGGCCGGTTCACCGTCTTTGCAGACTCAAAACTATGCCAG
>NZ_LDPD01000016.1:167383-171134 GCF_001026865.1 Geobacillus sp. ZGt-1 | reverse complement strand
AAAACTATGCCAGCAAATCCCCGCCACAATGACCGCTAAGCCGACAAACGCCCAGCCGTTCGGAAACGGAGCCGATAATAACAGCACTTCGCCGATAACGGCAAAAATCACTTCTCCGGATTGCGTCGCTTCAACAGCAGCCAGCTTCCGCTCATTTCCTTTCGCCCGGTCAGTGGCGATGAAAAAAAGCGTCGTCGCGATAACGCCCGAGCTGATAGCGACAATGAGCGACTGCGCCGTTTGCCCAGCCGAAGGAACTCCGGCTGTCGCCCATCCAATCAGCGCCACGACGAACCAAAACGGCAAGCTGGCGATCGTCATCCCGAATACGCGTTGAAACGCGTCAAGCCGTCCGGCACAATGCTCGATCATTTTTCGGTTGCCCAGCGGGTAAGCAAAGGCGGCGATGAGCACAGGAAAGATCCCCAACGCGATTTCTTCCCATGTGAGATGGCCTGCTTGCTGGAACTGAACGAGCACGACGCCGAGCAAAATAAAAAATGAAATGAAAAGCGCCTGTTTTTCAATCGGGCGGCGCACGGACACAGTTCCGTTTTGCGTTTCGATTTGTTCTGTAAACAGCGGGCTAAGCAGGACGCCGGCGACGATCGTGCACTGCCATGTGCCGGCTACAAGCCACCCTGGCCCGTACGCAGCGGCGTACGTGAGCGGCGCGTAAAACAGGCCGAAACCGACCGTCCCCCAGACGATCCATGTCCATGGATGGCGCTTCATGTCGCGCCAAACCGGACCGAGATTGCGGTGGGCAAGAAGAATGACAAACAACAGCGGAACCATAAAGAAAAAACGAAGTGACGAGCTCCACGTCCAACTCCCGCCAGCTAGCTCCATAGACCGGTTCAATATGAACGTAACGGCAAAAAAGAACGAGGCGGCAAGGCCGAGGGCCATTTCCCGCATGGTCGGTCTCTCCCCTCCTGTGATTAGATTCATCATGTGGCAGAGCAGTTTTATTTTATCGCATTATTGAAAATTTTTCTATTTGTTTTTTTTGATTATTTAGAACATAGTTTTCTATGATAAGAAATGCACAATAAGAATTGATCAACCCGAAACAGTTCTGCCAGGCGGCAATCCTATCATTAACGAATCAAAAAACGTCATAATGCGAAAACGGAAAAGGCTGTCTGGAAAAAGTCGTGCGATGACCTTTTCAGACAGCCTCTCTATTGCCCCATCCATATACCGCTCCATCTACGGATCCTTGAGAAGATGCACACTTCAGGGCTCATGCAAAGAGCATTCCCATTGAAAGCCCGATGATAAGGTGCCTCTGCTTGTCAGTCTGCATGGTGTATTATTGTTTTATTAACTCAATGGGCACAATTTTTCCATTTTCCACCGCAGCCACGACGATTTCCGATTCAAATCCGCCATCGTCGCCGATGCTTGGGACGTTATACACTTTCTTTTCGTCTGGAATGTTTTTCAAGCCGTCGTTCATATGTTCGCGGATCGCTTGCGGGTCATCGACGGTGCCTGCGGCTTTCATCGCCTCGACGAAAGCGTAAAGCGCCAAATAGTTGTAAGCGGCTTCCGATCCCGGATCTTCATTGAACTTTGCCCGATAGTTTTTCACAAACTCTGGAACCGCGGGTTGATCCGACTCGACAAGCGGCATGACGCCGATCGAACCTTCAAGCATGTCATAAGAGCCCGTCACCCGTTTCATCTCATCGAGTTTCGCCTGATCCATAATGATAAAGCCGCCTTTAAAACCAAGTTCGCGCGCTTGTTTCGCCACTTTTGCCGTCGGTTCCGACGGTCCACCGATAAACAAGACATCCGGCTTTTCTTTCAATGCATTCGTCACGATCGTAAAGAAGTCGGTGTCTTTCGTAAAATCAATCGATGATTTGTAGACAACTTTTCCGCCTTGTTTTTCCCAATACGGCAACAGTTTTTCTGTCCAGTCTTTCCCGTATTGCGTCGCCGTCGGCAAGGCGGCCAGTTTCCTGCCGAAATGCTTCATGGCATAATCGGTAAACGTCGGGATGTAGCCGTCATAGCGCGGCGGAATGCGCACGGTCAGCTTATTGCCCGTTTGTGTAATTTTCGGCTCACTCGTATACGCCGCGATGATGAAATTGTCCGTTTGGTTGAACACTTGCAGCGCCATGACGCCACCGCTGTGCGGCGTGAAAATGATCGGCGTATGATGCTCTTGCACAAGGCGTTTGGCGTTCGCTGCCGTTTCGTTTGGCAAATATTTGTCATCTAATGGGACGAGGTTAATTTTGTATTTCTTTCCTTTCACCTCAAAGCCGCCGCTGTTGTTGATTTCCTCGGCCGCCATTTTCAAGCCGTTTAACGTCCGTTGGCCATAATAGGCGGCCGGGCCGCTCAGCGGGCCGCTGTAGCCGATGTTGACCGTGCCCGTTTCACCGCCGCCTCCTCCGCTATTGTTTCCGCCGTTGGCGTTATTGCTGCTTGGCGAATTGTTGCACGCCGCAAGCATCAACATCATGATGGCCGCGATCATAGCGGCGATTGACCATTTTCTTTTTTTCATTCTACTCCCCCCTATTGATGATTTATTATTTTGAATATTTATATAATATTTGGCACACCCGTTATTCACCCCCTTTCAGTGCCATCTCCTCTCCTTGCTTTCGCTGATGGACAAGGATGAGGCCTATCATGCACCAATGTACGCTTTGCGGACATCGTCGTTGGCGAGCAGCTCCTCCGCCGTTCCCGAGGCAACGATCGTTCCATTTTCAAACACATAGCCTCGATGGGCGATCGACAACGCCGCATGAGCGTTTTGTTCCGCCAACAAAATCGTTGTTCCTCCCTCATTGATTTGCTTAATCGTCGCAAACATTTGCTCGACAATCAACGGGGCGAGTCCGATTGACGGCTCATCAAGCAAGAGCACCGCAGGACGTGACATTAAGGCGCGTCCGATGGCGAGCATTTGCTGCTGGCCGCCGCTTAACGACCCGGCTGGCGCGTTTTGCTTGTCGCGCAAAATCGGAAACAGTTCGTATACATGTTCAATCGAGCGGCGGATGCCTTCTTTGTCCTTCCGATGGACGTAAGCGCCCATCAGCAAGTTTTCGTATACACTCATGCGCGGAAACAGTTTGCGCCCTTCCGCGCATTGCACGACGCCGCGCCCGACGATGCGGTCAGGAGGCAGCGAATCAATGCGCTCGCCATCGAGGCGGATTTCCCCCCGCACTGGTTTGTGCAGCCCGCTGATCGTGCGAAACAATGTGCTTTTCCCGGCCCCGTTGGCGCCAAGCAAAACGGCGATCTCCCCTCGCTTGACGGAAAACGTCACATCGCGAATGGCCGTAAAACTCCCGTAGCGGACGGATACGTTCGCAACTTCAAGCAATGGCGCTCCCTCCTAAATACGCTTGAATGACCGCCTCGTTGTTTCGCACTTCCTCGGGCGTTCCTTCAGCGATTTTTTCTCCGTAGTTTAACACCATAATGCGGTCGGCAATTTTCATGATCATCGACATTTTGTGCTCAATCAGGCAAACAGTCAGGCCGCCTTCTATCATTTTGACGATCAACTCCTCAAGCCCTTCCGTTTCATCCGGGTTGATGCCGGCTGCCGGTTCATCAAGCAGCACGAGCTCCGGATCGGTCGCCAAGGCAAGCGCGAACGCCGCCCGCTTTTTCTGCTCCTGCGACAAGTTGGCCACCATCCGATCCGCCACATGGGTTAGACCGACAAAGTCGAGCACTTCCATCGCTTTTTCTTTGCATGCCT
>NZ_LDPD01000016.1:159367-167359 GCF_001026865.1 Geobacillus sp. ZGt-1 | reverse complement strand
TGCGCAAAATGGCATCAAATAAGTTGGATGACGTGCGGAGACGATGGCCGATGATGACGTTGTCGATCACCGTCGCCTGTTCAAACAAGTGAGTCGTTTGAAACGTGCGGGCGATGCCGAGCTTCGCCCGTTCGTTTGCCGGCAGGCGGGTAATATCGCGCCCTTTGAACGTAATCGTCCCTGACGTCGGCCGGTACAAGCCGCTGATTAAATTGAAAAACGTCGATTTGCCGGCTCCGTTTGGGCCGATGATGGCGTTGATCTTCCCTTGCTCGACGGAAAAGGTGACATCGTTGACCGCCAGAAGCCCGCCAAACCGCTTCGTCAACCGTTCAACGTGCAAAAGCATCGTTATCCCTCCTCTGCGTGCCGCTCGCCTCGTCCTTGGCTCGAGACGGCCAGTTCCGCAGCAACTCGGTTCGCTTCTGGATCGAGACGGCGCGCTTCTTCACGCTTTGCTTTCAAACGGATGACCCCCCCGGCAATGCCGTGTGGGTAAAAGATGATGAGCAACGTCAGCACCGGACCGAAAATCAACATCCGGTAATCTTGCAAAAACTGCAATTGTTGGGACAGAAACGTAATCAGCAACGTCCCGACGACCGGACCGGCGAGCGTGCCAATCCCACCGACAAGCAAATACGTTAAAAAGTCGAACATGACGCTGACGTACGCAATGTCCGGGCCAAGAAAGCGGATGAACGATGCGTACAGCGCTCCGGCAAGCGATGTAAAAAAGACCGAGAGAACAAACGAGGCGAGTTTGTTTTTCATCGTCGAGATGCCAAGCGTCAACGCGAGCTCCTCACTGTTGCGAATGGCGATGTACGTCCGCCCGGTCAACGAATAGACAAGGCGGTACATGGTGAAGATGACCGCAACCAAGAAGCATAACACCAAATAATATTGGGCGACGGGCGTTTGAAACGAGAGCGGACCGATGTCAGCCGGCGCCGGGATGCCGATGAACCCGCGCACTCCGCCGGTTAAACTGTCCCATTTGTCAATGATCAAATAGATAATATAGCCCACACAAAGCGTATAAATGGCGAAAAAGTGCTCTTTCGTCCGCAGCGCAACAAGCCCGATGACGGCCCCAAGCAACGTGGTGAACAAACAAGCAAGCACGAAAGCCAACCAAAACGGCACGCCGGCTTTCACCGTCAAAATGCCAAGCGCATACGCGCCAATCGCAAAAAACCCGGCGTGGGCAAGCGACAAATAACCAGTATAGCCAGCAAATAAATTCAGCCCGTAAACAGCGATCATCCAAATGAAAGAGATCGTCATCATGTGCAAGTAATAGCTGTTGGTGACAAGCAACGGAAAGGCAAGCGCCAGCGCCGCAAGAACGGCGATCCATAAGCGCCGGTTGGCGAATACAGCCATCAATGTCCCTCCTTGGCAAACAGTCCGTTCGGTTTGACCGTTAAAATGATGACGAGGATGGCAAAAGCGATAATGTCTTTGTAGTCGTTCGACACATACGTTGCTCCCAAGCTTTCGCTGAATCCCAAAATATAGCCGCCGACAATGGCGCCTGGAATGCTTCCCATGCCGCCGAGAATGATGATGACAAACGCTTTCAAGATGACAAGATGGCCCATGCCGGGAAACACGAGGTTGATCGGCGAAGCGAGCGACGCGGCGAGCGCTGCCAAACTGCCGGAAAGGAAAAACGTCAGCATGGCGACTTTATTCGTGTTAATGCCGACCAAATTCGCCCCTTCGCGGTTTTGCGCCATCGCGATGATGGAAGCCCCGATGAACGTCTTTTTCAAGAAGAGGTAAAGCAAGATCATGATGATGACAGCGGATGCGATGATGAGGATGCGTTGAACCGTCAAGGTCAAGCCGAAAATGCTGACAACGTCGCCGTATGGGGTTGGCATCGTCTGGTAGTCCGCCCCCCAGACGAACTGGGCGAATGCCTCCAAAAACAACAAAATGCCAATCGCCGCAATTTTGTCATGGAGCGGCGGTGCGTCGCGAAGCGGATAAAACACAAGCCGTTCCATCAATACACCGAGCATCCCGACCGCGGCCATCGACACGACAACGGCCAACCCGTACGGCAGCCCGGCTTTCGTCATCGCAGTGAGCGTGACATAACCCCCCATCATATATAACGCGCCGTGGGCGAAGTTTGGAATGTGCAAAATGCCATAAACAAGCGTCAAACCTAACGCGACAAGGCTGTAAACGCTTCCAACTGTCAGCCCGTTTAACAGCTGCTGGATGAATAGCTCCATCCCGATCCCCCCTTTTTGTTTGCCGTTTGGCCAAACCATCAAAGCAGCGCGGCCGATCTTTCATTCGGTCTGGCCGCCCGAATTGCCTGGCTCCGCCTCATTTCGACCGCTTTCTCCAGCTCTTGGCGCCTTTATGCCGTGCAAAATGAAATCAACGAAAATGTCCGTCAGTTCTTCTTCAGAGATGCCTCCGTCAGGCCGGAACCAATAATAGCTCCAGTTGGTGATGCCAAGCAGGCCAAACGTAATCATTTCTGCATGAAGCGACGGCTTGAATTCCCCGCGGGCGATCCCTTCTCGAACCAGCTGTTCATACCGCTTGCGAAACAACCGCCGCTTGGCGCGGATTTCCTCTAAATGGTCGTCAGCCAAATGCCGCATTTCACGGAAGAAAATGCGGGCGCTTTTCTTCCGTGTGCGGATATTGCAGATGACCATATGGACGATGGCCCGCAATTTCTCCGTGCAGCTTTTCTCGGAATCTTGGACAATGCAGGCTTGCTGCCGAAGCAAATCATCTAGATAGGAAACGCAAATATCACATAGCAACTCCTCTTTGCTTTTGTAATAGTAGTAAAAGGCCCCCTTCGTTGCCCCGATCGCTTCGACGATTTCCTGCACCGACGTTTCTTTGAATCCTTTGCGTTCAAACAACTCAATGGCGACTTCCCTTAATCTTTCTTTCATCCTCCACGGTCTCCAATGCGTCATTCTCTCTCAATAATCGTCGCGATGCCTTGGCCGCCGCCGATGCACGCGGTAATGAGCGCGTATTTCCCTCCGCAGCGCTTCAGTTCATACACCGCTTTCGTAATCAAAATCGCCCCCGTTGCGCCGAGCGGATGGCCATGGGCGATGGCGCCGCCGTTTACGTTCACTTTTTCGGGATCCATCTCAAGCTCACGGTCGCAGGCGATCACTTGCGCGGCAAACGCTTCATTGATTTCAATGATGTCCATCTCATCAAGCGTCAGCCCCGCCTTTTCAAGCACTTTTCTTGTCGCCGGCACCGGGCCGATGCCCATGATGTTCGGATCCACTCCGGCGACCGCATGGGCGCGGATGACGGCAAGCGGCTTTAAGCCAAGCTCCTCTGCTTTTTCCCGCGACATGATGACGAGCGCGGCAGCGGCGTCATTGAGCCCTGAACTATTCCCCGCCGTCACCGTGCCGCCTTCCAAAAACGCCGGCGGCAGTTTTGCGAGCGCTTCCATGGTTGTGTTTGGCCGCGGATGTTCGTCCGTATCGAAGATGAACGGCTCCCCTTTTTTCACCGGCACGGCAATGGGCACGATTTGCTCGTCAAATCGCCCTTCCTGCATGGCGCGCGCCATGCGCTGCTGGCTGCGCAAGGCGAATGCGTCTTGTTCTTCACGGCTGATGCCGTACTTTTTGGCCAAGTTTTCCGCCGTGATGCCCATCGGCGGGTCGCCGATTTCTTTCGGCGATAGCTGCGACTTTCGAAAGCTCGGCGGCGTCGAGCTGTACGGTTTTTCCGGGCGGTCCATCAAATACGGCGCGCGGCTCATGCTTTCCACGCCGCCGGCAATATACACATCTCCGTCGCCGGCCCAAATGGCTTGCGCCGCTAAATTGACGGCGTTAATGCCCGAACCGCACTGCCGGTCCACCGTCACTCCCGTCAGCTCGAGCGACAATCCGGTTTGCAGCGCGGTCAGCCGGGCGATATTGCCGCCGCCGCTTAGGACGTTGCCCATAATGACATCATCGACATGCTCCGGACCAATATTCGCCCGCCGCATCGCTTCTTTGATCACTTCCGCGCCGTAAATATGCGCCGGCATCGTCGCCAAAGCGCCCCCTTGGCGGGCGATGGCCGTTCGTACAGCAGACACAATGACGGCATCTCGTCTCATCCTGACTCCTCCTCATCCCCTTTGTAGTACGAAACCCGGCAACTGGGCGTTCTCGATGTTACCGGGCTCGCTGCCTTGTTTCACTCATACAGAGAAAACACGGCTTCGCCCTTAATGACTTCTTTTCCTTGCTGGTTGACGGCAGCGACGGCAAAACGGATCGCTTTCTCGTCTTTTTCCTTCACCGTTGCTTTTAAGGTGATGACATCGTTTAAAAACACCATCGACTGGAAGCGGACGAAATAGTCTTGGACAAACCCTTCTTCGTAGTACGGCGTAAACAGCTTCGCGAGATTGCCCATCGTCCACATGCCGTGGGCGATAATGCCCGGCAGGCCGGCTTTTTTCGCCTCTTCATCGATCGTATGAATCGGGTTGTAGTCGCCTGATGCGCCGGCGTATTTGATTAAATCGAGCCGGGACACCGGTGCGAGCGTTACTTCGGGAAGCGACTCTCCGACTTGCCATTTGCGGATGCTCGTCATACGCTCATCGCCTTTCTAACCGCCTCGTTGATCATGATCGTCGAGGTGGAAGTGAAAATGAGATTTCCGTCAGCGTCCTCGCCGTTGTTGGCGATGACCAAAAAGCCGAGCAGGCCCATGCTGCTTTGTTTTTCGTAATAATCTTTCACTTCCGCATAGCAATACAGCTCTTCGCCGACAAACAGCGGGCGCTCATAATGGAAGTGCTGTTCGCCATGGATGAGCCCTTTGGACGGCAATTTCAGCCCTTCAATGACGCCGTAGTCAAACACGCGCGGAAACGTCGGCGGCGCAATGTTGCGCCCGTAGCGCGACCGTTTCCCCGTCTCTTCGTCCCAATAAATCGGGTTTGGATCGCCGATCGCCTCCGCAAACTTTTTCACCGCTCCGCGCTCAACGACATTTTTCACTTTCGCTGACCGTTTCCCGATGTCATGTTGGTACATGCCCCGTCCTCCTCGTTTTCAGCATTTCGGACCGCCGGCGACATACAGCACTTGGCCGTTGACAAACGACGACCGCTCATCGGCGAAAAAGGCGACCGCATGAGCGATGTCTTCCGGACGGCCGCTGCGCCCGACCGGGATGTTGGCGACGCTCGCTTGGATGAGCTGCTCAAACGAAATGCCAAGCCGCTCGGCCGTCGCTTTCGTCATATCGGTTTCAATAAACCCAGGGGCGACGGCATTCGTCGTGATGCCGAATTTGCCAAGCTCAATCGCCAGCGTTTTCGTAAATCCTTGGATGCCGGCTTTCGCCGCCGAATAGTTCGCCTGGCCGCGGTTGCCGAGCGCGGATGTCGACGAAATGTTGATGATGCGCCCGTACCCTTTTTCGACCATATATTTTTGCGCGGCGCGGGCGCAGTAAAACGCGCCTTTTAAATGGACGTCCATCACCGTTTGCCAGTCGTCATCGGTCATTTTAAACAGCAAATTGTCGCGGATGACGCCGGCGTTGTTGACGAGAATATCGAGCGAACCGAACCGATCGACCACTTCTTGGATCGTCGCTTCTACTTGTTCGCGGTCGGTGACGCTCGCCACCTTGGCGTAAACGTCATACCCTTTTTCCCGCAGCTCCGCAGCCGTCGCTTCAAGGGCTTCTGCGTTTAAATCAATGAACGCCACTTTCGCTCCTTCTTCCGCGAAGCGGGTGACAATCGCCTTGCCAATGCCGCGGCTTCCTCCGGTCACAAACGCCACTCTTCCTGCAAACCGTTGGCTCATCGTGTTCTCCTCCCTTTCGATAACGCTTTCATTTTTTTAGATGAACTGTCCAAGCTTGACGTGCCCTTTGATCAAATTGCGGGCGATAATGAGGCGCTGAATTTCATCCGTGCCGTCGTAAATGCGCCACAATCTCGCTTCACGATACCAGCGCTCGATCGGCATTTCTTTCGTGTAGCCCATGCCGCCGTGGATTTGCATGACGCGGTCGACGACGCGGTTGCCCATGTTCGCGCCAAACAGCTTCGCCATCGAGGCTAAATGGCGGTTGTCCTCCCCTTGGTCAAGCGTAAAGGCCGCGTTTAACACAAGCCATTTCGCCGCTTCGATTTCTACCGCCGAATCGGCAATCATCCATTGGATCGCCTGCCGCTCGGCGATCGGTTTGCCGAATGTGACACGCTCCTTCGCATAGTCAATGGCCATTTGCAAAAGCCGCTCGGCCGCTCCGACCGCACGGGCGCCTACGACCCAGCGGGCGTAGCCGATCCACTCAAGCCCAAGCTTATAGCCGTGATGCAGCTCGCCTAAAATGTTTTCTTCCGGCACGCGCACGTTTTCGAAAATTAAGCTGGCTGGAGTGGAAGGTCCCATCGTATGTATCGGTTCCGAACGCCAGCCCATCTCGCGGTCGACGATAAAACACGTCACCCCTTCACGCCCGTTCGAAGCTTGGTGACGCTCTTTGTCGGTGATGGCGATCACCATGACAAAATCAGCGTCGTTGCCGCCGGTAATGAATGTCTTCTCCCCGTTTAACACCCACTCGTCGCCGTCTTTCACCGCCGTCATTTTAATGTTGCGCGTATCTGATCCTGCTCCCGGCTCGGTCATGGCAAAGCACGATTTTTTCTCGCCGTTGATCGTCGGGATCAAATATTTTTTCTTTTGCTCTTCATTCGCGTAATACAAAATGTTGTCCGCCGATCCGCCAAACTGGAACGGAACAAGCGTTTTCGACACTTCCATCAACACAATCGCCTGCATGACATGGCCCAAATTCGCGCCGCCGTATTCCTCCGGCGTGTTGATCCCCCAAAACCCCGCTTCTTTCGCTTTTAATTGCAATTCTTTCAATTTCTCCGGCGCAAGCCCGGGCTTTCCTTCCCGCTCATTGCGCAATACTTCATTCTCGAGCGGCATCAATTCTTTTTCGACAAACTTGCGGATCGCTTTTTGCACCATGCGCTGCTCGTCCGTTAAGCGCAAATACATGATGGTCCCCTCCCTTTTCCGTTACGCCTTTATGCTCGGCTCCACTCATCAAAATACCAACCGGTTGGTATGTTATCTTTATTATATTAGAATGTTCTGAAAAGTACAATACCTTTTTTGATTTTTTGTCCAACGGGAAAACGCCATATGCGTTCTCCCGTTGGCATGGAATCTATCGATCTATTCCGCCTGTATTTGCTTGCGCACGCTAGCGACCGTTTCCCCGATTCCGCCATAAATGACAAGGTCAAACATCCCGTCCATTCTTGTCGCTGTTTTGTTGATCAATACTTTCCTTGTTGCCGGCGATTCGGCGGCGACATAAAACGGGATTTGATTCACGGGCGCCACTTCCAAACTTGTTCCCATCGCCAGAAGCAAGTCGCTGGCGGCCGCCGCAGCAAACGCTTCTTCCATGCGCGGCACGAGCCCGCCAAACAAAACGACATCCGGTTTGACAATCGTCTGGCACTTTTCACAGCGCGGCACCTCGTGACGGTTGATAAACGACAGATCATACTTGTTGCCGCATGACGGGCATGTCGCCGTCTGCAGCGTGCCGTGCAGCTCAATGACATTCGTGCTTCCTGCTTTCGTATGCAGCCCGTCAATATTTTGCGTCAAAATCGTCACCGTCTTGCCCATCTCCTCAAGCCAGCGGAGAAACCGATGCCCGTCATTCGGGGCAAAGCCGCCCATCATTTTTAATGAAAACATCCGCTTGAATCGACGCCAAAAATCAACCGGATCTTTTTTGTAATAATACTCTGACAAATAATATTCGACATTGTCCTCTTGGGCGTAAAGGCCGTTTTCGCTGCGAAAATCAGGAATGCCGGATTCCGTGCTCATCCCCGCCCCGGTCAGGACGGCGATCGTATTCGCCTCTTTGATCCATTGCGCCAGTTGCCGGATTTGGTCCATCCTCGTTCTC
>NZ_LDPD01000016.1:156197-159345 GCF_001026865.1 Geobacillus sp. ZGt-1 | reverse complement strand
TTTTGCCAGTCTCGCCTTCGGTTCTTTTCGAGGCCATAACGTATAGCTGAAACTCCAGACAAAATCAATCACCAAAACCAATGTCCAACGGGCTGGCATAGTTTTCTCACAAATGGAATCGCCTGCAAGAAAAACCCCTCTTCCGAACGAAGAGAGGCTACCGTAAATTGAACCCTTTCCCTTCCACAAACTCCTTCATGTACATCCGGACTTGGCGGCTGAGCGTATCGGCCATCTGCCCGGTCCATGTGTCGCGGCGGCGGCCGTTTGTCCGCTGCTCATAATACGCCGAAACCGTTTCGTTGTAGCGTTGCAATTGTTCGAGGAATCGGGCGCGGTCTTGGTTGTATTCGTCCTCATGATAAACGTGTTCAAACGGCAGCCGCGGCTTTGGATCCGGCGTTTGCGCAGGATAGCCGACGGCAAGCCCGAACAGCGGAATGACCCGTTTCGGTATGTTAAGCAGTTGGCATACTTCCGGCAGGTTGTTGCGCAGCCCGCCAATGTAGCAGATGCCAAGCCCCATCGACTCCGCGGCAATGGCGGCGTTTTGCGCCGCAAGCGCCGTGTCAATCAGCGCAACCATAAACTTTTCCGTACTCTCAAGCGATGGAAGCACGTCTTTTCCTTCTAGCTCGCCAATGAGCTCATGGCGGTGAAAATCAGCGCAAAAGACAAAGAAATGGCCGTTATGCTCGACATAGGATTGATTTCCCGCCAGCTCGGCGAGCTTCCGTTTTTTCTCCGGATCTTTCACCCCGATGATCGAGTACGCTTGAACATAGCTTGAAGTCGATGCCGCCTGGGCGCATTCGACGATCGTGCGGATTTGTTCATCCGTGAGCGGCTGGTCTTCAAACCGGCGGATCGAACGGTGCTGGAGAATCGTTTCGATGACTTGGTTCATGACTATGTCCTCCTTGAACAGCCCAACGGCTTCTTTTTGTGAACATGATAACAAAAAAGAAAGAGCCATACAACGAATCGGCTCTTTCCCTTCCATTATCGCCCAAACCGCCCTTCCTGGTAATCGCGAATCGCCTCGCGGATTTGTTCCGGCGTGTTCATGACGAACGGCCCGTAGGCGACGACCGGTTCGTTCACCGGCTCGCCGGCATAAAGAAGAAGGCGGAGTTTTTCGCGGGCGGTCACGTTTAGCTCCGTTTCCTCGCCGCGGTTGTGGCGGCTGAAAAACAGCGCTTGCCCGGCTTTTCCTTCGATGTTGTCGGCACCGAACACGCCACTCCCCTCAAGAATGTACAAAAACCCATTGTAATGCCCCGGCAAATCTTGCACGACCGTTGTTCCCGGTTCGACAATCATTTCCACCATCGTGACGGGAACGATGTTTTTCGTCGGCGCTTTGACGCCTTTCGATGACCCGGAAAAGACCCGGATCGTCGCTCCCTCTTCCTTGCGCACGGGCATGTCTTTGGAGCGCAAGTTTTGGTAGCGCGGCTCGGTCATTTTGTACGCGCTCGGCAAGTTGACCCATAGCTGAAGGCTGTGCACGGTTGAACCGGACGCCGGGTCTTCCTTATGGACGACGCCGCGGCCGGCCGTCATCCATTGCACATCTCCAGGCCCGAGCGTGCTGTGGCCGGCTTTGCTGTCGAAATGTTCAAGCTCGCCGCTGATCACATACGTGACCGTCTCAATGCCGCGGTGCGGATGGACGTCAAACGTTCCTCGCTCAAAAATGTCTTCCATCAGCAGCAAAAACGGATCATACTCTTGCCAGTTCCCGGGCTCAAGCACCGAACCGCTGCGATGAATCGGACTGTTGGTGGTCATTTGCACGGTTTTCACGCGACGAATGCGGCGTTGAATCGCCATAACCTCTCCTCCCTTATGTTGCGCAATCCCGGCCGTTGCCGAAAGGAGTGCAGCTCAATCGGCAAACCGTTTCCTCCTTCATCGTACCGGATTCAACGAAAAACAGGCAAGTCATCTGCCTGAAAAATGGCGGCCATACCGCTCGCAAAAAACAAAAAACCTGCCGGCACTCGGCAGGTGGACGTTGGAAGAGGGATTCCAATCCCACCATAAAACTATTGATACAAGGATGAATGGACATGCTCGTTCATCACGTGCAAAATTTGTGCAAAATAATCTCCAGTGTGTCAATCCATGCAAAAAGGCGGGACAATCCGCCTTCTTTTCGTTGCTCGATTCTGCCTTTTTAACAAAATATCCGAAGGAAGTCTCCCGCCTCAAGGAGCGTGAAGGGCAAAAATGTACGCAAAAAGTATGCTAAAAGTGAACAAAAGGCCAATATAAATGGCCTTTCACGAAAGAAAAGTATGAATCAGATCCAAGCAATCCGAAACAACTTCATTGGGCGCCCGTCCTACTATTTGAAGCTGTCGGGCGCGCCAATCTAAACTTTTGACCTGATCGGTTAAAATCACGCCTTCAACGGCCAAGCCTGATGGCAATTCCACTTCAAATGGATATCCTTTTTGTTGCCGGGTGATCGGGCAAAGCACCGCAAACCCTGTCAATTGATTGAACCGCTTTGGTGATAGAACGATGCCGGGCCTTTTTCCTGCCTGCTCATGCCCTGCTTGTGGATTGAAATTGACGTAAACAAGATCCCCACGATCCGGCGCTTGCATCAGAACAATTCATTCCCTTCTGTTCCAAAATCAATTTCAGCATGGCGATTTTCCGGCGTGATTTTAGCCAAAAGTTCCTCCAATGTCGGCTTTTTCTTTTTCGGGATCAACTTGATCGCTTGGTTCTCAACGATCATCTCCACTTCTGATCCTTGATGAAGCGCTAAACGTTCAGCAATCACGCTTGGGATGCGAACCGCAAGGCTGTTTCCCCATTTTTGAACTGTTATTGTCATGATTGACACTCCTTTCTGTTTGTTTAATTCCATTATACCTCTCTCCTTTCATTTCGTATATACATAGTATATACATAAATTCAAAAAAAGATGCCATCGAGACGGTGTTTTCGATTCGAAACGAACGATTACGATTGATGATAAGACGCTGAACATAAAGATTTGAAGAAAAGTCAAAAGGATTCCCAAAAAATGAAAAACGACTGCCAACGCAGTCGTATCAAGGGTTTCATGATTTACAATTTGACAGGATCGGATATTAGAAATGGAGGAAGAGGGATTCGAACCCCCGCG
>NZ_LDPD01000016.1:156091-156162 GCF_001026865.1 Geobacillus sp. ZGt-1 | reverse complement strand
CCTTCAGCCAGACTTGGGTATTCCTCCGTATGAAAATGGAGCCTATCGGATTCGAACCGATGACCTCCTGC
>NZ_LDPD01000016.1:155778-155983 GCF_001026865.1 Geobacillus sp. ZGt-1 | reverse complement strand
AGCTGAGCTACTTCCCGACATAGGCTGGTTTACCTTGCGACAATTTACATTTTATATGAACCTCAAAGGAAAGTCAATAGTTTTTTTATCTTTTTTCGCCATAACGGATGAAAATTTATCTTTTTTCTGAAACGACCTGCGTAGCTGCCGCTCCTTTTTTCCTATACTAAAAACACAGCAACCGTTTGACACTCCACACGCCTAA
>NZ_LDPD01000016.1:155627-155704 GCF_001026865.1 Geobacillus sp. ZGt-1 | reverse complement strand
TCATCACCCCGTCCCATCGGGTTAGGATGTACCCCCATGGGCGGCGCACCTGTGACCAGTGCGCTAGGTTAGGCGGC
>NZ_LDPD01000016.1:155323-155394 GCF_001026865.1 Geobacillus sp. ZGt-1 | reverse complement strand
TTCGCCCCGCTTCTTTGGCCAATTTGGCCCGTTTCCGAATCCCCGTCAACGCTTCCATCCGAATCACGCCA
>NZ_LDPD01000016.1:154982-155050 GCF_001026865.1 Geobacillus sp. ZGt-1 | reverse complement strand
AAGGTGATCGCGATCGCCAAATACCATTTCGTTCGCTTTTTGTAGAGTTTGGCGGCCCCTTGTTTGAC
>NZ_LDPD01000016.1:153524-154585 GCF_001026865.1 Geobacillus sp. ZGt-1 | reverse complement strand
GGCATGGATTCACCTCCTTGCAACAATGACAGGATGCCATTTCCATATGAAGAAAACGACTCACTTTCATCCCACGCCTAAAGAGCGTGGGCTTTCTCGTTCGCGAATCTGTAAAGGAAAGGGGGCGCTTTGTGAAACTCATTCCGCCGGCGCGGCGCAAACGGGCGCATTTGTCGCAATTGACAACCACCCATTTCCATTTGCGTCATCCGCTTGTCGTCGCCTTTTTTTCCTTTTCGTTTCCGGGTTTCGGCAATTTGATGCAGCAACGCTACGCCACGGCCTTTATGTTAATCCTCTGGGAGCTGTTTATCAACACAAAAGCCCATATCAATACAGGTATATTATACTCGCTGCTTGGCGATTTTGAAAAGGCAAAAGCCGTTCTTGACGAACGATGGCTCATGTTTTATGTGGCCATCTACATGTACAGCATTTGGGACAGCTACCGCGGCTCAGTCGACATGAACNAGCTGTATTTGCTCGCCGACCGCGAAGATGCGCCGATCTCTTCCATCCGAATGGGAATATGGGATATTAATTATTTGGACAAGCGCGAGCCTTGGCTGGCGCTGGTCTGGTCGGTGCTCGCCCCGGGCCTTGGCCATTTGTATGTCCATAAAGTGATCACCGGCCTGTTTATCTTCACCTTTACCATTTTGGTATCGTATTTCGCCCACTTGCCCGAAGCGATTACGTACACGCTGACGGGCCGATTCGATTGTGCAACGAAGATCATCGATATGCAGTGGGCGCTTTATCTGCCATCGATTTATTCGTTCATCTTTTACGATGCTTACGTATCAGCGGTCGAATACAACAAGTTGTTTGAAAAAGAACTAGCCCACTATTTGCGGCGCCGCTTTCAGCCGAAACGGTTCGCATGGCCGATTTGATGGGAGGCGTTTCATGATTGTCATTGCCACTTTCGAGAGCCACCTATTCGTTGAACTGGCGATTTCAGCGCTTCAAGAAAAAGGGATTGCTGAACATCAGATTTTTGCAGTCCCGCTCAACCGCTCTGCCGAACCGCCGCGCCTGCTTGATACGCTCCATCACGC
>NZ_LDPD01000016.1:150416-153508 GCF_001026865.1 Geobacillus sp. ZGt-1 | reverse complement strand
CTTGACTTGGCGGCGATTTTAGGAACGTGCTTGATGCTGCTAGGGGCGATTTACGGCTATGTGTTGGCATGGGGTCCGATCATTTGGGGGATTATCGGGGCGGTTTCAGGCATCGGAATCGGCATTTTGCTCAAATGGTGGGTAAACCGAAAATCCACGCACCGTCAAAGCCGCACAGGCGCTGATATCGTGCTTCTCATCCGTTGCGATGAACAGCAATGGCCGGCCGTGGAGCAGTTGCTGCGGGGCCATCACGCGCTTGGACTCGCCGGCGTTCACGACAAGCAGCCGAATAGATAGGCATTTCATCCCCTTTCACTGAAAAACCCGAGGGAACACCCCCTCGGGTTTTCGCCGCTCTGCCGTTTTCAATAGACATCTCGCCGCATAAAGACAAAAAAAGCGACAAGAAGCCCTGCAAGCCCCCAGACAGCCAGCACGGCCATCGAAAAGCCAAGCGTCATCCCCTCAATCGGCGGAGCCGCTCCTTTTATGTAATCCGTCAGCCGCAAATTGACCATAAACAAATATTTTGCCGAATGCCACGACGACACCATGTTCGACAAAATCGCGCCAGAAATCAATGCTGCCAGCATGATGCCCATCACCGCCGCCGTGCTCCTAAGCAGCACGGAAAACATAAACGTCAGTGTGCCGACGACAACGCTCACAAACGCTGCCAGCCCGAGCTCGATCAAAATGTATTTCCATTGCGGAATCATGTGGACATTCGCTGTATTGAGATCCTCTCCTTGCTGGACAAATCCGGTCAATAGCGGCAGACGGAAGCCGCCATATCCAAACACGAGCCCGGAGATGGCATACGACAGCACCGCCGCCATCAGCATAATGAGCGACACCGACAGGAGCAACGCGATATATTTGCTCAACAAAATTTTCCACCGCTTCACCGGCCGAACGAGAAGCAGCTTGATCGTTCCAGCGCTTGCCTCGGACGACACTAAATCGGCCGCAACCACCATCACTAAAAGCGGCAAAAACAAGTCGATGGCGTTTTCGATAAACGTGCGCATAAACGTCGGCGCTCCAGGGGCGGACGGATTAATGTTGTGCTCTAAGTAGTACTGCTGCTGCTTGAGGCGGATTTGCAAGTATTTCCGCCATTCCTCAGACATGCTCGGCGACTGCAAGCGGTTTTGCAAATCGACGATTTGCTGCTGCAGCTGCGTCCGCCAGTCGGTCGTGCCAAGCCGTTTTCTCAACTCTTCCGTCTCGCGGTATTGGGCGTATGTAAACAAGGCGACGAGCACCGCAATGATGGCGGCGATCACCCATAGCCGCTTTTTGCGGACGATTTTCAACATTTCATTATACACGAGCTTACTCAATCGTTTCGCCCCCTGTCAGCTCGATAAACAAGTCCTCGAGCGTCGGCAGCCGCGGTTCAATTTCCGAAACCGAGACGCCGGCTTGGACAAGCTTGGCGTTCCAAGCGGCTAGTCTCGACGGCTCATATGGCGTGACGATCGTCTCTTCATCGGCGCGCAACACCTCGGTTTCCGCCGCTAACAGCGCCCGCGCCCGATCCGTTGGAGCNGCTTTCCAGACGACGCGCGCCTGTTGGTTTAACAGCCGCTCAACCGTGTCCACGGCCAAGAGCCGTCCTTTCGCCATAATGGCGACGCGGTCGCACATTAATTGAATTTCACTTAACAAATGCGATGAAACAAGGACGCTCAACCCTTCCGTTTCCGCCAAAAAGCGGATGAAGGCGCGCATTTCGCGAATGCCGGCCGGGTCAAGGCCGTTGGTCGGCTCGTCCAAAATGAGCACCTTCGGCTTTCCAAGCAGCGCCTGAGCGATGCCGAGCCGCTGCCGCATGCCGAGCGAATACGTGCCCACTCGGTCATGGATGCGCTGTTCAAGGCCGACGAGCTTCGCCACTTCCATGATCCGATCTGCACCAATTCCCGGCATCATGCGGGCGAAATGTTCAAGGTTTTCCCAGCCTGTTAAATACGGATACATTTCTGGGTTTTCGACGATGCAGCCGATCTGGCGGATCGCGTCGGTAAACTGGCGGTGAAGATCATACCCGCAAATCGCCACCGTCCCCGACGTCGGCCGAATGAGCCCGACGAGCATGCGGATCGTCGTCGTTTTTCCCGCGCCGTTCGGCCCTAAAAAACCGAATACTTCCCCCTCATGCAACTCAAACGAAATGCCTTTAATAATTTCCTTGCCGCGAATCGTTTTCCGCAGCTCTTTGACCGCTAACGTCACCTGTTTGGTCATTGCTCACCCTCCTCCGTCAACGTGATGAGCGAGGCGACGCGCTCTCCAATCCGCTTGTAGCCTGCCGCGTTTGGATGAAAATGGTCGCTGTACAAATAGTCGTTGACATGGAGGGCAAACAAATCAAACGTCGGCACCGCGACGATGTTCGGATAGCGGGCCGCCACTTCCGCTGATGCAAAATTCCAATCGCGCACAACCGCCGACGTCCATTTGGCATCGTCTAAATCGCCAAACGGGTTGTACAAACCGATCGCAAAAATGACCGCTTCGCTGTTGAAGCGGCGCAGCGCGGCGAAAATGCGGTCTAGGTTGGCTACATATCGCCGTTTCGCCTCATTCAGCTGCTTTCGATCCAGTTTCAACGCTTCCCCGCCTTGAAACAAGTCGTTGCCGCCGATGGTCATCACAATAAGATCCGCCATGGCGACTTGCCGCTGAATCTCAGGCTGGCCAAGCTGGCGAAGCAGTCCGTCAGAGCGAAGGCCGCGGATGGCCAAGTTCGTCACACGGATCGGTTTGTCCGTTTGCCGGCGAAGCTCATCGACCATATAGCCGACATACCCTTTTCCGCTTTCATCGCCCGTTCCTCTCGTCAACGAATCGCCAAGAGCAACAATATCCATTTTCTCGTCATGTTGCCTTGTTTCAGCCGTCGGCGGCCGTTGTTCTTTCGTCGGCGGCTTGGCGGCCGAAAAAAACTGGTCTTGCACCGCCAATGCCAGGCCGCCAAGCCAAAGCACTCCGGACAGGGCGGCAACGGCTATGAGAAGCGCAACTGTGCTCCGTCGCATGCAACCACCTCATTTCTTCATCGTTGTCATCTCTCGCGATCC
>NZ_LDPD01000016.1:144097-150391 GCF_001026865.1 Geobacillus sp. ZGt-1 | reverse complement strand
ATTTGATCCGACAACCGCCGTTTTATTCGCCAATGTTTCAGATCCCAATACTTCTTCAGCTTCGACGCCGCTTCCTTTCCAACCAACAGCGCCCCGATCCAAAACATGATTTCCGCCGCCACAATGGCAACCGCAACGATCGACGCTTTGGCCGCAGTCGAAAACGGTAAAAATGGCGCGATGGGCGGAATGACCCAAACGACGAACGATGCGATGATGAGCCCGACGCCAATGTGATGCATGACGGACCGCCTCTGTTTCACTCTTCCGTTCCCCCTTGCTCATGGACGCTCTTTCCAACAGGAATCAGGATCGCTTATTTCCACTCTAACATATACACCGCGATTTCACGAAATGATCCGCCTAAAAACCGAACACACACAAAAACAGTTTTTCCCGTTTTTCCAATTTTCGCTTTCCCGTCAAAAAAAGAAACCCAGCCGAATCGGCCAGGCCAATCGAATGATCACCGTTGTTTCTGCCAATAATCGATCAACCCCATCGCGCACACTTGCAAATCAAGCTCGATCGCCGCATGCGCCGACGACGAAGATGGAGCGCCATGATCATCAAGAAACGCCATCACTTCGCCGCGCAACCGGTGCGCTGCCATTTTCGCCTGCTCGGCAGCCGGCGCTTCCGGATGACGGTCGACCGCTTCTTTTCCCGCCGCCACGAACTTCGGCAGCCAAACGCGAAGCTGGCGGAACGCCTCCTGCGGGTCATCCAGCATGCCAAAATGGCCAAAATAAATGCGTTCCGGTCTCAGCTCCTCAAGTCTTGCCGCCGACTGCTTCATGGCCTCGGGATCAAATTGGTTCGGAGATGTTGAAGGCAGGCAAAACGTAAGCCCCGCTTCTTGCAGCTGCGGATAAAAAACGCCGATCGTATCGCCGGTGAACACGCCGCGGCTGTACGAATCATAAATCGAAACGTGATGGTTCGCATGCCCCGGCGTATCATAAAACACAAGCGTCCGCTCCGCACTCAACTCCAACGTTTCCCCGTCCTCTTTCACGATCAATCGCTCTTCTGGCACCGGAAGAATCGGATCAAAGAGCGACTCAAACTGCGCGCCGTACACCGCCTTCGCTCCAGCGATGAGGCGCGATGGATCAGCCAAATGCCGCTTCCCTTTCGGATGGACGACAACCATCGCATTCGGGCAATGCTGAAGAAGCAACCCCACGCCGCCCGCATGATCCAAATGAATATGGGTGACGATGATATAGCGAATATCAGACGGATCAATATGAAGCGCTTTCAACCCAGCAAGCAAATGCGGCACCGACGGGCTTGGCCCTGTTTCCACGATCGCCAAGTTCTCTTCGTGAAGCACGTATGTACCGGTGCGCTGCGGCATGCGCAAATCATACAAATCGATGAGTGAAATGCGGCGGCCGAGATCAAGCGGCTGTGCCATATTCCCTCTCCCCCTTTGGTTGATGATGCAGAATATTTTAACATAGAAACCGGCTTCCCGCTACAGGGGATGATAAAAAAGCAGCCCCTGCCCAGAGGGCAAGAGCCGCCTTCTCGTTTCAACTGTCGTCAACGGGGCAACAACTGCTCCGCGCGCTATTTTTGAGGGCAGGCGCTGTCGACCGTTGCCCTCCGCAGCACGAACAAGCTCCCTGATGCTCAACCCGATCGCATCCAACGCTGCCGCCAACGGAAAGACACTGTCGTTTGCCAAGCGCCCCCTAATGCTTACGACGCCAACTCCCTGCCAGTCGCCTTTCCTTTCCGCCCGTTTCGGATCGCCAGCCATACCGCCGCGGCCCAACCGATGACGATGAGGCCATAAACGGTCGAATACACCGGCGCAGGCGCCTCCCAAGCGTGCAGGAGCGTGCGGACGTTCGTCAAAATAATCAACCCGCCGACCAACACTCCAAGCAAATGGGACGGCAGTTTGCGCACAAGCCAAGCGGCGATCGGCGCAGCGACGACCCCGCCAGCCATGAGCGTCAGCACCCAGTGCCAATTCACTTGCTCCCAACCAAGCGAAATGACGAATCCTAGCGTCGCCGACAGCGCGACGGCAAATTCGGATGTATCGACGGTGCCGACCACCTTGCGCGCTTCCATGCTTTTATTGGCCAACAACACCGGCGTCGCAATCGGCCCCCATCCTCCACCGCCGGTCGCATCAAGGAAGCCAGCCACCAATCCGAGAGGGACGAGCTGCTTATTGGACCACTGTTTTCCGGGCGTCGACGGCGCGCGGCCGTTCAACACTAAAAATCGATAAATAATGTAAAAGCCAAGCGCCAACAAAAACAAGGATACATATGGTTTAATCAAATCTCCCGGCAAGTTGCTTAAAAAGCATGCTCCGACAAACGCGCCGACCGACCCGGGAATGATGAGCCTAAAGGCCATGCGGCGGTCGACGTTGCCGAACTTCCAATGGGAAGCGCCAGATGCCGCCGTCGTCACCACTTCCGCCAAATGAACGGACGCCGAGGCGACGGCCGGAGCAATGCCGAACGTCAATAACAACGTCGACGACGTGACGCCATACGCCATCCCAAGCGAGCCGTCAATCAGCTGGGCGATAAATCCTACAAACACAAAAACGATCAGTTTTTTCATTGGTTTCCCTCCGTTTGCAATGGTTGAGCGCGTTACTTATAATTTAAATCTCATTATTCATAGATGTCAACTATGAATTTTTAAAAAATAAAAAATGCGATCATTTATTTTAGTCCCCGCTCGCAAGATGACGTTGCGAACACCGACGGCTTGGCGGCCGACGGACGGAAGGCGCCGCGCGGCCGTCCATAAAGACAAACAGCCGCCTGCAGAAAAAAGGCGCCCCGAATATGGCGACGGGACACCTTTTGGATGCTGGCTTTCGATCAGAACTTCCCTTGATACCGCTCGACTTCCCAAGCGTGGACCGCCGTGCGGTAGCTGTTCCATTCGTCTTTTTTCATCGCGACGTATTCGTTGAATACGTGCTCGCCAAGCGTCGCGCGGCCGATTTCTCCGCTTTCGAACGCAGCGATGGCCTCGCCCAAGTTTTCCGGCAAGTTGTCAATGCCAAGCTCCGCACGTCGTTCTTCCGACATATGGAAGATGTCTTCATCAATCGGCGCCGGAGCGGTTAAACCTTTTTCGACACCGTCAAGGCCAGCGGCAGCGATGATGGCATACGCCAAATACGGATTGGCCGACGGATCCGGGCAACGGAGCTCAACGCGCGTCGCGACGCCGCGTTTGGCCGGAATGCGGATGAGCGCCGAACGGTTGGAAGCGGACCAAGCGATGTAGCAAGGCGCTTCATACCCTGGCACAAGCCGTTTGTACGAGTTGACAAGCGGGTTCGTAACCGCCGCGAAGTGTTTTACGTTTTTCAGCAAGCCCGCGATGAATTGGTACGCTGTTTCTGACAACTGGTTCGCATCGTTCGGATCAAAGAACGCATTTTCCCCATCTTTGAAGAGGGAAATGTTGACATGCATGCCTGAACCGTTGATGCCAAACACCGGTTTTGGCATAAACGTCGCATGGAGGCCGAACTTGCTGGCAATCGTTTTGACAACCCATTTGTACGTCGTCGCATTGTCAGCCGCACCGAGCGCATCGGCATATTTGAAGTTGATCTCATGCTGGCCTTCCGCCACTTCATGGTGCGACGCTTCAATCGTAAAGCCCATCGCTTTTAAGGCGCGGTAAATTTCAAGGCGAACGCGTTCGCCCAAGTCTTTCGGAGACGGTTCGAAATAACCGCCGCCATCATGGAGCTCAAGCGTCGGATTGCCGTTTTCATCGGCTTTGAACAGGAAAAACTCCAGCTCTGGGCCGACCGAGATCGCATACCCTTTTTCCGCCGCCCGCTCCACCGTTTTTTTCAACACGTTGCGCGGGTCGCCCTCAAACAGCGTGCCGTCCGGATTGGTCACCGAGCAGAGAAAGCGCGCTTCCGCATAGCCTTCCTCGACCGTCCACGGCAAAACAGCAAACGTATTCAAATCCGGAAGAAGATACAAGTCGGAACGGTTGATCGGCGAGAAGCCTTTGATCGACGAACCATCAAACATGATTTTCCCTTCGACAACATCATCAAGCTGTTCAGCCGTCACGGTCACGTGCTTTAAGATCCCTTCAATGTCGACAAACTGCAAATGAAGAAGTTCAACGTTCTTTTGTTGGATCNTTTCTTTAATTTGTTCAAGCAATCCCGTTTGGGTGGAGGAAACGAACGATTTTGACATGTCACATTACCTCACATTCGCACGTTTATTTTTCTAACATGATTTTATTATAGAAAAAGAGCGGCGGTTTGACAATACCTTTTTAATAATTTTTCTGTATTTTTATTAGGAAATGTTTGCAATCGCTTTCAAAACACATTAAGGAGATATGAATATTTATGCAAAAAAAGAAGGAGGCGAAAAGAGGCCGCCTCTTTCGCTTCCTTCAGCCATCCGCTCCTGATGTCATGTTTTCTTCATCCTCCGCCATGATCCGGACGGAATAAGCGGAAAACCAGCCGCTTTTTCCGGCAGATAGACGTACACATACCCTTCGATCGGTTTGCACGCGTCGCGAACCCACACCCGCTCATATTCATTGTTGCTCCGCCCCTCGACGTAGTCTTCCAGTTCGTCCATCGCCTTGAGCCCTTCTTCTGTCACGGTCAGCCACTCCCCCTCAACTTCCCCCTCTTCCCCAAGCACAAGCGCAGGGTATGGGCCAACGTTGTATAAGCGGCCGTTTACTTTCCCTGAGCATACAGCGCGAACGTACGGAGCGACCACTTCATGGTTTTCTTCGCCAGTCAGCAGCGTGCCATACACAAACACCCGATATCGCCCTTCCGCCATCTCCTCGTTCTCCTTTTGTTTACATAACATAGATTATGAAAACTCAAGGAAAGGAAACAAAAACAATGGAAGCCCTTCCTCTCATCCATCCTTGCCGCTCCGAGGCGGCGCCAGTGTGAATTTGTTCAGTAGATCGCGGCCACAAAAACGCCGTGCCGGCTGCACTCGCAAGCCAACGGCACGGCGATGGCGATTCCGCAACGAACGAATGATGCTTTCTCCATCATACCCGCTTCACAATGAAAAGTCAAGCAAATTGTTACAGTGCTTGTTTCCATTTAATGCTGCAGCCGATGCTCGGCTTTTGCTTTTCTGGGACCGGCCGGCCCTCGAGCAAAGCGTCAAGCGCGGCGCGGATCGACTCCCCAGTGACCGGGATGCCGTTATTCGGGCGCGAGTCGTCCAACTGGCCGCGGTAGACGCATTTCAGATCCCGGTCGAAAATGTAAAAGTCCGGGGTGCAAGCGGCGTCGTACGCTTTCGCCACCTCTTGCGTCTCATCGTACAAATACGGAAACGGATAGCCGAGCTCTTCCGCCACCTTTTTCATGTTTTCCGGCGAATCGTCCGGATATTGTTCAACGTCGTTCGAATTGATGGCGACAAACGACACCCCTTTGGGCATGTAATCGTTCGCCAAGCGGACGAGCTCGTGCTGGACATGTTTCACAAACGGACAATGGTTGCAAATAAACATCACGACCGTCGCGACGTCCGATTTTACATCGTCAAGGCGAACGAGCCGGCCATCGACGGCGTTCGGGAGAGCAAACGGCGGCGCCTGTTTGCCAAGCGGAAACATGTTCGATTCAACAGCTGGCATCAACAACACCCTTTCTCCGCTATTTTCTTTCATTATAGCAAAAGACAGCCAGATGCCACAAATGCGGCGCCCAAACCGAACCGCACAGCTCGGCATATGATGCCACATAGACGAACGGAAAGGAGGCTTTTGCGCGTTGATTTATATGAATAAACACATGACCCCGCGCGTGTACGGGCCGGCTGCCGCGCCGCCCGCATCCCACCCGGTGTTTTATTACCGCCGCACGGACGCTCAACAAATGCTCGAACAGCAAAAACAACAGTTCGATCAGCTGGCGGAACGGCTCGCCCAGCTTGAGGCCGCCATCGAAGAAGGGCAAAAGAAACAGGAGGAACAGCGCGAACAAATGGCCGACGTGTTCGCCCGCCTCGAACAGTCGCTTGCTGCCGGCTGGGCGCGGCAAAGCGGGCAGCTTGCCGAGGCGCTGGCTGAGCTCGAACAAACAGTGACCGCTGGTCAAGCAGCACAAACCAACTATTACGAAGAAATGGCCGCCATGGTTGCCTCGCTTCAGCAAGCGGCCGAAACCGGGCAAAAGCAACAGGAAGCGCAAAGCGGGCAGTGGGCGGAAGCGCTCGCCCGCATCGAGCGGCTGCTTATGGAAGCACAGGCGGGGCAAGCCGCCTTGGCCGG
>NZ_LDPD01000016.1:142093-143955 GCF_001026865.1 Geobacillus sp. ZGt-1 | reverse complement strand
CAGTCATCGCCCAGCAGGAGCGGGAGGAAAGGCGGCAATCGCGGTGGGAAGAGCAGCTGGCCAAAGAAGAAGCGGCGCAGCAGGCCGTCATCGAAGCGCTCACCGTGCAAAGCGACACGATGCGCCGGCTCGAACAGCGGACGGCCGAACGCGAGCAGCTCGCCGAAGGAATGGCCGCCCGCCTCGAAGGGCAAGAAAAACTGTACCAAAAGTTGATCGAACAGCTCGAGCTGCAGCACGTGTTCCACGAGACGGTCATCGAACGGCTTGAAGCGCAAGAGGCAGCGCAATACAAAGTCACCCGCCAGCTTGACAGTTTAAAAGAAGCGCTGTATGAGCGATGTTCATTTATCATTGACAGCATGAAACAGCTGTTTCATTCCTTCTTCCCTAAGCGCGGCCCCAAACCCGACCGCCAGGCGGCCGAACAAAAGCAGTCCGTCAGCTTGTGAACTGCCGTGCATCTTGACGGGATTGACCGATCCGCCGGCGGCGGATCGGTTTTTGCCGGACGGGCGGGCAAATGAATGGACAAATCGAAACAAAACAGCGCATAATAGAAACTAATCATTTTTCCCACCGCTGCGGCGGAAGAAGGAGGAATCGCAATGGCGCTGCAACTGAGCGTCCTCGATCAGTCGCCGATCGCGGAAGGCATGACAGCGGAAGAAGCGCTCGAGAACACCGTCAAGCTCGCCCAGCATGTTGAGCAGCTCGGCTATAAGCGGTTTTGGGTGTCAGAACACCACGATACGAACAGCCTTGCCGGTTCGTCGCCGGAAGTGCTGCTCGGCCATATCGGGGCGAAAACAGCGACGATCCGCATCGGCTCGGGCGGCGTGATGCTGCCGCATTACAGCCCGTACAAGGTAGCGGAAAATTTCCACGTACTTGCCGGACTCCACCCCGGCCGCGTCGACCTCGGCGTCGGGCGGGCGCCCGGGGGGATGCCGCGAGCGACGATCGCGCTGCAAGGCGACAGACGACGGTCCGTCGACCGCTACCCGGAGCAAATTGACGACTTGCTCGGCTATTTGTATGACGCCTTGCCGCCGGTTCACCCGCTGTATGGCGTCAAGGCGACGCCGATCGTGCAGTCCCCGCCGGAACTATGGCTGCTCGGCTCCAGTTCGGAAACGGCGAAGCTGGCAGCCGACAAAGGGCTACCGTACGTGTTCGCCCAGTTTATCAACGGGGAAGGCGGCGAACATTATATGCGGCTGTACCGCGACCGGTTTGTTCCATCGCCGTATTTGGCCGAGCCGCGCGGAATGGTCGCAGTGTTTGCGATTTGCGCCGAAACGGATGAAAAAGCGGACTGGATCGCCGGCAGCCTTGATCTGTCGCTTCTTATGATCGAGCAAGGGATGGCGTTCAGCGGCACGCCAAGCCCGGAAAAAGCGGCTGCGTATCCATACAGCCCGTATGAGCGCAAACGGGTGGAAGACAACCGGCGGCGGATGATCGTCGGCAGCCCGGCGCGCGTCAAAGACGAGCTGTACCGGCTGAGTGAAGCGTATGAAACAGAGGAAATCATGCTCGTGACGATTACATACGACTTCGAGGATAAACTCGCAAGCTTCCGGCTCATCGCCGAGGCTGTATGGAGGTGAACACGATGCAGATTCTCTCCATTAATGTCGGGAAGCCGAAAACGATTCACATCGGCGGCCAGTGGATCACAACCGGCATTGACAAAACGCCGGTCGCTCATCCCGTTGCGGTCGGCAAACAAAACTTGGCTGGAGATGGACAAGCTGACCTCGTCCATCACGGAGGAGAAGATAAAGCGATTTGCGCCTATCCGTCCGAGCATTTCGTCTATTGGGAAGAGCGATACGGCCGCCCGTTTACGGCGGGGG
>NZ_LDPD01000016.1:134323-142079 GCF_001026865.1 Geobacillus sp. ZGt-1 | reverse complement strand
TGGACGCTTCTCGGTTTGACGGAAGACGATGTGTGTCTTGGCGACATGTATGCCGCCGGCACGGCGCTCGTACAAGTGTCACAGCCGCGCCAGCCGTGCTCCAAATTGGCGTTCAAACATCAGCTGCCCGATTTGCCGAAAGCCGTCTGCCAGACAGGAAAAAGCGGGTTTTACTTTCGCGTTCTCAAAGAGGGCGTCGTCGCTCCAGGCGCGCCGCTCGTTCTCGTCGAGCGGGGCGCGGGGGCGCTATCCATCGCGTATATCAATCACATTTACTATCATGAGCGGGACAATGCCGCCGCCATAAAGCAAATCGCCAGCCATCCGGCCTTATCCGCAAGCTGGCGCGAAGCGTTTCAAAAGCGCCTCTCCGAGCGAACGCGTCCTTAAGCCTATGCTGGCAAGACACGCCCGACACAAGCCGGCGTTTCACATAGCGATAGAAAGGCGCCCTGATCGTCGACCCTCGCGACACATGGCTTTGTTCAACGATCGGGGCGCTCGTTTTCGGTTCAGCGGGAGAGCGGCGTCGCCGCGCAGGCGCATTCCTCATCGGGCCGCATGCACACTGCGCTTCCAATAGCGGCAATACAACTGGAAATAAAATCCTTTTGCGGCCAACAGCTCTTCATGCGTCCCTTGCTCGATCACTTTGCCTTCGTTGAGCACAAGGATGCGGTCGGCATGTTGAATCGTGTTCAACCGATGGGCGATGACCAAGCACGTCCGGCCGTTCATGAGCCGCGCGAGCGCTTCTTGAATGCGCACTTCGGTCACCGTATCGATGTTGCTCGTCGCTTCGTCCAAAATCAAAATGGCCGGGTCGGCGATCATCGCCCGAGCGATGGCCAACAGCTGCCGCTGCCCTTGGCTGATTCCGCCGCCTCCTGGGGCCAAAACGGTGTCATAGCCGTCCGGCAGCTTCATAATAAAGGAGTGGGCATTCGCCTGGCGCGCCGCCTCCTCGACTTCTTCATCGGTCGCCTCAAGCCGGCCGTAACGAATGTTGTCGCGGATCGTTCCGGCGAACAAAAACGTATCTTGAAGCACAAATGCCATATGCCGGCGCAAACTCGCCCGCTTGATCGTCCGGCTGTCGCGCCCGTCGATCAAAATCACTCCTCGATCTGGATCGTAAAAGCGGGTCAACAGCTGCAATACGGTCGTTTTGCCGGCTCCAGTTGGGCCGACAAGCGCGACCGTCTCCCCTGGGGCGATGGAAAAGGTGACGCCGTCGAGCGCCGGGCGCTGTTTGTCGTAAGAAAAGACGACTTGACGAAACTCAATGCGTCCATCAAGCCGGTCCAAGGCCACCGCTTCCCGCTCGTCTTCCTCTTCTTTCGGCAAATCCAAAATTTCCAACACCCGTTCAGCGCCAGCCAACGCCGACAGCAACGTGTTCCATTGGTTGGCCAGGTCATTAAGCGGTCTGGTAAACTGGCGGGCGTATTCGACAAACACGACGATCGTCCCGACCGATATCGCTCCTTTGGCCGCCAGCCATCCGCCGACGCCAGCGATGAGGGCGAAGCTTACGTTGTTTAAAAAGTTCATCAGCTTCGGGATGAAGCCGGAATACGTTTGCGCCCAAAACCCGGCTTGTTTCAGCTCGGCGTTTTTGCGCGCCAATTCAGACTCCATCCGCTCTTCTTGGGAAAACAGCTTCACGACTTTCTGTCCGGAAATGACCTCTTCGATAAAGCCGTTCATCTCACCGAGCGCCCGTTGCTGCTCACGGAAACGCACCCGCGTCCGGTTTGTGATCCAGCGCATGCCCACATACATCAGCGGCACGACAACAAGCGTTACGATCGTCAACACCACACTCTGTGAAAGCATGACCACTATAGCGCCCATCAAAGTCAACGTGCTCGAGACGACCTGGACAACAGTACTGTTAAATGTCTGGCTCATATTGTCGATGTCGTTTGTAATCCGGCTCATCAGCTCCCCTTGCTGGCGGCGGTCAAAAAACGAAATCGGCAGCTCATGAAAATGGCGAAACAACCGCTCTCTGATCGCATGCACCGTCCGCTGGCCGACATCGATCATCCAATAGTTTTGCAAAAACGTCGCCGCGCCAAGGGCCATATAAATGGCAAGAAGCAAAACGAGCGTCGCTAAAAAACCGTCCGTCCTCCGCTCGACGATGTACACATCGACCGTCCAGCCGATGACGTACGGACCGGCGAGCGCCAGCGCTGAGCTGACGACAACCATGGCCATAGCCGCAAACAGCTTTCGCTTTTGCGGAGCGATAAATGCCCAGAGCCGCCGCAAGGTGCCGACGCTGTTTTTTGCCCGCTGCGGACTTGCGCCAACACGCGCTCCGTGCGGGCTATGCCGTAGTGACATCCACCGATCCCTTCTTTCCTTCCTGCGTGGCGACGATGCGTCGATACAGTTCGCTTGCCGCCAGCAGTTGTTCATGGCTTCCTTGCGCGATCAGGCGGCCGTCTTCCAAAAGCAAAATGGTATCCGCCGCCATCGCTGTGCTCACCTTTTGCGTCACCATCACCGTCGTGCACGCATACCGCCGCAACGCTGCGAGCAGCTTTGCTTCCGTCTCTGCATCGAGCGCGCTTGTGCTGTCATCCAAAAGCAAAACGCGCGGTTGCCCAACCAAGGCGCGGGCGATCGACAGCCGCTGCTTTTGCCCGCCTGATAAATTGACGCCCTTTTGACCGATCCGTGCGTCGTATCCATCCGGAAACCGAGTGATTGTTTCATGAATTTGTGCATCGCGAGCCGCTTGCACAAGTTCTTCCATCGACGCAGTGATGTTGCCAAAGCGGAGATTGTCCGCGACCGTCCCTGAAAACAGCAGCACTTCCTGCGGGACAAAGCGCACCGCCGTCCGCAGCTGTTCGGCGGAAAACTCGCGCACATCGACGCCATCAATCAACACGCGCCCGGCGCCTGGTTCATACAGCCGGGGGATGAGCTGAAGAAGCGTCGATTTGCCGGAACCAGTCGCCCCTAAAATAGCCGCCGTTTCTTGCGCGTGGATGACAAACGATACGTCAGAAAGCGCGTCAAGTTCGCTGTCTGGATAGCGGAACGAAACGTGCTCAAAGCGAATTTCCCCGCGCCGGACGATCGGTTCATCGGCTCTGTGCTCCCCGCTTCGCTCTTCCGGCACCTCAAGCAGTTCAGCGAGGCGGGCGGCCGAGGCGCGCGCCCGCGAGAACGCCATGGTAATAAACGTAAACATCGACAACGCCGCCGTCGCCCGCGTCGCGTAGTTGACGACGGCGACGACTTGCCCGGCGCTCGCCGTCCCGGACTCAACATCCAGGCGGCCGAAAAACAGCAGAGCGAGAATGGCCGTGTTCATCAAAACCAACAACACCGGGCTGATCGTCTCGATGAGGCGCAGCACGCCCATCGTCCGCTCCATGAGCGCATTGTTCGCCGCCGCAAATCGCTCCTCTTCATATTCTTTTCTCATCCATGCTTTGATGAGGCGCATGCCGGCCAAATTTTCACGCATCACGCCATTCACTCGATCGAGCGCCCGTTGGACGGCGGAAAAGGACGCCGCTGCCCTTTGCACAACCCACAATAAAAAAGCGGCGGAAAGCGGAACCGCGACCGCTAAAACCAACGCCAGACGAGCATGGACGACAAACGCCATCGCGACGCCAAAGACGACCAGAAGCGGTGCACGCAAGGCGATGCGCAAACTCATAAACAACATGTTTTGCACTTGGGTCACATCGTTCGTCATCCGGGTGATGAGCGAGGCCGGCGCCAACTGCTCGATGCGCGCAAGCGAAAACGATTGGATTTTGGCAAACAGCGCCGTCCGCAGCGCAAATCCGTACTCCTGACCGACGTAGGCAGCAGCAAATGAGTTGGCGATGCCCGAGGCAAACGCCAACAGCGACGCCCCGAGCATCACTGCTCCCCACGTGAAAATGGCCGCAACATCCTGTTTCATGACACCATCGTCGATGATTTTCCCCATCAACAGCGGCTGCCAAAGCTCGATGATGAGCTCGGTCAACATAAACAACCAAGCCAACGCCATCCACTTCCAGTATGGCCGCAAATAGATAAGCACCCGCCCCATGTCTGCGCCACTCTCCTCTCCATTCCGATCGCGGGGCCCAGCCGCCGTTCATCGTTGTGTATAATTTTATTCTAAACCCGAAATATTTATTTGACAATGAGAATGCATTTGCAGAAGCAGGGATGCTCCCGGCCAAGAGGAACAAAACCCCCGAACGAATGTCTCATCGCTCGGGGGCCATCGGCGGCAATAGGGGAACAACTGGTCTGTTCAGTCGTTTCGATCGAGATGCCCGACTGGTGGGTGACTGAACAACACCGCTTCCAGACCCATGCATGGGTCTGTGAAGCAGGGGGTTATTCAGTCTTCCATCACACCTTGCCTTCAGCAGTCGGAAAAATAGACGACACGCTTTTGGGCCAGCGAAATGTGAAACCTTCCAGTTGATTCGGCATGAGAGCCATGTCTATGACGAACGCTGACGCCATGCCGAATAAAGCGCCTCCTGGCTAATATGGTCGAAAGAGCTTGGCGGTGCAAGGGACAACAGCTGTTGTTCATCGCCAACGATCGGCAACAGCCGGTCGAGCTTGGCCATCAGCAAAATCTTTTCTATAGCGGCGTTATCCCGGACGACGATGGCCATGACGCGGCTTTCGCTGACGATTTGCTTAAAAAAGCGGACAAGGAGCGCTAATCCAGTACTGTCCAAAAATCGAAGGCCGCTCACGTCGACAACGACAAGGCGGCGCTTGACAGCAGCCACCGCCGTCGCCAGCTTTTGTTCCGCCGCGAGCTGCGTATCATAGGCGAGCCGTCCAGTTAGCTTGATGCATTCGTATGCGCGTTCTACAACCATTTCCAATTCAAACGACAACCGATGCTGTTTCATTGTATCCCCCTATCGTTGACCAGCCATGCCTTGCCCTCGGCCACCACCCGCATTCGTTCCGATCACATGGGTGCATCATTGCACCAAAGCCAGTTATGTTGCATTCCGACTCATTTTCATGACAAGCATCCGACGGCCGCCCTTTTGCTCAACCCACATAACGTCATCCATAATTTCTCGGATGAATAGCAACCCTCGTCCCGATTCGGCGAGCAATACATCAGAGAGCGTCATTTGATCAAGCTGCTCGATCACTTCCGCCGGAACGCCGCCGCCCTCGTCTTCAACCGCCACGGCCACATCAGCGCTTGTGACGAAAAAGGAGAGCGAAATCGTCCCCGCCTCCATCCCCGCCCGTTGAACAGCTTTAACGGCATTGACGACCGCTTCATGCACCGCCAACACAAACAATTCCGCATCACGGACAGCAAACAACGAAGCAGCCTGCTCCGCAAGGAGATGGCAAACCAAAACCGCTTCCTCGTCCGCCCGGCAGCGCACGATCCATTCACACACCACCAAGCGTCCCGCCTATCCATGAACCGTGATGGACAATAAGCAAATGTCGTCCGAAGGGCTGACAAGCGGCGGACCTTGGCTGATTAAACGTTCGAGGAAGCGTTTATCCGGCAAATGGCGGCACATTTGCGTACATAAGCGAATTTTTTCAATGCTTTGCAAAATCGACGGGTCGATCTCCTCTAAAATGCCGTCTGTATACAAAAGGAGGCGGGCCCGCTTGTCGTAATGAATCACCTCTTTTTCAAACGGCAAGGAAAATGGGCTGCCGATCGCCAAACCGCCTTTGTCCAACTCACGGACGCTTCCGTCGTCCAAAACGAGCAGCCCAGCCGGATGGCCGGCGTTGGTATATTCAATTTTCCGCTCTTTCGTGTCAATCACTAAATAAATCATGGAAAATAGGTGGCGGATGTTGTTGGCCTCATCAGGAAACAACGTTTGCACATGCTTCTCCAGCTCGCTCGCCACCGAGACCGGGTCAATGACGCGCACGATCAACCCGCGCAAAAGCGAGCGGAGCAACATGCTCACCAAGGCCGACGAAATGCCGTGGCCCATCACGTCGATGACGATCACCCCGTAGCGGTACAGGTCGATTTGATAGCAAGCGTAAATATCGCCTGACAAATCATCGGATGGAATATAGACGGCATCCATCGTCACCGCCTCGTTTTGAATGAGCGGCGTCAGCAAATTTTGCTGAATTTTTTTGGCCAGCTCGACTTGGCGCCGCCGCTCAGCCTCTTTTTGCTTTTGCTTCGTCTCGTCTTCGACAAGGACGATATATCCGTCCGCCTGAAGCACGGGAATGACCGTATAGGCGACATTGGCGGACGTGCCGTCCCGGCGCTGCACCATCCCTTCGCCGCATCGCTGCTCTTTGGGAGGAAACGGAAGCCATGTTTGGCTGCCGCAACGAAAGAGCGACCATATCGGGCGGCCGACCGCCTCTTCTTTTCGGCGCCCAAACAGCCGCTCTGCACTAAGCCCCCAATCTTGCACGGTTCCGTCCGCCGCCACCGGAACAACAGCGAACGGGGCGGAATCGTAAATGACCTCAAGCAACTCAGACGGCGTCGGTCGATCAGCCGGAGGCATAGCGGTTTGTTCAACAAAATGCCAAACGAGCCATTCTCCCTCGCTGCCTGACAACCGATAGACGTTCATCCAGCTCATGTATGCTTTCCCGCTTTTCGCCACATGGCGCGCTTCTCCTTGCCAACATCCGTCCTTTTTTACCGCCTCGGCGATGCCGTCCAACAACGCGGCCGACCATTCGGCTGAAAACAGAACGCCGACCGGCCGCCCGACTAATTCGTTTTTGGCAAATCCGAGCCATCTTGGCGTCGGTTCGCTGACCGCAACAATCGAAAGTTGACGGTCGGTAATCACCATGCCGCTGCCCAACTGTTCCGCGTCTAGCTGATCGATCGCCTGTACATTCGCCTTCACCATCGTTCAACCCTTTTTCGTTATAATCAAAATCAATAGCCTTCAGCTGACACCGGCTTCCCGAAACAAAAACGCGCATCGGCGCCGGGTTGTTTCCACCCCGCCTTCGGGTTGCATGTTCAGCACCACTTTTCGCCCCATTGTTCCTCGTAGGAACAGGTTATTGTTGTATTCGTGTTTTTTTGCGGTTTTTCCTGCTTGCTGCCGCATAAATCTTCTAGTCCGTTTTTCTTATTTTGCCGATGATCCAAACCGCCGGCGAATCGCCGCAATCACAAGCAAGAGCACCGGAATGATGATTTGCATCGGGATGTGCAGATAGAGCGTGACAATCTTTAATCCTTCATGAATATGTTCCCAGTAGTTGCTGGCCATCGCCACCGACCACAATAAGACAAGCGCCCCAAACGGATAAACAAGCCGCTGGTGGTTCGAAAACCCGAATACATGAGCCACCCCCACGACGCCGGCATAAAAAAAGATGGAGACTTTGAAAAACCCCCCGATCACTAGAGCGACCATAAAAAAGACATCAAGCCGCTCTAAAAAGTGAGCGACTTGAATGCGGCGGATCGTATCGAGCAACGGAAACGATGAACGTGACACCGCATCAGCTCCCAAGACGGCCGTATTAACGGCCATAATGATCGCCAGGTTGATCCCGGTCAACACCATCCCGGCAACGGCGGCCCGCCGCGCTTTTTCCGGACGATTCAAGTATGGAAACAGCATGGTAAACACGATCATTTCGCCAAACGGCACGTACAACGTTTCCGTGAACACCGTTTTCCACACCCGTTTCCACCCTTCCTCTAATACCGGTTGGAGCTGGGTGAGATCAACAACTCCGGAAGCGATAACTAAGATGAATCCAA
>NZ_LDPD01000016.1:121700-130448 GCF_001026865.1 Geobacillus sp. ZGt-1 | reverse complement strand
CCCCCCGCCGATGATGTCCTCCACCGGCTCATTCCACAAATCTTGTTTGAGCGCCTGGACAAACGACTCAATCTCCTTCGGCTCGGCAAGCACAACCTCTGCCCGCCCGGTTTCCACATTTCGGATCGTCACCTGACGGATCGGCGCATAGCCGCTTGGGCGAAGCAGCAAATAATATTGCTGCTTATATTCTTTTGAGCCCATGATGCGCTGAAAATACAGCATGTACGGTTCAATCGGCACTTCGTAGCGGCGGAGGAGACGCGTGCCGTCTTTGAGCACATACCCGATCACAATCGGCCGGACGTTGCCAAAACGTGACGGGAGCGGCTGATCGTGCACAAGCTGCGCATGAAGCGCCCTGACAGCTTTGATGTTGTCCTTCGTGCGCAAAAACTGATCGAATGCTTCAAACTCTCTTTCCATCAAGTTAGGATTTTGCCAATTCATCACCGACTGGCCGAAATAGACTTTCTCAATATCGGACAAATTCGGAACGTGTCTCACATATCCAACCGGATCAAGGCGCACAGTCAAAAATAAGACCGACATCACAGCGGCAAAGGCGATATACCCTTTCCATTTATGAAAAACACGCCATGTTTTCATCACGACCATTTGCGCAACGGCATACCCGATAAGCGAAAACGCAACATACCCAAAGATGATCCATCCCCACTGCCGTTGGACTTGTCCAAAGTAGAACCCGCCGGTCAAGCACATGCAAAACGCCACTCCATACACAAACAGTGGGCGAAGCACTGAAAAGGCGAGCGCCTGCCCGGCCGCTTCCGTCGGCCGCCGCTCGTACAGCCAAATGGACAAACTGAAAAATAGAAGCGACAACAGCAGCAACATCCCGATTTCTCCCGCACTCATCGCTTGATCCGTCAGCATCGCATAACGAATCGGCAGCGCCCAATCCATCAGATTTCCCGATAAATAGTACCCATCAGGGAATCCATACAACCATAACGGCAAATTGCTAAACAGCAGCACCATGATGCCTGTCGGAAAAAAGAGAGCAATATTCGTTAACACAATATGAACGATCGATTGGCCGACGAGCACGCCGACCATGACACCTAGCGCAAAAATCACCGTCTCTACGACAAGCGTCTCGCCAAGCCATCGTCCCACATCCCCCGCTCCAATCGGCCACGGGAGATCAAGTCCGTACAGACATCCGATCGCAACCAAGGCGGTCAACACGAGCGGAACCGCCAAAAAGAGCCATCCAATAAGCATCTGCCCGGCAAGCAGTTCGGTGCGGCGGATGGGCAAGCTATGGATGAAATCAGCCGACCGTTTCTCATGCATATAGCGAACCACGCCGGCCGCCGCCAAAATCGGAACGAGCCAAGCGCACAGCGCTTCCATTCCATTGGCTATATCATACACACTGTACCATTGCGGAATATTGCCGACCTTTGGGTCATATTGAGAATACGCGAGCGCCATCGGCAGCACAATCGCCGCCAGCCATAGCAGCCAGTGAATGATGGCAATCCAGCCGATTTGACGAAGATTTTGCCCCCACATGGCGCGGTTAGCCGACCACTGTTTCACGGACATGAGCATCGCCCCCCATTTCATACATAAAAATTTCTTCAAGCGACAGCGGCAGCACATCAAGGATGAGAGGATGAAATGCGCGGACCGTCTCCTCTATGCGCCGCTTTTCCCCGCGGACAATAAGAAGAACGATGCTGCCGCGCTCCTCGCGATGCACGATGTCAAGCCGTTCGGCCAACTCGCTCGGAAACCCGCCGCGAAAGGCGGCTTGCAGCTTATGCATCCCCGCGCGCAGCTCGTCCAAATCGCGCTCGAGCTGCACCACACCGTGCGCCATCAGTCCGACCATGCCGCATAAATCTTCGAGTTCGCGCAAATTGTGTGACGAGATGACAACGGTCATTTCCCGTTCTACTACTTCATCGATTAACAGCTGTTTCACATGGCGACGGACGAATACGTCGAGCCCATCAAGCGGCTCATCCATAATAAGCACGTCCGGCCGGACGGAAAAAGCAAGCCAAAACGCCGCCTGGCGCTGCATGCCTTTGGAAAACTGCTGAATCTTTTTGTTTGGATCAAGCGCAAAGACGGACTGCAATTCCAGAAACCGTCCGCGGCTGAACGAAGGGTACAGTTGCTCGTAAAAATCCGCCATTTGCCGAATTGTCGCGTGCGGAAAAAAGTAGACAAAGTCTGGCAAAAATAAAATTCGCTGCTTCACTTGAACGTTTTCCCACAACTCCTCGCCATCAATTGTAATCGTCCCGCGGTCTTGGCGGAGAATGCCGGCCATCATCTTGAGCAGCGTCGTTTTTCCGGCGCCGTTCGGGCCGAGCAGCCCGTAAATCGCTCCTTTTGGCACCATCATGTTCGCGCCCTTGACGGCCGCAAACCGATCAAACGTTTTCGTCACGTCCACAAGTTGAATCACGATTCTCCCCCTCTTTCTCTCCTTCTCGAACCCATTGCCATAACTGCTCATTCGTCACCCCTAAAAACCGTGCTTCCTTGACAAGGCGGACAAGCTGCTCACGGACCGTAGCGATCGCCTCGATGTTTGGTTCTTTCGAGCGCGGGGCAACGAAGCTGCCTTTCCCTGGAATCGAATAAATCCAGCCGTCGCGTTCCAGTTCGCGGTACGCTTTTTGAATCGTGTTCGGATTCACCATCAGCTGTTTCGCCATCGTCCTGACCGATGGCAGCTGATCGTGCGGCTGCCATAGTTCGCGGACGATCATTTCTTTCATTTTGTCAATCAGTTGTTCGTAAATCGGCTGGCGACTGCGGATATCAAGCTCAAACATCTCCCCTCCTCCTCTCATTGTCACAACCGTACTATAACTAATAGTACACATAAAACAGAAGAAAGGCAAGAGTTTTTTCCAAAATAAAGAAAGAATCCATCCCTGGATTCTTTCTTCCTCTCATTCCGACGCCGTCGGCCGCCGCGTTGACCGTTGCCGCTCGGCGGGCTGATACGTCTGAACAAACAGCCCATCTCCTTCGAGCCACTCGGCGATCAACACGTCTTTTGGCGAGGCAATTCCTTGTTTTTGCAGTTTGGCGGCCAGCCATTGCTCCGTTTTCCCAAGCTCCGCTAATTCGTCTGCCAACAGCTGGCCATCCCGGATCAGCGTCACCGGGACATACACCGGGTGGGGTGGCAGACGGAAATCTTCACGCCGATCGTCAAATGAAGCCATTTCATGCTGCGCCCCCCTTGCATGCCGTTGATGTTCGCCCTTTCTTCCCTGTATTGTGCCCCCTGCCGCCTGAGAAGTTTCGCTGTTGGTTTGCCGTTGGAACGGATAAATTCCCCTGGACTGGAAACACTATCGTTTTAGAAAGCCAATCAGCGGCATTTCATCAGAAAAGAAGCCGGTTCAGCAAGGTTTCTGGAATCAGCAGCCTTTTGCCCTACATCCCCCGCCCTTTGGAGATTGCACGGAAAGAAAGGGATTCATGATGAACGGACAACCGCTTAGCGCCCTGCAATTGTTATTCATGATCATGCTGTCGGTCGGGCTGATGAATCATGTCATCATCATCCCCTTTATGCTTGAGGCCGCCCACCGCGATGCGTGGATCGCCGCCTTGGGAGCGTTGGGAGGTTTGCTCCTCTGGCTGCCGCTGCTTTATTTCACCATCCGACAACTGAACGGCGAGCGGCTGTTTGACTGGCTCAAGGCCCGGTTTTCGAGCGCGGCTGCTTATGCGGTGGCCGGTGTCAGCAGCGCATTCTTGCTTCTTCATAGTTTTGTCACGTTAAACGATACGGTCACGTTTACCACCACCTCTTATTTGACGGCGACGCCGAGATGGGCGCTGATTTTGGTCATCGTGGCCGTTTGTTTTTATAACTCGTACCAAGGCATCGACTCGATTGCCAACACTTCCATGATCATTTGCCCGTTCGTCATCGTGTTTGGTTTTTTCGTTATGCTCTCGACCACGCCTCATAAAGATTATTCACTGCTCAGACCAACGCTTGAACATGGTGTTGGACCTGTGCTCAACGGCATGATGTACGCCGGAGCGGGATATGTGGAAGTGATCGTTCTATTGTTTCTCTCCCATCGCCTGCCTCGCCCATTTTCATGGAAGGCGCTTGCCGCGATTGCCTTCTTCACCGCCGGGCTGAGCATCGGGCCGACGATTGGCGCCATCACCGAGTTTGGCCCCGAGCAGGCGACGCGCCTTCGCTATCCGGCATTTGAGCAATGGCGGATGGTCAGTTTAGGGACGTACATTGAACATGTCGACTTTATGTCGATCTACCAGTGGATATCAGGCGCCTTTATCCGCATCTCCTTGTCGATGGCGCTCATTGTAGAGCTGTTCCCGATCCGCCATCCGCAAACCCGCCGTTGGGTGCTCATTGTCCTTTACTTGGCGATCACATTGGCGGCGCTGGCGCCGGTCAGCGATGAACAGTTTTTGTATTTTGTCAAACATGGGGTGCTGCCGGCATCGCTGCTGTTTAGTCTTGCGCTGTCCGTTGTGTTAAGTGGTTTCGCTTTGTTGGCATACCGAAAAAAGAAAAGAGGGGTGGCAGGATGAAACGACCCATGCGCGCCGCCGAAGGCAAGCGGTTGAAAGACGATTACACAGGGCTCGAGACCGTCATCATCTCCGAAGAGGCGTTGCGCACGATGTACGCCAAATGCCCGGATGTCATCATGACGGAAGCCGCGATTCCATCCTCTTTGCCTGACGGCTCGGCGGCTGTGGTGCACTTGCTGTTTATTTATTGTGAAGAACTGTGCGATACGCAAATGCTGCAAAAGGCCATTTATCCGATGTTCCGCGAGCTGTGCGAACACCATCCATGCTTTTCGGCCGCCGACATCGAGGCCCGCAAACCGGCGGCGCTTGAGTATATGGGAAAAGAAGTGCGGATCGATGATCTCAACTTCAAGCTGTTTAGCGGTGATTTGCTCATTTATTTTCACGAAGCCGATGTCTTGTACACGATGCCGCTCGCCAGCCCGCCAAACCGCGATCCGGAAGAGCCGAGCACGGAAGTATCGATCCGTGGACCCAAAGATGGATTTATTGAAGAAATCAGCAAAAACGTGGCGCTCATCCGCAAGCGGCTGCGCTCGCACCGGCTCGTCTATGAACCGTTTGTCATCGGCACGCGCAGCCAGACAAAAGTCGGGCTCCTCTATGTCGATGATATTGCCAACACGACCATCATCGATGAGGTGAGAAGCCGTCTGCTCAGTTTGTACATCGACTCGGTGACAAGCACCAATCAAATTGAGGAGTGGTTGTCTGACACCCGGTTTTCTTTGTTCCCGATGTTCGGTTATACCGGGCGGCCCGATTTTGCCGTCAATTCGCTCCTCAACGGCCGTTTTATCATCTTGGTCGACGGGGCGCCGACCGCCTTGATCGGCCCGGGCAATTTAACGTTTTTGCTGAACACGTCGGAAGATAACAACACGTTTTTCTTGTTTGTCGTATTTCAGCGCCTGCTTCGGCTCGTCGGCACTTCGGTCGCCATTTATTTGCCGGGCGCCTGGGTCGCCTTGACCTCCTTCCATCCGGACCAGCTTCCGTTCACCTTGCTGGCGACGCTCATTTTGTCGCGCCAAGGAGTGCCGCTTCCAGTGCCGCTGGAGATGTTTGTGATGATGATTTTGTTTGAGGTGTTTAAGGAAGCCGGGATGCGTCTGCCAATCGCCATCGGGCAGACGCTGTCCGTCGTCGGCGGCTTAATCATCGGCCAGGCGGCGATCAACGCGGGGCTTGCCGCCCCGGCCACACTCGTCATCGCCGCCATTTCCGTCATCTCGACATTCACGCTCGTCAACCAAAACATGGCCGGCAGCGTCACCTTGCTGCGGTTTATTGTCTTGACGGCTTCCACCGTTCTTGGCCTGTTTGGCTTCATTCTGTCGCTGTTTTTCATCTTGACTTATGCAGTCAACTTGCGCACCTGCGGCATTCCGTACTTGACGCCGCTGGCGCCGCCGTCCAAAGATATCGGGAAAGCGTTTATCCCGAGCACATGGAAGCAGTTCCGCACGCGCGACCGCATTGTCCGTCCAAATGATCTCATTGCAAAAGAGAGGGAACGAAAATGAGGAAGCGAGTCATTCCCATCATCGCCTCTATCATGCTGCTTGGCGGTTGCTGGGACACACGCAACATCGATCACACTGTCTACATTCATTCAATCGGGATCGACTACAAAGATGGCCAAGTAATCGCCTACGTGCAATTGATCGATTTCACCGCCCTTGCCAAAGTCGAAGCGGGGGGCGGCAGAGAAAAAGCGGCGATTTCCGTCGGCAAAGCCGCTGGCGAAACGTTTAATATCGCGACCGACAAAATCTACCCTTCCATTCAACAAAGGGTGTCATGGGGCCATGTAAAAAGCATTGTCTTTACGAAACGGGCCTTGCAAAAAGGCATCGTAGCCGATGTGATCGACGTGCTGAACCGTTACAATGAAATTCGCCATACGGCGTGGGTGTACGCGACCGATGAGCCGCTGTCCGAGCTGTTTGAAGCGACGCCGTTGTTGAACGCTTCCTCGTATTATTCGCTGTTGTCCAATCCGGAAGAAATCTTTCAACAAAGTTCGTTTATCCGCCCGATCCGTCTCAGCCAATTGATTGCTGCGATGGATGAAAAAGCTGATGTAGCTAGACTCCCTTATTTAACAATTGAAGACAATCGTTGGGTGGAAAATAAGAAGCCAAAACAAATGTTGGCTATATCCGGCATTTGTTTTCTTCACGATTACCGCCTGCAAGGATGCGAGGGCCGTTCCGATTTGCAAGGGCTTCGTTGGTTGGAGCAGGACGTTCGGCGCACCCCGATTTATGTCAAGCAAAAAGAGAAAACCGTTGCCTCCCTAATCGTCCATAATCCAACAACGAAGTGGTCGGTCGACGTGAAGAACGGAAAGTATGCTTTTACTGTAAACGTCAAGGCGCAAGGAAATCTCCTCGAACTGCGTGAACCGCTCTCACGAAAACAACTGACCAAACTGGCGGAACAAACGGTGAAACAAGAAATCCACCGCTTATATAAACTTGGGAAAGAGCAACAGATCGATATATTGAATCTAGCGGAGCAACTGTATCGCCAGCGTCCGGATCTCTGGAAAAAACATCAGATCAACGGCCTCATCCCACTCCATAACAACACGCTATTCGTAAACGTCGAGCTCGTCATCAGTGCATCTGGAAAAGAAAAGCTGAATTACCGCGCTGGCGATTGAAAAGACAAAAATGAAGCGCCCTCTTGCCTGCGCTCACGCTGGGAAATGGGGCTTTCTCTGGTGGCAAGGATCAAGTATAATTTAGCCATATTAAGATCTATGGTTGGAACGGGGGAGAACGATGGGGGTTCATACGGAACGAACAAGCGCCGTCAGCATGACCGTCTACCCGATTTTGTTCGCATCAGCCTCGGCCACTTTTTGAACGATGCGATGCAGGCGGTCATCCCGGCGCTCTTTCCGATTTTGCGCTCGACGGCGGCTTCGTTTACGCTCGCTGCCGCTCCTTGGCGCCTTGGCGGTTTGGCTGCTGAAAGACCGGACATAGCCAATGCATATTTTTCTTTCAATCTCTTTCCGCTATAATGAAAGGTGATGATGTCTATTCAGTTAGGAGATTTTTCGTATGGCCGGTTTATACATTAACCAGCACGTCTTGAACAACTTATTTTATATTTTGGTCACGATCTTTGCCTTTTCCTTTATTTATGACCATAGTCGAGCGATCCGGCAGCGCCCGCTCTATGGCCGGGCGCTGCTTGGGGTTTGTTTGGCGTTGGCGGCCGTGTTGTGCATGAAATTTCCGATTTACATGGATCCGCTGTGCGTCCATGATTTCCGGCAAATTCCGTTTTTGCTTGGAACATTGTATGGCGGCGGCGCAGTTGGGGCGGTGCTGTTTGTTTTCTTGATGGGTGCGCGCACCATATTGTACGGTTTTCAGCCACTTACAGTGGTCGTCTATGCCATTATGTTCGCGGCAGCGGCCGCCGCCGCCCCGCTGTTTCGGAAACTGCCCCGGTCCGGCAAGCTGCTGACTGCGCTGTGGCTGACGTTTTTGCTCGCGGTGCTGACGACATTTGTCGCCGTGATTGTTGCTGATTTTCCGGTAACGAAGCCATATATCGTGTATTTTATTATGATGCCGCCGTTCGTCATGATGTTCGCTGTCTATTTGATGGAGACGCTTCATGAGGCGCAGCTCGCTCGGGCAGAGCTGATGAAGATGGAAAAAATGGAGATCGTCAGCCAAATGGCGGCCAGCATTTCCCATGAAATCCGCAACCCGCTCACCGTCGTCAAAGGATTCATCCAGCTGCTGCAAACGGGTCGGCTGCCGCGCGAAACCGAAGAGCGGTACATTCGCATCGCCTTAGAGGAACTCGAGCGGGCGGAAGCCATCATCCGCGACTATTTGACGTTTGCCAAACCGGCGCCGAAAGAAACCGAGCCGATTAATGTGTCCACCCAGCTTCAGAAAGTGTTGCAAATGATTACGCCAATGGCGCATATGCATTCGATCCATGTATCCTCTTCCCTCGAAGATGGCATCGTCATCGGAAACGTACAATATTTCCAACAGTGTTTTCTCAACTTGTTGAAAAACAGCATTGAGGCGATGCCAAACGGCGGCACGCTTCATGTCGCGGCTGAGAACCGGGGGGCATCAGTCGTCATTACCATTTCCGACAACGGCGTTGGCATGACGAAAG
>NZ_LDPD01000016.1:119481-120688 GCF_001026865.1 Geobacillus sp. ZGt-1 | reverse complement strand
GTTGGCATGACGAAAGAACAAGTGCGCCGCTTCGGCGAGCCATACTTCAGCACAAAAGAAAAAGGCACTGGGCTTGGTGCGATGGTCGCCGTCAAAATCATCGAACAAATGGGAGGAACGTGGACGATCGAAAGCGCCGTACAAAAAGGGACGACGTTGACGATCACGTTGCCGGCAAGTCGGGTGGGACCGCCGACGGCAGAACAAAGCGCCGTCGGCTGAACGAAAAAACGGATGCCCTGTTTTGGACATCCGTTTTTTCTTGGTGATTGGCGCGATCATTTGACTTCCTCAAAATAATCTTTGTAAAACCCGCCGACTTTTCCGCTGTTGTCAATGACAAAATAAAACTCGTCGGTTTCGTTTTTTACTTCATATACTTTGCCCGGCGTCAATACATTGCTGACCATGTACTTTTCCGCGTTCGTGTGAACGCACTTTACTTTTTTGATCGTCGGCCGGGTCGCCCATGTGTGATGAATCATGGCGTCATCTCCTTCTCTTTATATTTTTCCCCTTCTTTATTGTAGCGACCCGGACAACCGGCTGCAACGTCCCATTCGCCATTTGCCGCTATGGCCGACGCCTCAAATCGTTGGCGGCGGCGGGCAACCGTGCTAACGACCTGTTGCTACGGCTCATCGCGCACCCCCTCAAATTCGATGATGCGCCCGCACGGCTCAACCATCGTTTCGCCGTTCGTTTCCACTTCGCGGAAAATTGGCTGCTCGATGCGGCGGACAGGGCGGTAGCCTTCCTGTTTCATTCGCGCTAAACAGGCGGCGATCGTTTCCCCTTCCGCTACAGTAAACCGTTTTTTCTTCATCGCTTTCCTGGCCAAAGAGGCGCGCCCTCCCTCCTCCCACTAGAAATGTTGACATATCAAGGCTTCACGGCCTTTCCTTATAACTATTGTACCTCAAAAAAGAAGCCGGATCGCTTCATCCGGTTCAGCATGTTTTCTGCACATATTTTCGGTACAGCCCGTACAGCTCCGCCGCCTTGTACGTTTCAATTTTTTTCCGTCCAACCGGATGACGGGCGATGCCCGCCTTTTTCAACTCAGCCACAAGCCATCCTTTCGAGCCGAAATGCGCCATGGCGCTCCCCCCCCTCTTTTGTCATCCGCTTGTCTTTATGATGTATATGTGTGCAAAAAGGGAGCAAGAACATTGTTGTCCATATGGCGTGAACTACCCCCACTTAA
>NZ_LDPD01000016.1:102170-118571 GCF_001026865.1 Geobacillus sp. ZGt-1 | reverse complement strand
TATTTCTTTTAAATCAAATCGTTTTTTTGCAATGCCTAATCGTTGAGCAGGTGTTCCTACTGTCTCTTTTGTTTTGTATGCTAAACAAAAATTGTAGTAAGTCCGAAGTATGGTAAGAGCCATTTGAGCATACTTTGGGTTAAAGTTTGAATAGATATAGCTTTTTCCGTCACCACGAGCTGTTGTCAATGGTCTTTCTAAAATAGATAGCCGTCTTCGAATGTGCTGGATAAAGGTATTCGTGGCGTTGTCATTCACATTTAAAACAAGATTGGCAATGTCCTTCGGTTCGAATGATGAAAGATTGGTTGTACAATCAACCCATCGAAATCCTCTGTCAATTGTCGCAAGCGGATGTTCAATCGGATTATCAGCGTATTCATAATGACTGCTGCCATCTGAAATGACTTTTTTATGAAATTGGTGTGTATGAAATAATTCTTCCAGTTTTAGAAAAGCCAATTTTCGCAAAGACTTTGTATCATAACCAGAGTTAATTCCCCAGTTGATTAAATCCACTCTTGCTTGAACAAATTCCTCACGAGCTTGTTTCCGAGATTTTGTTTTATCCGTTTGACAAAGAAAATGGTGGGCATCAGATAAGCGAATTTCTTTGGCAAATACACGATAAAGGGAAGTCATCAATGAATTGTCTTTATCTGTCACAAAACGCCACTCTGAAGCCTTTACAAGCTGTTTAATAAGCCAATAATGAGCAATCGTTGTATAAGTTGAATTAATGTGTAATCCATCAATATACTTGGCTCTGTGTTCAATTTTATCTAATTCGGCTTGATACTCGACATAAGTTTGTGTGTCATTTTTAGACGGAGGCATCGGATAATGAGAATATTTCGGAATGCGAGCGTGTTTCTTGGCAAATTCATTTAGGTGGTCTTCTTTTAAAAGAACGGTATCAAGGGCAATATCCCTCAATGAAATATCCCAATCAAATGCCACATCGCTTCGGAACACATACCTTGAGAATAAATCGGCAGTAATCACCACATTGGTTGGGAATTGACTTTCCTCTAAATCATCATACTGGCTGCCACCCATTCCTTTTTTCCGAACATTGTTGAGGAAATAGGTCATTTTATCGGTATTGAGCCATATTTCTTTAAACTGCATATTTTGAAGCGGTTTTGTTTCGTGCCGTTCCAAAAACTCCAAACATCTTCGATAAACAAATTCTAATTTATCGTAATAGGTACCTCTCCCAATTTCCAAAAGTTCGCAAGTTCTGGTAATCGGAACCCGACTTAACAATAACTTTGTAAACCAAAGAAGAATATCACTTCGTTTTTGATTGTATGTGATAGATTGCTTACGGTTAGGTAATACATTGGTAAACTTCTTGCACGTCTTACATTGCCATCTTTGTGATTTACCTGTGCTTTTTCCACGTTTATAGAATGCCTTTGGTTCGTTAAAAGGCGTACAATCTTCCGCAATACAACAATCTTTATGAAATTGATAATCGGGTTCAACATCTTGGATACTGTTGATTCTGATTAATCGTTCAATTTCTTGTGCGATAGACCAATTCGATAGTGTTATGGCGTGGCAGTCCAAAGTAGCTCCTTTTGTTAGATTAATTGGGTCTGGATTGCATTTAATGGTTTTGTCCGTTCCAGTTCCTGATAATTTATACCGACTTGGTTTCCCTTTTGTTTCAAATCTTTCTTGAGGAAGACCGTGCCACTTACAATACGGATTGGAACAATGATTGTATTGAATTTTGTAGATGTTTCCGTTCCAAGTGAATTCAGTTGGTTTGAACAGTAAATCTTTGTATTTAGTTCCGAACTGCTTTGGTGTTAACAATTCGTAATCTTTTGTTCTTTCTGCTGTTTCTGCCATCGAAACAGGGGAATGTACATTCACAAGATTATCTTCTTTGGTAGCCAATCTCTTTAATTTAGCCAAAGTTATCGCTCTCCAATAAATATTCGATTTCCAGTTGTTTTACAATTCTTTTGTTATTTCGTTTTTTGCTAATCCATTTGATGAAATCTTTATCTTCTAACAAGTTGAGAAGAAATGTATCAACAACTTCGCTTTCCGTGTACTCAGTGTATTCTGAATAGGTTTTTATAATCGCTCTTACTCGCTCAGAAATAAGCCAATCAACACGACTCGCATTGTTATTTTTGGGCTTAATAAACTTCATTTTATTTACACCTCGCAATAAAAATCGTCATACATTTAGTATGTCCAATTAGCATCAATTTTAACACATATTTGGAATACTGTCTGTTGGTCAGCAGTCACTTGCTAATTAAGATGCTAATTATAATGCGATTAATGGTCATAAATTAAATAAAACATTGATATATCAAGAAACAAAAGGGAGTCCATTTCATATGCGAATTGGACTCCCTTTTGTATTACTTTTTTTAATTTTGTACTCAACAACCGAACCCGTTAGGCTTCTGCGCCGCTTCCTTTGTTTACGCTGATGGCGATTTATGCTTTTTTCCCTTTAAGAAAAACGCCATCATTAACGCCAATACCGTCAAGCCGGTGGCGACGAAAAAGGCGTCGTTGATCCCCTCGACCGTTGACTGTTGCTGCACAAGTCCATACAACAGCTGAGCGATCGCCTCATCACTTGGGATGGCCTGTTTCAGTTGGCCGACAAGGCTCATGAACAACGGATTGTTTTCCGTCATTTCATTGCGATAAGCTTCCACATGGAATTTCGTCCGGTTGGACATGATCGTCACCAAAAACGCCGTCCCGAGCGAAGCAGCCACTTGGCGAATCGTATTCGACATCGCCGTGCCGTGGCTGTACAGATGGCGCGGCAAGGCGTTTAACCCTTCGGTCATAATCGGCATCCCGAGCATCGACATGCCGAACATGCGGAAAATGTAAAGCCAAATCAACTGGCTGTATGGCGTATCCATCGTCAGCTTGCTGAATTCCCACGTCGTCACGGCGGTGATGATCAAGCCAACGATAGCGAGCATCCGCGCGCCGATGCGGTCAAACACCCAACCAGAGATCGGCGACATCACCGCCATGACGATCGCCCCCGGCAGCAACAGCAAACCGGCATCGAGCGGCGTAAAGCCGCGCAAGTTTTGCAAATACACCGGAAGCAAGACCATGGCGGCAAACATCGCCATGTTAATGACCGAACCGATGACGGTCGCCAACGTAAACACTGGGTAGCGGAACACACGGAAATTGAGCACCGGATGCTCCGAGCGCAGCGAACGCCATGTGAACATGATGAGGAACAAGGCGCCGATGACAAGCGAAACAACCACTTCCGTCTCGCCCCATCCTTTGCTTCCGGCCTCGCTGAAGCCATACAGAACGCCGCCAAACCCGATCGTAGAGTAGACCGCCCCTTGCACGTCCAGCACTGGATTGCCTTTACGCGGCGTATGTTTCAGCCAGACGGAGGCAAGCACAATGTCTAAAATCGCGATCGGCAACACGACGTAAAACAACAGCCGCCATGTATAATGTTCAACGATCCAGCCAGACAGCGTCGGCCCGACCGCCGGCGCAAACATCATGGCGATTCCGACCGTTCCCATGGCCACCCCGCGGCGTTCCGGCGGGAAAATCGACAACATAATGACCATCATCAGCTGCATAATAATGCCGGCCCCGACCGCTTGTGTCAACCGCCCCGTGAGCATGACGGCAAACGACGGAGCGATCGAGCAGNCAAACGCGCCGATGGCGAAAAACGACATGCCCGATAAAAACAACCGTTTCGCTGGAAACTTGGCGATTAAAAACGGGCTGATCGGGATGAGCACTCCGTTGACGAGCATATAGCCGGTCACGAGCCATTGAATCGTCGACGTTTCCACGTTGAAATCTTGCATCATATGCGGCAAGGCGACGTTGATCAACGTTTGATTCAAAATGGCGACAAACGCACCAAGCATGACCGTCGCCACAACCTTGCCGCGGCTGCCGATATCCCCAAGGCCGCCTTGACCGGCTGGAGCGGCCGGACGCCCATCCGTTCCTGTCGACGGCTCTGCTTTCGTTTCCGCTAACGGTTGAGCGTTGGCTTCCGCCGCTTCATCTGCCGCCTTCACCGCGGCTGAAGCCGGCTTGCGGCGGCGCAGCGCGATGTTGACCGCCGCCAAGACCAAAACGGCAAACACAATATAACCAATGACAAATGCTGTCATCCTCAATCACCTACTTATGGATGCGGACGGTGACGTTCATGCCCGGCACAAGTCCGGCTCCGCTGTAATTGTCAATGGAAATCGTAACGGGAATCACTTGGGTCACTTTCGTGTAGTTGCCGGTCGCATTGGAACTTGGCAACAGGCTGAACGTATTCGCTGTCGCGTTGCCGATTTTTTCGACTTTGCCGCTGAATTTGCGATCCGGATACGCATCGACATAAATATCGACGTCTTGCCCGATTTTCACGTCTTCAATATCCGTCTCTTCAATATTCGCCGTCACCCACAAATCGTTCAAATCAAACCCGCGGGCCAGCGGCATCCCCGCGGCGACAAACGAGTCCTTGACTGCGTTTTGCTGCACGATCGTCATCCGATGCGGCACTGTCACCGGAATCGTTGTTTTGCCGTCAAACACCTCGCCGATTTCTTCCCCAGCTGAGAAGGTTTTTCCCGTGTCGCCCCGCCAGGATGTCAGCTTCCCGGACAGCGGCGCAGCGACGGAGATGACCTGGCCGTCGATGCGGGCGTTGTCCGTTTTAATGTAGTTCGTTGCTTCATTCACATAGTAGTAGGCGGCAAAGCCTCCACCGACAAGCAAAATGAGCACAATGATGTTCAGCGCAACCAATCGTTTCACGTTCACCGTCTATTCCTCCCCGAGTAAAATCGCTTTAATTTTTTCATGAAGATGCAAAAACTGTTCAATCTCCTCTGGAGAGACGAGTTCTTGAATGCGGCCAAGCCGCCGGCGCAGCACCGACTGCTCGCCAAACGCTTCCGACACCGTCTCTTTTCCTTTTTCCGTCAAACTCAAAATGACCGCGCGCCGATCTTGCTTCGACGGCTCTCGGACAACAAGGCCGGCGCCGACGAGCCGGTCAACCGTGCCGCTGACATTGCTGTTGCTTAAGTTTAATTTTTCCGCCAAGTCATTCAGGCGAATATGCTCTTTTTTCAGCAGCGTATATAAGACGATCAGCTGCACCTCTGTCACCCCGACGCGGGCGGCGTCCTCGCGGATGAGGCGATAAAGCGCCTTTTGCGTCCGGAAGACAGCGTACATGATGTCCCGGCTGATCCCTTCCATTCATCCCCCCTCCTTGCCTCATCTTTCTTGTTGGAATAGTTTCAATACGAATTATTCCTGCACGAAATATGATTATAACATGAAAACAGGGAAAATCAACTATATTGTTTCATGTCTTTTTGAGAAAACATACGCAACGAAAAAGAGTCCAACCGGATGTTTTGCATCCAGTTGGACTCTTTTGCCAACTCCTCATTCGTGAATCCGCGCCGCTGTTGCCGTTGGCTGAATGCAGTTTCTCAACCACGCTCCACCAGGTGGGTGTTCGCAGAAGCGTTCCTGTCGTCCCCGCAGACGAATAAGGGGCATGACATTCCCGCTTCAATGTAGAACTCCCTTTTGATTGCCATCGGTTGAAACTTCATTCTACAACGCACAACGCAGCAGCGGATTGGTGATTATTATCATACACAATCTTTCTTCGTTTGACAAGGGGGACGTTTATCCAGTTTTTTCAAACCGGATACACCCCGTGTTTCCGCTCGGAAAAGACCATATATTTGGACATATACGCGGCAAACCGCCGGATGAGTTCGTCGCGCAAGTCGTTCGGCGCGACGATGCCATCAACGACCAATTCAGAAGCGAGCCGGTAGATATCGATGTCGCGCCGGTATTCCTCGCGTTTTTGTTCGACAAACGCCGGCCGCTCTTCCGGCGGCAGCTCGGCGATTTTGTTCGCATAAACGGCGTTGACGGCCGCCTCCGGCCCCATGACGGCGATTTGCGCGTTCGGAAGCGCGAGGCAGCAGTCCGGTTCAAACGCCGGGCCGGCCATGGCATACAACCCGGCGCCGTACGCTTTGCGGACGATGACCGAGATCTTCGGTACGGTGGCTTCCGCCATGGCGGCGATCATTTTCGCCCCATGGCGGATGATGCCGGCCCGCTCGACCTTCGTGCCGATCATAAAGCCAGGGACGTCGGCCAAAAACAGAAGCGGGATATGGAACGCGTCGCAAAGCGTGATGAATTTCGCCGCTTTATCAGCCGAATCGTGGAACAATACGCCGCCTTTGACGCGCGGCTGGTTGGCGATGATGCCGATCGGCTGGCCGTTAAGGCGCGCCAGTCCCGTAATGATTTCCGGCGCAAACAGTTTTTTGATTTCGCAAAACGATCCTTCGTCAATGATTCGCTCAATCAAATCATACATGTTGAACGGCGCATTTTGGTTTTCCGGCAAAATGTCTTCGATCGTTTTGTCGAACGATTTCGGCGGCTTCGCCTCGACCACCGGCGGTTTTTCGCCGTAATGGGACGGAAAATATGACAAATAACGGCGCGCATAGGCAATCGCTTCTTCTTCGGTTTTCACGAGCACGTCGCCGCAGCCGGAGACGGTGCAATGCATGCGAGCGCCGCCCATCTCTTCGAGCGTGACTTTTTCCCCAATCACCATTTCCGCCATGCGCGGCGAGCCCAAGTACATCGAGGCGTTGCCCTCGACCATGATGACGATGTCGCAAAACGCCGGAATATAAGCGCCGCCGGCTGCTGACGGGCCAAACAACAGGCACACTTGCGGCACTTTGCCGGACAGCTTCACCTCATTGTAAAAAATGCGCCCTGCCCCGCGCCGGCCGGGAAACATTTCGAGTTGGTCCGTAATGCGGGCGCCGGCCGAGTCCACCAAATAAATGATCGGGCAGCGCAGTTTTTCCGCTGTCTCTTGAATGCGGATGATTTTTTCGACGGTGCGCGCTCCCCATGAGCCGGCTTTGACCGTCGAATCGTTCGCCATCACGCAGACGGTGCGGCCGTTGATTTTGCCGATCCCGGTCACCACCCCGTCAGCCGGCAGGCCATCCGCCAAACAGTTGGCAAACAAGCCGTCTTCCACTTCCAAGCCATCGTCAAGCAGCAAATTCAGCCGCTCGCGGACAAACAATTTCCCTTGGGCCGCATTTTTTTCATGATATTTTGGCGCCCCGCCTTTCTTGATTTCCGCCGCTCTTTTCTCCAGCTCCGCTGCGAGCGTGTCTTGCTGATTGGCTGTTTCCTTCATCTCTTTGTTTCCCCTCCTTGTTTTGATAGATCTTGCTGTTCCATCCCGCTTGTTCGGCTGGAGCAAGGTTGGATGCCGTGTTTTATTTATCGCTGTGAAAAGGCCGATGCGGCGCAAGCGCTCCGTGCGGCTTCCTCCTTCCAAACCGCCCCCTCCTTGTCCAAGCGGGCTTACTCGCCTTTGTACACCGGCTTCCGCTTTTCTTTAAACGCCTGCAATCCTTCCAACCGGTCTTTCGTCGGAATGGTCGCCTCATAGGCGAGCTGCTCAATCGCGAGGCCCGTCTCCAAATCAACGTTGAATACGCTTTGGATCGCCCGTTTCGCCTGACGGACGGCTATCGGCGCATTGTCAGCGATTTGCTGCGCGAGACAAAGCGCACGCTCCATCAGCTCGGCGCGCGGCACGGCGTATTCGACAAGGCCGATTCGCTCGGCTTCCTGCGCTGTAATCCGTTTGGCGGCAAAAATCAACTCTTTCGCTTTGCCGAGGCCGACAAGGCGCGGCAGCCGCTGCGTCCCCCCCGCTCCCGGAATGATGCCGAGCGACGTTTCCGTCAGCCCGAGCTGGATATCGTCGGCGGCAAACCGGATGTCGCAGGCGAGCGCCAGCTCAAGCCCCCCGCCAAAGGCCGAGCCGTTTAACGCGGCAATGACCGGCTGCGGCACTTTCTCGACCTCGTTGATCGTTTTGCTGATTAAAGCGACGGCCTGACGGACTTCGGTTTCGTTCATCCCTGCCCGCTCTTTCAAATCGGCTCCGGCGCAAAACACTTTGTCTCCGGCCCCGGTCAAAATGACGACGCGCACGTCTTTTTGAAATTTGATTTCTTGCAAAAGCGCACCAAGCTCCAACAAAAGCGCTCTAGAAAGCGCGTTGGCTGCTTCCGGGCGGTTTAATGTCACAATGGCGATGCCGTTTTCTTGTGTTTCAAACGATACAAGTGCGCTCACGTTTTCTCCCCCCCTTATGATCCAACCGTTTGCAAATACCGGCTCGAAAGCGGGCGGCCGATTTTGTCGCGGATAAACAACGCCGCTTTCGTCAGCTGCTCGACATCGATGCCGGTTTCAATCCCCATGCCGTGAAGCATATATACTAAATCATCAGTGGCGACGTTTCCCGACGCTCCGGGAGCGTACGGACAGCCGCCAAGGCCGCCAAGCGAGCTGTCAAACGTCGTAATGCCCATCTCCATCGACACCAAAATGTTGGCAAGCGCCGTTCCTCTTGTATCATGGAAATGCATGGCAATCCGTCCGGCCGGAAAGCGGCGAAGCACCTCAGCAAGCACGTCCTCCACTTGCTTGGGCGTCGCGACGCCGATCGTATCGCCAAGCGACAGTTCGTCAACCCCCATCGCCAACAACCGATCCGCCACCATCAGCACTTGATCGACGGCAACTGCCCCTTCATACGGGCAGCCAAAGACGGTGGAAACGTAGCCGCGCACCGTTTTGCCTGCTTGTTTTGCCGTTTGCACGACCGCTTCCAGCACCGGAAATGTGGCAGCGATCGTTTTGTTAATATTTTTTTGGTTGTGCGTTTCGCTCGCTGACATAAAGACGCCGACTTCGTCAATCCCCGCGGCCAACGCCCGCTCAAGCCCTCTTTCGTTCGGCACGAGCGCCGCATACGTGACGCCGGCTTTTCGGCCGATGCCGGCTGCGACCTCAGCGGCATCGGCGAGCTGCGGGATCCATTTCGGATGGACGAAGGAAGTCACCTCAATGTACGACAGCCCCGTTTCGGACAATAAGTTGATCCACGCGATTTTATCGGCGGTCGCGATCGGCGCTGCTTCGTTTTGCAGGCCGTCGCGCGGGCCGACTTCTTTGATCGTCACCTTTGCCGGCCATCGGCTCATGCTCTGCTCCCCCTTTTTACTCAATCTCGACAAGCACGTCGCCTTCGTTTACGAAATCTCCTTCCTGCACGTGGATGTGCTTCACGACGCCGGACGCCTCAGCCGCAATCGGAATCTCCATTTTCATCGATTCTAAAATGATGACATCTTGGCCTTCTTCTACATGATCCCCGACAGCCACCAATAATTTCCATACACTTCCAGCCATTGTTGCCGTTACTTGGGTCATCGTGTCTTCCTCCGTTTCTGCTTCATTTTGCTTTTGCTGGCTTCCAATGCTTCGAAAGGAAATCGGTCGTCGTATCCCCCGCTTGAAACGCCGGATGGGACAACACGGCCTCAAGCAGCGGAATGTTCGTTTTAATCCCTTCCACGCGATAGTGTCGAAGCGCTTCGAGCAAGCGTTCAATCGCCGTTTGCCGATCCGGTCCTTTGGCGATTAGTTTGGCGATCATCGGATCATAAAACGGCGTAACCGCGGCGCCGCTTTGAACCGCCGTTTCATGACGAATCCATTCGCCTTGTGGGGCGGAAAACGCCGTAATGCGGCCGGGCGACGGGTAAAACGTGTTCGGGTCTTCGGCATAAATGCGCACTTCAATGGCGTGACCGTCGCGGCGAATCTCTTCTTGTTTATAGCGGAGCGGCTCGCCGGCGGCGATGCGCAGCTGCTCTTCGACGATGTCGATGCCGGTGATTTCTTCTGTCACCGGGTGCTCGACTTGCAGCCGAGTGTTCATCTCAAGAAAATAAAAATTTTTCTGTTCATCGACGAGAAATTCAATGGTACCGGCATTTGCATAACCGATGTAACGCGCAGCCCGCACCGCCGCCTCCCCCATCTTCCGCCGCGTCTCTTCATCCAAAAACGGCGACGGCGCCTCTTCGACCACCTTTTGATGGCGGCGCTGGATCGAACACTCGCGCTCCCACAAGTAGACGCAGTTGCCGTAGGAATCAGCGAGCAGCTGAATTTCAATATGGCGCGGGCGATCGATATATTTTTCGATATACATCGTCCCGTCGCCGAAAAACGAAGCCGCCCGTTTTTGGCTCCCTTCAAACGCTTGGCGCAGCTCGGCTTCGTCGCGGGCGATATGCATGCCGATGCCGCCGCCGCCGGCTGACGCCTTCAGCATGACTGGATACCCAATCGAAGCCGCCGCTTTGGCCGCTTCATCGGCGCTATCAAGCGCAAAGGAGACGCCTGGGACGATCGGCACGCCGGCTTGTTCCATCGTCCGCCGCGCTTCGATTTTGCTGCCCATCGCCGCGATGACGTCCGCCTTCGGACCGATGAAGACGATTCCTTCTTCCTCGCAGCGGCGGGCAAACGCTGGATTTTCCGACAACAGCCCGTAGCCGGGATGGATCGCCTCCGCTTTCGCCGTTTTGGCAACCTCTATGATTTTTTCGATATTTAAATAGCTTTCCGCGACGCGCGGCTTGCCGATCAAATACGCCTCATCCGCGAGCGAGACGTGGAGCGAATCCGCATCCGCTTCGGAATAGACGGCGACGGTCCGGATGCCGAGCTTTTGGCACGTGCGGATGATGCGGACGGCGATTTCGCCGCGGTTGGCAATCAATACTTTCGAAAACATCGTCTCACCCTTTCACGAAAACTGAGAATGCCGCCGGGCGGACGAAACCGCCCGGCACGGCGGTTTACGTCGTCAAGCCGAGGCGCTGTTTCGCCATTTCCCGCAATTTGAATTTCTGAATTTTCCCAGATGCCGTCATCGGGTACGAGTCGGTAAATTCGATATAACGCGGGATTTTATGCCGGGAAATGTGGCCGCGGCAAAACTCGCGAATCTCCTCAGCCGTCGCCGTTTCGCCGTCTTTTAAGATGATCCACGCCATCACTTCTTCACCGTATACCTCATCCGGCACGCCAACGACTTGGACGTCCAAAATTTTCGGATGTTTGTATAAAAACTCTTCGATTTCACGCGGATAAATGTTTTCGCCGCCGCGGATGATCATATCTTTCAGACGGCCGGTGATGCGGAAGTAACCGTTTTCATCCATCGTCGCCAAATCGCCGGTATGCAGCCAGCCGTCTTGGTCGATCGCTTCATTTGTCGCTTCCGGGTTGTTGTAATACCCTTTCATGACATGATAGCCGCGCGTGCACAGCTCCCCTTGCACACCGGGCGGCACTTCCTTGTTCGTTCCCGGCTCGACGATTTTCACCTCGACGCCCGGCAAGGCGCGGCCAACCGTTTCGACACGCAGCTCAAGCGGATCGTCGGTGCGCGTTTGCGTGATGACTGGGGACGCTTCCGTCTGCCCGTAGGCGATCGTAATGTCTTTCATCCCCATTTTCTCGATGACCGCCTTCATCACTTCGACCGGGCAAGGGGAGCCAGCCATAATGCCCGTGCGCAGCGACGACAAATCGTATTTGGCAAAATCCGGGTCGTTGAGCTCGGCGATGAACATCGTCGGCACGCCGTGAAGCGCCGTGCACCGCTCCGCTTCCACCGTCTCGAGAACCCGCTTCGGATGGAACTCCACAACCGGCACCATCGTCGCCCCGACCGTCACGCATGCAAGCGTGCTCATGACGCAGCCGAAGCAATGGAAAAACGGCACCGGAATGCACAATCGATCGCCTTCGCCAAGTCCCATGCATTGCGCCACTTGGTGGGCGTTGTTGACGATGTTGTAATGCGTCAACATCACCCCTTTCGGGAATCCAGTCGTCCCGGACGTGTATTGCATGTTGATCACATCGTGCGGGTCGAGGCTCTCCATCCGTTCATCGAGTTCTTCTTCCGATACGTCGTGCGCCATCGCCAAGATGTCGTTCCATGTAAACATGCCCGGGTGCCGTTTGTCGCCAAGAAAGACCACGTTTTTCAGCTTCGGCAGCCGTTTCGATTGCAGCTGTCCGGGCGCTGATGTGCGCAACTCGGGAACGATTTCGTACAAAATATCGATGTATGACGAATCGCGGTATTGCTCGATCAAAAACAGTGTTGTCGAGTCGGACTGCCGAAGCAAATACTCAAGCTCCGCCGCGCGGTAGTTCGTATTGACCGTCACGAGGACGGCTCCCATTTTGCCGGTCGCAAACTGGCAGGCGATCCATTCCGGAACGTTCGTCGCCCAAATGGCGACATGCTCCCCTTTTTCGATGCCAAGCCGCATCAACCCGCGCGCAACGAGGCGGCAATAGTCGTTAAACTGCCGATACGTCAGACGCAAGCCGCGGTCGGCATACACGACCGCCTCGCGATCCGCATATTGCCTGGCTCGCTCTTCCAACAATTTCCCCACCGTCACCGTCAACATCGGCCGTTTCCTCCCCTTTGTCCGAATTCATTGTTATGGATATGCAGGCATTTCCGCTTTTAGCATCCCAGTTGGCGGGCGATGACGAGCCGTTGGATTTCTGATGTGCCTTCGCCGATTTCCATGAGCTTGATATCCCGCAAATGGCGCTCAACGCCGTACTCTTTCATATAGCCGTATCCGCCGTGAATTTGAATCGCCTGGTTGCAGACGCGGAACCCCATTTCCGACGCAAACAGCTTGGCGAACGATGCTTCTTTTGTAAACGGTTTCCCTTGGTCTTTCAACCAAGCCGCCTTGTACACCATATTGCGGGCAAGCTCAATTTCCATCGCCATGTCAGCGAGCTTAAACTGGATCGCTTGAAACTTGGAAATCGGCTGGCCAAACTGAACGCGTTCTTTCGCGTATTGAAGCGCTTTCTCAAACGCCGCTTGCGCGATGCCGACGGCTAAAGCTGCGATGGAAATGCGGCCGCCATCAAGCGTGTACAAAAACTGTTTAAACCCTTTTTGCGGGTCGCCCAAGACGTTTTCTTTCGGCACGCGGACGTTCTCGAAAACAAGCTCGCACGTATTGGACGCGCGCACGCCCATCTTGTCGTAATTCGAACGGATCGTAAATCCTGGGGAGTCAGTTGGCACGATGAGAGCGGTGATGATGTTTTTGCCGCGCGCATCTTTGCCTGTCACGGCGGTGACAATGACTTGCCGCGCGTATTGGGCGTTCGTGATCCAGCATTTTTCGCCGTTGATGACATATTCATCGCCGTCCAGCACCGCGGTCGTGCGCGTGCCGCCGGCGTCCGATCCGGCGTTCGGCTCCGTGAGCCCAAAAGCGCCAAGCGTCTCTCCTTTGGCCATCGGCACGAGCCATTTTTGTTTCTGCTCCTCTGTTCCAAAGTAATAAATGGGACTCGCCCCAAGTGACACGGCGGCCGCATAGCTTAGCCCGGTGCCGCCGCAGGCGCGGCCGATTTCCTCAACGGCGATGGCATACGAAATCGTATCGCCTCCAGCGCCGCCGTATTCTTCCGGAAACGGCAAACCCAATAGCCCCAACTCGCCCATTTTGCGGAAGACATCCAGCGGAAAATGCGCCTCTTCATCCCATTTCGCCGCGTATGGGGCAATTTCCTTCTCAGCAAAGTCGCGAACCATTTCTTTAATCATTTGTTGCTCTTTTGTTAATGAAAAATTCATCCTGTCCCTCTCCCCCATAGAAAATGTTCTATCATTTGAACCGACTAGTCGGTTTTAGTAAGAAAACGAGTGTAAACGGTTTTGATTTTTGAAGCGTTTTCAAAACCGACTAGTTGGTCTGTATACGATCAACAACTTATTCGGCGGCCGGCCGCAACAAAAACCGCGCCGCCGCTGGGTTTTCTGGTGTGCGGAGCACCGCATGCAAAATGAAATCGGCAAAATACGCCGCGATCTCCTCAATTGACAACGGACCATCCGGATTGTACCATTTGTATGTCCAGTTGACCATGCCGATAATGGACATGCCAGTAATCTCCACCGACAGCTCCGGACGAAACTCGCCGGCCTCGATTCCCTCGCGGATGACGCGAAAAATAATTTGTTTAAATTCTTCGCGCTTTTCATTGATCGGTTCGGCGTATTCCGGTTTTAAGTACGTGCTTTCCTGGTAAAACACGGTGATGTGTGGTTTATACAAATGAAACACTTTGACAAACGACTGAACGATGGCGTACAAGCGCTCGGTCGGCGTAGGGAAGCCCTCATACGCCTCCTGCGCTTTTGTCAGCGCATACGTAATAAAGACGTCATGAATATGGTAAAGCAACTCGTCTTTTGATTTAAAATTATGGTAAAACCCGCCTTTCGACGTATCGCTTTCCGCGACGATGCGGTCGACCGTCACGCCATGGTAGCCATATTTCTCAAACAAATGAAGAGCGGTGTCGATAATGCGGTCTCGAAGCGGTTTCTCTGCCATAACAGTCTCCTTCGCCTGAACTGTAAAACATTTCGAAAAAAGCAAAATCTTCTTCTTGTTTATTAAGATACTCGACAGTTGCAGCCATTGTCAACAAAAATCGTTCCGGCGCCCGAAAAATGGAGGCGTCTTTCGCCGCACATCGTCCGATCGGCTGCGCGAGCCCTATCCCCTAGCCGCACGAACTGAAACAAAACAGATGACCTATACATAATCACGGCCGTTTTTCCAAAAGATAAAAACCGGAGGTGGCTTTCATTGGAACCGATGCTATGCCCAAACTGCAAAACGAACCGGACGCGGTTTCATCTCATTGAGCAGCACCCGCGTGCGGTCAAGCTCGATCCGCACACCGGCGACATCGAGCACGAATACACAAACGAAGCGCTCGAACCGTTCCATCTCCCGTACCGCGGCCCGAGCTACCGCGTCCAATGCGGCGTCTGCGGGCTGATCGAAGATGCGGACATGTTCATTCAGCGCGCAAAATCGTCTCCATTGAGGTGATTCCATATGGCGAACAAAAAACAAACACCTTCTTCCATCGTAGACCAAAAACAGCTCGTCAACGACAAGGCAAAAGCGATGCAAGAGCGCGGCGGCGAGCACATTCGCCGCGGCACGCCCAACGGCGCAGACGGACAATAACCGCCAGCCTGCTTTTGTACACAAGCAAGCTGGCGGGACTTCCGCCCTTCTAACGGTACATCGCCCACAATCCGATATCGCGAAAACCAAGGCGATGGTAAATGCGGCCGGCGGTTGGATTGTCGTAAAACAAGCACGGCATCTTCCCTTCAGCGAGCAAATCGCAAACGAGCTTCGCCACGATGGCGCTCGCATATCCTTTCCCGCGATGTCCTTGATCCGTGCAGACGCCGACGATCATCGCCGACAATGAGTTTTCCGCTGATGTCGATGCGGCGGCCACCATTCGGCCGTCTTGTTCAATGTAGTACGTTCTAGCTGAATTGGTTTCCATCCCTTTCACTAGCATATCGCGGGACGACGGCCTCGTTTCAAATTCGGCAATGCGGCGCCGCAAGTCGAGAATCCGGTCGACATCGGCCAATTCGGCTTTTTTGACGGCGAACGCCCCCATTTCTTGACGGGCGTATTCATCCGTCCGACACTCGCAAAAGTAAAGCGTTCGCTTCTCCCCAAGCGGCAGCCGCTCTTCGAACTGCCTGGCAATGTCCGCCTTGCCGGACAGCTGGATGGACGATGATTGGGCTGTCTCGCGGATGAGACGAGCAAAGCCATCGGCATCAAAATCGCCAGGCGCGTACGGAATGTAGGAATCGTAATAACGGAGCAGCACCGCCTTCAGCGAGCCGGCATCGTCAAACTGCCCCCAAACGTCTTGGAAATCGGCGTCATAGCCAAACGACTCAATATCGCCGATGATAAATAAATTGAACGACGGATCTTGCCGCAAAAACGAAAATACTTGTTGATCGTCTTCGGCCGTTAACCGGCGAATCATAGAATTCCCCCGCTTTTCGAATGATATTTTTTCCATTATACTATGAATCATCCCTGTTGCCAATGGCATTTGTGGCGTCAAACCGAGAGGACTGCCGATGCCCCTAAGTCTGCATCGGCCAACTGCAAAGAAAGGAGGAAGCCCGCTCTCAAAAAAGCGAGGCGACGATGCCGATGAAGTTTACTGACGATCTGTACGAATACTATAAAGATCGACTGACCGGAGATGAAGAAGACGCCGAAGCGGTGGCGATGTCGATTTTGGATGAACTCGACCGCCGCGATGTGCTCAAGCTGATCGGTGAGATGACTGATGAAGAGCTGCTTGGCATGTTCGGTTTGTATGTCCTGGAAAGCTTGAAAGCGAAAATGGCCCGCGAAGGCCTCGGCGCGACGCGGCCGCAAGATGCGCCGCGCGTGCATTGACAAAACAAAACGGCTGTCCCCCATGTCATAAGGAACAGCCGTTATGTTGGGCAAATGATGGTTTCGTATTCATCCTATTTCGCGCAGG
>NZ_LDPD01000016.1:96655-101801 GCF_001026865.1 Geobacillus sp. ZGt-1 | reverse complement strand
CGAAGTGGGGGTAGTTGACTTGGCAGCCCTGTGAACATGATTTCGAAGACGGCTTTTCCACTGTTTGCTTAACAGACAGTGGCGAAACACAAACCGTTTTCCCACGCGCGCTCATCGGTAAAACTGTACATCATAGCCTTCTTTCAACAACACTTGGTAGATTTGCTGAATGTGGTCTTCGTTTTTTGTCTCGAGCGAAAAGTGAATTTCCGCCTGACCTGGCAGCACTTTGGCGCCGATGCGCTGATGATGAATCGACATCACGTTTGCCTCAAGCTCCGCAATAATGCGCAGCAGCTTGTTCAACTGGCCCGGCTTGTCGGAGATGACCGTTGTAAACGTCACAAATCGTCCGGCTTCGACGAGCCCCCGCTCGATGATGCGGGAAATGAGCGTCACATCGACGTTGCCGCCGCTTAAAATGGCGGCGACTTTTTTGCCGCGAAACGGCAGCTTTTGATACAACAATGCCGCCAGCGGACAAGCTGCCGCCCCTTCGATCAACAGCTTGTTCCGCTCGAGCACATACAGCATCGTCCGCGAAATTTCCGCCTCTTCCACGCATACAACGCCATCGACGTATTGCTCAATGTATTGGTACGTAATATTGCCCGGCTTTTTCACGGCAATCCCATCGGCGATCGTATTCGATGCGGCAATGGAGACGGGCTGTTTATGGCGTATGGCCGCCGTCATGCCGGGGCAAGCCGATGACTCAACGCCGTACACTTCAACCGACGGCTTCAGCTGTTTTAACGTAAGCGCCACCCCCGCAAGCAACCCGCCGCCGCCGACTGGACAAAGAACGACATCGACGTCGGGAAGCTGCTCGATCAGCTCTAAGCCGATCGTCCCTTGGCCGGCCATCACCGCCAAGTCGTCAAACGGATGAACAAACGTCATCCCCCGTTCACGCTGCAACTCTAACGCATATTCCAAAGACTCGTCAAACACATCGCCGTACAGCACGACTTCCGCCCCGTAGCTTTTCGTCGCTTCAATTTTGCTGAGCGGCGCGCCTTTTGGCATGACGATCGTGCACGGAATATGAAGCATGCCGCTCGCATAGGCGACCCCTTGGGCGTGGTTGCCGGCCGAAGCGGCGATGACGCCGCGCGCCCTCTCTTCTTCCGTGAGCGACATAATTTTATTGAATGAACCTCTTACTTTAAACGAGCCCGTTTTTTGCAAATTTTCGAGTTTCATATATACATCATTGCCAGACAGCCGGCTGAACGTTTGCGAATGCTCAAGCGGCGTTTGATGGACGATGCCTTTCATTTTCGCTCGCGCTTGTTCAATGTCTGCTAATGTCAACATCATCAAACCACCCTTTCTGATCGGCGATCGGTTCGTTTTCGCTCCGTTTTATTATATACAAAGCATTTCGCCGCCGACAAATGTTGCTTTTCTTTTGGATGGTCACTCTTTTTATTGATTATTTAGCACATAGTTTTTTATTATAAAATATATTGTTGAACGAACCCATCACTGCGATCCGTTGCATTTTGTCAGCTGCTTGAAGGTAGGGGATTTGACAAAAACCATCGCAAAACCGATTCTTTTCCAGTTGAGAAACTGTGTACAATCGTCTTCTCTTTTTTGACGAACTTTGGCATGGTATGCAAAAACCATTTTTGTTCATTCCATTGATGATTTAGCACATTGTTTTATCAATTAGGAAATTCGTCTTCATTTGGCTGTGATCCATCAAAACCTAATAGCGCCAATGGAATCCTTCGCCCGTTTGATGGGAGAAAGCGGTTGGGAAGATCCACGATAGGCAAATGCGAGCGAATTTGCTAATATGAAAGAAAAGCATTCGGAATACGAAAGGATGAAGCGATTGTGACTAAAAAGTTGTACTATACAGCGCCGGATGTTGCCGCGTGGACAACGGCGATGACAAGCGTCCGCCAAGGCGGCGAAACATATGTCGTCAGGATGTCCGCCATAGCCAACGGAGGGCGGTTTTTGTAAAATAAAAAACGAAATGTGCAGCTAAGGAGTTTGGAAAGATGAACGATCGACTCGTACAATCGCAAATCGAAGAACTCGAACGAAAGCTGCGCGCTTATGAGCGGCTCATCGAAAAGCTTCCGTTTCCGTTCACCTTTGCCGATTATGAAAGTGGAATCGCCATCGAAAAAAAGCGCGGCGACGTCCGGCCGCACCTTCGCACCATTCCGCCGTCCCTTGAAAAGGAAGCCAAATGGCAGTGGGATATTGACTTGCATCGCGACGTACCGTTTGAAAAAGTGGAAGCCTTTTTGACGCCGTTGCTCGATCTCGTTCCGCACCACATTGTCTTTGTCGACGCTCAAGGGATCATCACGCTTTGCAATTTGCAGGCGGCTGTTGACACCGGCGTGGATCGCGATGCCATCATCGGCAAACATATTCGCGAGCTGCTGAAGCTCCCTGATGAGCTGATCGCGACGCTCGAATCGCTTGAAAAAGGCGAGCCGCTTTACAATTACGAAGTGCTCGACCGATTTTACGGGATCGTCAACACCCGTTTTATTTACAACGATGACGGATCGATCAAACGAGTCATCAGTATGTTTCAGTCGCTCAATATGATGAAAGAAACAGAAAAGCTGGCGGTCGCTGGCCGCATCGCCGCCGGCATCGCCCATGAAATCCGCAATCCGCTGACGACGGTGCGCGGATATTTGCAACTATTGAAAAGCGACTTGCCGGATCGCATCGCCTCGCTCGTTGAGCGGCTTTTAATTCCTGAGCTCGACCGGGCGAACGACATTATCACGGATTTTTTGAATATCGCCAAGCCGGCGGACGTCAAAATGGAGACGTTCAACTTGCACCGCTTTTTGCGCGACGATGTCGGCGTCCTATTGCAAAGCGAAGCGCTATTGCATAACGTCGACGTCCATTTTGACCTTGATGACCAGCTTGACGATTACGAAATGAACGGCGACCGCAGCCAGCTTTTGCAAGTGTTTTTAAACTTATTTCGCAACGCCGTGGAAGCAAAAGTGGCGAAAACGATGAGGGTGTCGATCTGCAGCCGAAAAATCAACCATCTCGTTCAGCTTCGCTTCTGCGACGATGGACCCGGCATTCCGCCGTCGGTCATCGACCATGTTTTCGATCCGTTTTTTTCAACGAAGGAAACGGGAACTGGGCTCGGCCTGTCATTATCGAAAAAAATCGTCGAACTGCATCGCGGGACGATGAAAGTGCAAAGCGACGCGCACGGCACATGTTTTTTGATCGAATTCCCGCTTTGCAGCCAACCGCCGTTTCTTTCGTCATAAATCGCTTCCGAAGAGGGGGCCATCCCAGCTTCGGAAGTGGGGAGATTGATGATTTAGAACAATGTATCACTTTATCACAGAAAAGGAGGAGCCATTATGGCAACGACCGCTCCGCCCAACGGCAAATGGCGGCGCCTGTTCGCCTTGTTTCTTCCCATTTTTGTTTCGCAAACCGGTCAATATGCCATGAACTTTGTCGATGTCGCCATGTCCGGTCATGCGAGCGCCGAAGATCTTGCCGGCGTCGCGATCGGCTCAAGCCTATGGGTGCCGGTGTTTACCGGCGCCGGCGGCATTTTGCTCGCCCTGTCCCCGATCGTCTCACACCATTTCGGCGCCGGACGGCATGACTCGATCACTCGCGCCGTCGCCCAGGCGCTCTACTTGGCTGTCGCGCTTGCTGTCGCCATTGTCCTGATCGGCGCCGCTGCCGTGCCGTTTATCTTGAAACAGATGTCTTTGGATGAAAACGTTCGGCATATCGCCTTTCATTATTTGCGCGCCTTGTCGTTTGGGATCATCCCTCTGTTTCTTTATTCTGTGCTCCGCTATTTCATCGATGCGCTTGGGCAAACGAAAGTGACGATGTGGATTACGCTCACCGCCTTGCCGGTCAATATGCTGTTCAACTGGTTGTTGATTTACGGGCATGGCGGATTTCCGCGCCTTGGCGGCATCGGCACTGGTTACGCGACGGCGATCACGTATGCGTACTGCTTCGCGGCCGCTGCCTTTGCCGCTTTGAAATTTCGGCGCTTGGCTCCCTATCGTGTACTCGTCCGTTTCTACCGTCCGTCATGGGCCGCATGGAAAGAGTTGCTGAAAACCGGGGTGCCGATCGGGTCGGCCATCTTTTTTGAAACGAGCATTTTCGCTGCTGTGACGCTGCTTGTCGGCCGGTTTGGCGCGGAAACGGTCGCCGCGCATCAAAGCGCCCTCAACTTCGCTTCACTGTTGTATATGATTCCACTCAGCTTATCGATGGCGCTGACGATCGCCGTGGGCGTTGAAGCCGGGGCCAACCGTTATGAAGCCGCCAAACAATATTGCTTGATCGGCATCACCCTCGCCTTGGCCGTCGCCGCCGCAGCAGCGCTGTTCCTTTCCGCCTTCCGCAGCCATGTCGCCCGGCTGTATACAAACGATCCGACAGTGGCGGCGTTGACAGGGAAGTTTTTGCTCTATGCGATCTTCTTTCAAGTTTCCGATGCCATCGCCGCTCCCATCCAAGGAGCGCTGCGGGGCTATAAAGAGGTAAACGCCGTTTTTTGGTCCGCTCTTCTCGCCTATTGGGGCGTTGGGCTTCCGCTTGGCTGCGCGCTCGCTCTACTGACTGCCGCCGGGGCGTTCGGCTATTGGATCGGCCTGATCGCCGGATTGGCAACGGGCGCGCTGTTTCTCAGCTTTCGCCTGCGGGCCGTTTGGCGCAGACATGACAGCGGGCGTGCGCCATGCGCCTTTTAAGAGGGAGCGGTCGATAAACAAGGATGTCCCGCCCAGTTCTAGGGACATCCTTTTTGTTGCAGCATGATGGATCATGCAGTCGACAAGGCCGGTTTCCCTTAGCCGACCTCGTTAGGCGACGGCTGCTGCTTCATATACTGTAATACATCGAGGTCGATTTTTCCTTTCTCCACTTGGCGCTCCTCAAAATTTTCTGTATGTATATACACGGTCAGCGCCTCATGAAGCGCCTCGCGATCCGCCGAGCGCTCTTTCGACAAATAACCGAGACGGACCAAGTGGGCGGCCACCTCTTCCTTTACCGTTCCTTCAATCGCTGCCACTTTTTCGGGACGCGGTTTCTCAAAGTAAAGCTGGCGCAACTGATACAAGCGAATAAGCTCCTCGATCGGCCGCGGGTG
>NZ_LDPD01000016.1:73096-96634 GCF_001026865.1 Geobacillus sp. ZGt-1 | reverse complement strand
ATAACGGTCATTGTAGCCGCCATATCCCCCTCCTTCTTTCACGACAAGCAAGGCGGCCGACTGTTGCCCGCGGCGGTCGCCCCCCGCTGCCTGACCAGCTTGAAGCGCCTTTAACAATCGCTCGGCGAGCGGACCTTTTGTCTGCTCAAACGCCCTTCCCATTGCCAGCACCGTTTCCTCGCCGGCTAAAATATTGCCTTGAGCCGCATAGTTCGGCCCGGTGATGCCCCCGGCCCACGGGTAACATTTTTTCCCGGTGAACGTCGCCGCCCGTCCTTTCGCATCCACGATGCCGACTTGGCGCAAATCGCGCTCACTGTCATCGGCAACGAGCAACTCAAGCGTTTCTTGCGCCGATTTCCCTTTTGCCATCCATTCGAGGCCGCGCGGTCCGTACGACGTGTTGGCGTACGATTGCGTCGCCACCGCTCCGACGCCCGCTTTCGCCCACGGAACAACCGCACCAACGCCTAAAAATTTCGATTGAACAGCGATGCCAAGCTCCCCGGTCGCCGGATCGAACGCGACGATCGAAAACGTCGCGACGATGTCTTTTGCAATATGTGTCATTTCCCCGTCCTCCATATGCTTTCCATTTTCTCATCGTTTATGATTTCTCCACTTCCTTTCGTTGTTCCTGCCTGTTCACAAAAAAAGCGGGGGAAACAGCCGTTGCCCGGCCGTCTCCCCCCGCATGCCCATCATCCGCCTAGCACCATGTTGCCCCGACGATAATGAGCAAAATAAACAAAACGACGATCAGCACAAAGCCGTAGCCGTAGCCGCCGTAACCCGGATAACCGAAGCCATAGCCGCCCCAGCCCCAGCCGCCATAAAAGCCATATGGCATATTCGTCACCTCCTTGCTAGCAAGTAAGAGGCATCAGTACACCCAACCACCGATACATGCACATCCGACAATAATCAACAAGATGAACAGAACGACGATCAACGCGAATCCGCCGCCGTAAGCTGCACCCATTTGCCAGCACCTCCTTCGTTTTTGTACTAGTAGACTATTCAGAAGCCGAGGAAATGGTTAGATGTTTCGGCAAAAATGGGTATTTGCCGCAACGTAAAAAAAAACGGTCCATCCGCGGACCGATGTTATGCTCCGAGCGAGTTTCGCTTCCATTTTTTCCGCCCCGGCGCTTGCTTGATTTGAACAGCGGAAAACAAAATAAGCGCCGTCCAGATGCAGCTAAACGCATAAAAATGCGCTTTCGTAAACGGCTCGCCGAACAAAAAGACGCCAAGGAGAAGGCTGATCGTCGGCGAAATGTATTGCAAAAAACCAAGTGTTGTCATTGACACACGCTTCGCCCCTTTGGCGAAATACAAAAGCGGCACGGCCGTCGCTGGCCCGGCTCCAGCCAACAGCGCCCATTGCCACCATTCGGCCGTCTTGACGAGGGCTGGCGTTTCGTTGTACACACATAATAAGTAAACGGCTGAAAGCGGCATGACGGCCATTGTTTCAAGCGTCAAGCCAATGGACGAGTCAACGCTGGCCAGTTTTTTCACTAAGCCGTAAAACCCGAACGTCAACGCGAGCGATATGGCGACCCACGGAAACGCGCCATATTCCGCCGTCATCGCCGCCACGCCGGCGGCGGCAAGAAAAACAGCGGCCCACTGCCCAACGCTCAACCGCTCGCGCAATACGATCGTCCCAAGCGCCACGCTGACAAGCGGGTTGATATAATAGCCGAGGCTCGTTTCAACGACATGATGATGATTCACCGCCCATATGTAGACAAACCAGTTGGCGCTGATGAGCACGGCAGCAGCGGCGATCCCCCATGCCTTAGCCGGCTTACGGCGCATCGCCCGAAGCTCCCGGCGGAAGGCGCCAAGCTGCCCATTCGCTGCCAGAAGGATGGCCATAAACACGAACGACCACACGATGCGGTGCGCCAAAATCTCAAGCGCCGGGCGCGCCTCTAGCAGCTTCCAGTACAGCGGCAATACTCCCCACAGCAAGTACGAAGCAGCCGTATACAAGATGCCTTGCTTTTCTTCGCTCCAATGCCCCACGTCGTCTTCTCCTTTTCCATGATCATTTCTGTTTCATTATACCGCCGCCGCTTCACTTTATCCATCAAAACACTCACCCGCATCGCTCGACGCGGTTGCCCAATGGAGAAGGGGCGCAGCTGAATATGAGCACCCGCCCCCTTCGCGGCCCGTTTGACCGCCGTCCTTTCTTATTTTTTCGCTCATCAAGCGACACAGGCACAGCCAACAATAATCAGTAAAATGAACAGGACGATGACGACCGTATAACCGCTGTTGACAAAACCGCTCACGGCGGGCACCTCCTTCATCGGTTCACAGGGCCATCATATGCGCCCGCCCAAACGGCCGGGCGAATGCCCAAATTTCTAGAAGATTGGTGAAAAACCGCGTTTTCTTCAAAAAGATTGGTCCACGAACGCACGGAAGAGCCGTTGATCCATTGGCGAAAGCTCCTTGCTGGAGCGTTTTCTCCGTTAAATCACCGACCTTCTAGAAAAACGCCTATTTTTCTTTCGTCCCCGTCTCTCCCCACCAACCTTTTCGCTTAAAATAGAGGGCGATGAGCATAGCAACGGTTGCCATGAGCAACAAGGCAAACGGGTAGCCGTATCTCCATTTCAGCTCTGGCATAAACGCAAAATTCATGCCGTATACACCGGCGATAAACGTCATCGGCAAAAATATGACGCTCACCAATGTCAATGTCTTCATAATGACGTTCATATGATCTGATTTGAGCGACAGTTGCAAATCGAAAATGGCGGACAATGATTCCTTAAACGCGTCGAGCGCGGCGGGCACGCGTGAGAATCGCGACGCCACTTCCTCGATATACGGATTCGTCTCTTGATTGATATACGGCAAATCAGCGTGGCGGATCATTTTGATCGCTTCTTCCTGCGCCTCGGCGATTTGGCGCAGCTCATGAAGATGTGTTTTCATCCGATAAATCTCGCGCCCGATTTCGTTGGCAAACGGGGTCGCAAACACTTGCCGTTCAAGCGTCTGAATGCGGTCAGCGATCTGATCGATGACTTGCAAAAAACGGATGGCGGCCAAGTCTAAAAAGTGATACAGCACGTACCCAGGATACAGCGCCTGACCGCGATGGTTCAACAAACGTTCTTTCACTTGATCAACAAGCGGATCGTTTTCATCCATATAGCTGATCATATATTGGCTGCCGGCCAGCAAACGAACGTTCACTGTCCGGCCGGACGGACGAACGATAAACAGCGATAAGAAGAAACATCCTTCGTATTCGTCAAACGTGGGAATATCTGTCCCGTTCATCAGCCGCTGTTGGGCGAGAGGGTGAATGGACAGCGAAGAAAGAAGCTGCTCCAAATCCGGCTTGGCGGCGGCGGTGAAATGAAGCCAACACGACTGGCTGCCTGCCGGCGCATGGCGTTTGTACGTTCCGTCAACCGTCAAACGAAAGTTATGCTCGATCGCCATAGACTGACGTCCTTTCCATGCAAACGATTTTAATTGTATTGTTTGCTGTTTGCCGCAAAACTACTCCCCTCCCGCCGCCAAAAACAAGTCAGCGGCAACGGTTTGGCCGCATCCGCTCGCTGTTGGCGACAAGCAGCTTCTCCCGGCTGCATCCCGGCTGCAAAGCGTCACATCCCGACAAGTCATTCGCTGTCTAGGCGCCTCGCCGCGTCCGCCCGCCAATGCGCCCGAAGCCAGTCAGCGCACCGCTTCCGGTTCCACATGGACGTGCGTCGCCCGAATGTTATGCCGGTTTCGCATCAAACGCTCGACTTCATCAGCGATTTCATGACTTTTTGCCACCGTCAAATGCGAGTCAACGCGGATCGTCACTTCCAGCACAATGTCGTTGCCTAACATGCGCGCTTTAATGTCAGCGACATCGCGCACGCCGCTCACCGCCGCGATTTCGTCTTTATAAACGGCGAGCTGCTGTTCATCAAAACCGTCGGTGAGCGTATGCGCCGTCTCCATAAACACCTCCCACGCCGTCTTGCCAATCATCGCCCCGATAACAAGCGCCGCCAGCGGATCAAGCCATGGCCACCCAAGCCGCGCGCCGGCGATGCCAATGGCGGCGCCAATGCTCACCAGCGCATCCGATAAATTGTCTTTCGCCACGGCCGCCAGCGCCATGCTGTTCGTCCGCCGCGCCAGCCGGCGATTGATTGCATAAACGCCAATCATAACGGCCGCCGAGGCGAGCGCAACCACAGCCGCTAAAACGTCAGGAGCCGTTGCCTTTTCCTTGCCGAACAGCGAGCGGATGCCGCTTGTGATCACGTCAATGCCAATGGACATCATCAAAAAAGCGGCCAACAGCGAGGAGATGTTCTCCGCCCGCGAATGTCCGTACGGGTGGTTGCAATCACGCGGTTTTTTAGCGATTTTCATGCCGATATAGACTGCCGAGGAAGCGATAATATCACTCAAATTATTCCAACCGTCCGCTTCCACCGCATCCGAGCCGAACACCGCCCCAGCCAACAGCTTGCCGGTCGAAAGGAGAAGATAGACGAAAATGCTCAGCAGTGCGCCCGCCTCGGCTCCTTGTTTTCGATCCACTTTCTTCACCAACCTAGCCATCTCATTCTTGCACGTATCAGTGTACCAGCTTGAAGCCGGTTGGGTCTACAGCAAGAAAATTTCCTTTTTTCATAAGAATAGGGACAAGCAAATTTTTTTGTCTAAAGGCAAAATCGAGCGCATTTGCGTATGATAAACCAAGTCGAAACAAAAAAAGGAGAGGAACAGATGTCTGCATATTTAGACTGGTTGGCGGACATGGGGATCGATGGCGCTCACCCAGGCGGTTTTGAGTTAACAAAACAAATCTTACGTAAACTTAAGATCGACCGTTCGACATCCGTGCTTGACGTCGGCTGCGGCACCGGACAGACGGCGGCTTATATCGCCGAACAGTACGGGGCCAACGTCACCGCCATCGACATCCACCCGACGATGATTGCCAAGGCGAAACAGCGTTTTGCCTCCAAGGCGGTCTCAGTCCGTTTGCATCGCGCCTCGGTCGAAGCGCTCCCGTTTCCCGCCGGGACGTTTGACCTTGCGCTTTCTGAATCGGTGCTTGCTTTCGTTTCATTGCCAAACGCGCTCGCCGAAATCCGCCGCGTGCTCAAAAACGATGGCCTATTCGTCGGCATTGAAGCGTGTCATGAGCGGCTGACCGCCGCCGAGCAAAAGCAAATCGCCGCCTTTTACGGCTTCCGTCAGCTCATGACATCAGCGGAGTGGAAAGAAGTGCTCGAACAAAGCGGCTTTGGCTGCCGCCAGTTTTCCTACGCGGCTGCGGCCGAAGCGCCAAGCCTTGGGGCACCCATCGTCATCGCCCTTCCGCCGACACCGGAGATGGCGAGCATGTGGCAGATGCACCAACAGTTGACAGCTCAATTCGGCGACCGTCTTGGCTATTGCGTCTTTTGCTGCGAACCATAGCTGGCAAGAAAAACGGCGTCCTCGACGAGACGCCGTTTTCACACTTTTTTCACTACTTTGAAATATTCTTCAAGCGTCAAGCCGCGCTTTTTGATCACCGCGGCCGCCTTCCGCCCAACATAGCGGAGATGCCACGGCTCATACTTGTAGCCGGTCACCGCTTCCTTTCCTTTCGGGTAGCGGATGATGAATCCGTACTCGTGCGCATGGGCGGCTACCCATTGCCCTTCTTTTGTCGCCCCGAACGATTGGGTCAGCTGACAGCCGGCCGAGCGGCTGCTGATATCGACCGCCAGCCCTGTCTGATGCTCGCTCTGCCCTGGGTGAGCGACCGCTTGAACCGCTTTTTCCTTCCCTTTTTGCCGCACTTCTTCAGCAAAAATCACCTGCTGCCGCTCGTATGAACGATAAGCGGACACGGCCACCAGCTCAATGCCATCACGGCGTGCGGCGGCAAACATCTCCTCAAGCGCCGCGGCCGCTTCGGCCCGCATATGCCGNTTTTCCGCGTTCGGGTCAGCACACACAAACGGCACGCGCGGCACGACCAAGTCCGCCGGCTTATAGCCAGGCGGGAGCGACTGTTCTTTATTGACGAGCACCAAAATGTTGTCAGGGTTTTGAATCACTTTTTGTCCGTTTTGCACCTCGACGATGTTCCAATATTTCGCCTCGAGCTGCAAATCGGGATCGACGGGGCCCTCGCTCGTTTTCCCCTGTTGATAATCGCTTGGGTGCACCGCGCTTTCCGGCGGCTGGCCGGACGGGCCGGCCGCACCGTTGCTGCCGCTCTCCCCTGTTTGGCAGCCGGCGAGCAGCAGGCACACCAACATCGCCGCTTGCCATCGCTGGTTCATGTTCCTTCTCCTTTTCTGTTTTCCCAGGCCCAAGCGCCCGGCATCCCAATCACGCGCCATTGCGGATCGCCGCTTCAAGCGCCACTTCAATCATCTCGTTAAACGTCATTTGCCGCTCCTCAGCCGTCGTTTCTTCTCCGGTGAGAATATGGTCGCTGACCGTCAGCACCGACAGCGCCCGGCAGCCGAATTTCGCCGCCAGCGTATAGAGCGCCGCCGTTTCCATCTCGACGGCCAATACACCGTAGCGCGCCCACGTTTCCCAATTCGGTTCATCATTGTAAAACATGTCGGCGGTGAACACATTGCCGACTTTTAGCGCCAGCCCTTTTTCCACACCTACTTCATACGCCGTCCGCAGCAGATGGAAATCGGCGGTTGGCGCATAATCGCGGCCGCGGAAAATGAGCCGGTTCATGTTGGAATCGGTCGACGCGCTCATCGCCAAAATGACGTCGCGGACGCGCACATCCGGCTGAATCGCTCCGCACGTTCCGACGCGGATGAGCGTCTTTACGCCGTAGCTTTGGATCAGTTCGTTCACATAAATCGAAATGGACGGCACGCCCATGCCGGTCCCTTGCACGGAAATGCGCTCCCCTTTATACGTCCCGGTAAATCCGAGCATGCCGCGCACTTCGTTGTAGCATACCGCTCCTTCCAGAAACGTTTCGGCAATGTATTTGGCGCGCATCGGATCACCCGGCAGCAAAATGCGCTCCGCGATCTCCCCTGTCTTCGCTCCGATATGTACGCTCAATGGGATTCCTCCTTTGGTTTGAACGATCGTTGTCGGGCCATGCCCTCGTCTATCATATCATATGTTTGCGGAAAATGGCAGTCTTCCTTCGAGTAGCCGAGGCGGCGAACGGGCATACTATGTGTGCCTGCCCGAGGAGAAAGGAGGAAAAGACCGATGAAAAAGAAACTCGAACAAGCGGTGGAATACGCCAACAAAACCAATCCATCGTCCAAATCAAACAATCAGCCGTCCACATCGAAAAAGGAAAAGACCAAATTCTAACATCATTCCGAAAGAAGTCTCCCACTTCGAAACGTGAAGGTGCACGAGCACCCGTCCATGTGGGAGATGAATGTTGGCCGGCAATCGCTGTCGGATCGAATCACATGTTGTTCAAACGGGCACCTTCGAAACGAAGGGAAGCGGAAAGGGTCCTTGTGCGGCTTGTCGTTTGGCACATATGCAAATCGCTGAAAGCTCCCCCTATGCACTCGCGTAGGTGGGTGAGTCGTTTGCGGGGGAGCCGCTCTCTTTTATGATGTTTTGGATCGGCGGTAATCGCTGCGATGACGGCGCGCCAAATACCGCTCATTGATATACAGCACCTTTTTGTCTTTGCTGCGCGTATATTTTTTCTCGCGCTCGCGCCGCCTGGCGACAAGCCAACAGGAAAACAAATACAGTGGAAAGACGAGCTGCATCGCGCCGGCAAAGACATACCAAAAACCGTTGATATCGGCCAAATCGCGCAAGTACACGTCGATGCCGCTGAGCCGATAGTACATGTCAGCAACGATGGCAGCGATGATGACGACGTTGACCGCATGGAGAAGGGGCACGCTTCTCCAGCGGAACAAGAGTCGCTCAACTTGCCCTTTGACCCAAAGCAATGCCGCAATCGAGACGACGCACAAGAGCAGCGACAGCGCCAGTGCGGCCATCGTTTCGCCCCCTTCCCTCTTTTCTCCTGCGCCCGCCGCATGATGCCGCCTGCAAACATTTTCCGTCGATGAACCGCCGCCAGACCGCATACACTAACGACAACGACGGTTCAAGGAGGGAAAACGATGGGCAAAAAACACCGCAACCGCATTAACGGGCAGAAAAAGAACAACCATATTCCAAAAGAAGCATTGATCGCTGAAGATGAGGCGCATGCCAAAGAATATTCCGCCGCCGGCGGCCGGAAAAACGGTCCGGGCCATCACGACAATCCAGAATCGTGACAAACCGCAGAAACCCTTGTGCGATACAAGGGTTTCTATCGCGGTTCCGACGGCTCGGATTCGTCCCAAGCAAGCGTGACGACTTTTGTATATTCCCCGCGTTCAATTTCCTCTTTTGTCGCTCTTTCATTCAGCTCCTCATCGTCGTCGATGCCCGGGGCCACCGTCGGCATGTCGCGCCGCCGTTCGTCATGTTCCATCAAGTCCGCCCCCTTTCCTTTCTTATCCGTTCCCGAAACAAGGGGGCTTTATTCATATTATATCATCTCTAGCTCTTGCTGGCGACTATATTTTTGAATATTCGGTCAACAGATGAGCTGTCGTTCCACTTGTTTCCATCCGTCTGGACAAAGGCGATAGTACGTCTGTCCTTTCCGCCCTTCATCGATCAGCACAACGTCCCCAGTCCGCATAAATCGAGCTTGACAGTTTTTCGGCATCAGATCGGCGACATTAAACATCCGATACAACACCGCCAGCACTTCATCATGTCCGGCCGCCGTCACCGTCATGCGGCACACTTGCCGGTAGCCTTTCGTTTCCCCAAAGCGCGGTGTTTGAAAAACGACCGCCTCATATGCACGTTTTGTCATCCACATCCGTTTCCCCCATAAACGAACCATTGTTTTCCTCTCCCTTCTCCCAATAAATCGGCCCTCCGCGCCCCATACTATGGTTGATGTCGAATTCGATCGCGAATCGTCTTCGGAGCCGAGACAAACGTGTATTATACTTATTTGGTGATTTGGCGTGTCGATTCCTTCAGCAAACGAGCACTCCTTTTGTCGAAACGATCGCGGTCTTCTGGCAAAAGTCCACAAATGATGCAAAGGAGAGACAGCCTGATGCCGACTCGCCCGTTCGCTTGGCTGCGCCATCCGCTTCAGTATGCCTACCGCTCCTTTTTGTACCGCCATCCGGTCCGCCTCGCCGATGACGGCCTGCTTCGCCGGATGGCCGCCCGCACAACTGTCCCGACTGACGGACCGCTCAGCGCGGAAGAAAAGGGCATTGTTGCCGCCATTCGCCGGAAAACAGCGGAACATAACCGCAACAACGTGACGCGCACCGCCGCCTACTTAGCGTTTTTTGAGCGCCATCGGGAAATTCATTGGGCGTTTTTAGCCCATCTCGTCTCGCGCAACGGCGGTTGGAACATGACTGATTTGCGCGGCGGCCTTCTTCCGTTTTTGCTGCCGGAACAAATCATTGCACCCCTTTTTTTGTTTTTGGAGCGCGCCAATGCCCTCATTTTTCATGATGCCTATCCGCAGCTTCTGCTGTACGAAGAAAGCAAACGGAGGGAGACGCCGCTGTTTCATTTGTTGCCGGCGCTAGCGGTGTCTTCGTTTATGAAGCCGATGTGGGAACATTTTTGGGAAACGGGGAATGCCGCGCTTCTTACGGTTGCTCTGATCATCAACGAGCAGCAGTACATCCAGCTTCGCGTCATCGAACATCCGTTTTTCCGCACCCGCGTGCTGTCAAGCTGGCCGTTTATTGTCGAGCAATGGCTCGGGTTCAACGATGTGCTCATCCCATATGCCAAAGGCCGCCGCGTAGCGCTTGCCGGAACGACCGTGCGCGATTTCGCCGACGTCCACCACCGCATCCATATCGGCAAAACGCTGTACAGTCTGCTGCTGTTTGACGCCCGGCTGTTTCGCGGCGCCTGCCGCTTTGCCCGCTGCGTCCCCCACAGCGGCTCACGCGCCGACTTCTGGCCGCAATCGTTCGCTGAAACGCCTGATGGGCACCGCTTTTACAGCCCCCGCCTTGAGGAAGCTTGGCCGGATCTTGCGCACCCGTTCCACGATCATCGCGATTGGTTCACCGATGAGGCGATCATGCAGGCGCTTGAAACGCTCCCGCTTCCGGCCTCGGGCAACATGACCAGCCGCTACGAGCGGCATTTGGTCATGATGAAAACAGCCGCCATCGCGGCGGCCAAATCAACTTCATCATAAAACGACGAGGACTACTCCCCATCGATGTCAATCTCTTCATCGATGATGCATTTTTCAAGCAAATAGTCAAACGTAATATCCGCGAGCTCCTCAAGCTCCTCTTGCGTTGGCACAAAGCCGCGGCGGATGAGTTCTTGGTAAAAAAACTCAGCGATTTCTTCCGTATCGATAATCACTTCAATTTCCTTCACCGCATCTCGCCCCCTTTGTAATGTTGTATGTCGCCGCCTTCCGTTTTATGTCAAAAATCATGTTGTACTATTTTTTCAGTCTCCCCCATACATATGTACCAACAAAACAAAAAACACGGAGGCGGACAAAATGGACAAATTCACTGCGATCGATAAAATGATGGAAACAGTTGTCAATGGATTGGGCGCGATCGTCATTTTCGCCGGCATTCCTTATTTTCTTTTTATTCTTTATCAATTTCTATCCTGGTGATTGGCGATTGTCCGCAAACGTTTTACAACTGTTTCCATCATCCGTTGGTACTGTTCATCGCCGAACCATTCATATAACGCTTTATAATCGTTGTACATGTCAAGGAGCTCGTCGACCGACGGCCCTTTCTCTCCGCTGTCGGCCGGCGGCAATAGAAGCGACGCTTTCACCGGCGCGGCGATGACAATATCTTGCACGAGCGTGACGGACGTCTCCTCTCCGTCGGCAAGCGGAATGATGTCTTCCAAATGGACTTCAATCTCCCAACCATCCGTCAGCCGTTTCAATTCGTAAATCGTCTCTTCCCATCCTTCCCCGTAGTAGCGGTAAATTTCTGTCCGCACCCCGACAATTTTGAACAAATGGCCGCCATAATCGCGGACGCGGACAATTTCGCCGAGAAAAAACGGCAACTCAATTTCAATCTCTTCCGCGATCCATAAATCACCCACAAACTCAGACAATAAAATGAGCGCTTGCTCGGCAAACAAGCTATGGCCATGGTTGATTTCGTATAAAAACACACCGTCAATCTGCTGAATATCGGTGATCGTTCCGACCGTTCCGTACAATGTATTGACGACGATGTCGCCGACGGAAAATTTCGGGCGTTTCGGCGCGCTCATTGGCATCTCCACCCTTTGGAACAAATAGTTAGTATAGTATATGCATGCAGAGAAGGGTGGACACCTGCAACCGCGCGGAAAAAAGCTATTTGAAAGCGCTCCCAATTTATGAAATGGGAACGCTCCCTTAGTTACGCTTCATGCAAAAATTGCTCCCATAGCTCATCAAACACAACCATACTTTCCAAATAGTCACCGTTAAGCTCCAAATAGCCGCTCAGTTCTTCATAGTCCGTCGACCCTTTTGGAAAGCTGTGGTCTTCATACGCTCCGTTCGCAAACCGGACGACCGGATCTTCCTGGTGTCCATGGCGGAAGCGCAGCAAGTAACGGTAGAATGACTTTGCCATGTCCCCCATCCTCTTCCTTTCCTTTTGTTGCTATTATAATGAGCTTTTGGCTGTTTGTGAAGCCTTTTTTCGCAGCTTGTATTCCCATCGTACGCGTCGGGTTGGCTTTTCATGCCAAAAAAGCGCGTCAAACGGCGCAATAGGGGTTCAATCCGCTTTTCTCGTCAGAGCATAGGCAGGCCAAGTCCACCGTCTTATCATGCGCTCCGCTTCTCGCCAAGGCTTGCGATGCGCCATCGTGGCGTCCCATCTGAAACCGCATGGCGCCTCCCATGCCTCCCGCTTCGCTAGGTCTTGTCCTCGGTGAGCGCACATACAAAAAGCCGCCATCTTCCGGCGGCATCGTTCATGATACGACTCCGGCTTGCGGAGCCGGGGCAAATTCGATTTCAAACCCAAGATCCTCAAGCATTTGATAATCGGCTGACTTTTCTTGCCCGGCGGTCGTCAAATAGTCGCCGACAAAAATCGAGTTGGCGGCATACAGGCCAAGCGGCTGAAGTGAGCGCAAATTCACTTCTCGCCCGCCGGCGATGCGGATTTCTTTGGTTGGATTCATATAGCGAAAAAGGGCCAGCACCTTCAAACAGTAACGCGGGTTTAATTCGTTCGTGCCAGCCAGCGGCGTGCCGTCGATCGCATGCAAAAAGTTGACTGGAATGGAATCGGCGTCAAGCGCCCGCAAACTGCGCGCCATATCGACGACATCCCGCTTCGTTTCTTTCATGCCGATGATGACGCCGGAACAAGGCGAAAGACCAGCTTCTTTCACCGTTTCCACCGTCCGCACCCGATCGTCGTATGTATGGGACGTCGTAATGTTCGGATGGTGCTGCTTCGATGTGTTGATGTTATGATTGTAGCGATCCACCCCCGCCTCTTTCAGCCGGGCCGCCTGCTCCGGCTTTAAGATCCCAAGGCAGGCGCACACTTTCAGCCCGAACCGCTCTTTAATTTCCTTGACCGCGGACACAACGGTGTCGATCTCTTTATCGCTCGGCCCCCGGCCGCTGGCGACGATGCAGTACGTCCCAATGCGCAAACGGTGTGCTTCTTCCGCGCCGCGCAACAACGTCTCTTTGTCGACCATTTTATACGTTTTCACCGGCGCCGTCGATACGGCGGACTGCGAACAGTAGCCGCAGTTTTCCGGACAGAGGCCGGATTTGGCGTTGATGATCATGTTCAGCTTCACTTTGTTTCCATAATAGGCGGAGCGAATCCGGTACGCCCCTTGCAGCAAAAGGAGCAACTCCTCATCCGGACAATCCAATATCGCCAATGCTTCCTCATCGGTCAGCTCGTGGCCTCCCAACACTTGCTCGGCCAACACCAGCCAGTTTGCCATCTCTCCTCTCCCCTTTCCATATCATTACATTTATCGTAACGGACCAGCCGCATATTTGTCAACTATATTTTCATTTCAGTTTACTTTTTAATCCGTCCCCAGGCAGACAGCAAAAAAACAGGCCCCCGTTTGAAGGGGCCTGCCCTCGGTTCCTCACCTAATGCGTCAATTTCTCGACGATGTCGCGGGCGATCCAGACGCCGCAGGCGCTCGCCTGCGCAAGGCCGCGCGTAATGCCGGCGCCGTCGCCGCCGACATACAGCCCGGCGATTTCGGTTTCAAAGCGGTCGTTCAGTTTCGGACGCGCCGAATAAAACTTCGCTTCCACCCCATAAAAGAGCGTATGCTCAGAGGCAAGCCCCGGAGTGACGTGGTTGAGCGCCTCCGTCATTTCGATCAAGCTTTTCATCGTGTTGTACGGCAAAACGAGGCCTAAATCGCCCGGCACCGCTTCTTTTAGCGTCGGTTCGATGAACCCTTCTTTGATCCGCTTTTCCGTCGATCGCCGTCCTTTTAAAATGTCGCCGTATTTTTGCACGATGATGCCGCCGTTGGACAAGGCGTTCGCCAGCCGAGAAATTTCATGGGCGTATTCGTTCGGCTTGTCAAACGGATCGGAAAACTTATGTGAAACAAGAAGGGCAAAGTTCGTGTTGTTGCTGCCGAGCTTTGGATCTTTGTACGCATGGCCGTTGGCGAGCATGATGCCGGAATGGTTTTCGACGACGACATGTCCGGACGGGTTGCTGCAAAACGTGCGCACTTGCGTCCCAACCGACGTGTTGAAAATGAATTTCCCTTCATACAGATGTTCGTTAATTTCTTGCATGACGATGTTCGATGTTTCCACGCGCACTCCGATGTCAACCTGATTGTTGATCATCCGCAAACGGCGCTTGCGCAAGATTTTGCTCAGCCAAACCGAGCCATCGCGCCCCGGAGCGATGACGACTTTTTCCGCTGTCAACGTTTCTCCGTTTTTCAGCACAACGCCTTTCACTCGATGGCCGCTCTCCGTCCGCTCGGTCACGATATCATCCACTTCCGTTGTAAAGCGCATCGCAATCCGCTCGCGCAAATATTCAAAAATGCTTTTCAAAATTTCCAAATTTTGCTCTGTACCCAAATGGCGGACGTACGCGCGCAATAGCTTCAGCCCGGCCGCATAGGCGCGCCGCTCGATCTCTTTCACTTTATCCGTCATCGGGTCGGTGATCGATGTCGTCGCTCCGTGCTTCAAGTTGATCTCATCGACATAGCGGATGAGCTCAAGTACGGTCGAAGCCGGCAAATAGTCGGTCATCCAGCCGCCGAATTCGCTCGTGATATTGAATTTGCCGTCCGAATACGCCCCCGCTCCGCCGAATCCATTCGTGATCGAACAGGCCGGCACGCAGCCGGCATAGTCTTTTTTGCCGGCCGGCGGCGGACACTTTTCAATTTTTCTTTGCAAAATCGGACAATTGCGTTTATAGATATCGTGCCCTTTATCGATTAAGAGCACGTTCGCTCCAGGGAGTTTGAGCGTCAGTTCGTAGCAAGTGAAAATGCCGGCCGGCCCGGCGCCGACCACGATCACATCGTAATGATTGTTCATGATCCATCCCCCATTTCCCATGTTCCATTCGAAAGTATACGGAACATTTGGCAGTTCGTCAAGAAAAAACACGAACTTTCTTACCGAATACAACAGAAAATGTTCGATATAATAGAGAGTTGTATAAAGCCAAAAAAATTGGTATGGTGGTAGAGAATGAATAGCGGGGAGGGAAAGGGATGCGTTTTTTCGTGAAACATTTTCTAAACGGCATGCTGACGATCGTGCCAATTTTACTCGCCGTCTATGTGTGCTACAAAGTGTTCACCGTTTTGGATGGGCTGCTTGGCCAATACGTCCGTCCGTATTTGGATGGCCGCTACATTCCCGGCCTAGGCCTATTGGCGACTGTCGCGCTGATTACCGTCTGCGGTTGGCTATCGACGCAATACGTAAGCGGCCGCCTCATTCGACTGATCGACCGGTTGCTTGAAAGCATTCCCTTGATGAAAACGGTTTATTCCGTCGCCAAAGATACAATCGCTTCCTTCGTCGGGGAAAAACGATCGTTTTCGCAAGTTGTGCTCGTTACAATGCCAGAAAGCGGCTGGAAATGCCTCGGCTTCATGACAATGGATGATGTCGGCGCTTGGCACGATCCTCTCGCCGACTACGTCGCCGTCTATATCCCGCAGGCGTTTCAAGTCGCCGGGCTCACCCTGCTCGTCCCGAAAGAGCAAGTGGAAGTCGTCGACATCTCGCCGGAAGAGGCGATGAAATTCATCCTCTCCGGCGGTGTGGCCGTCCGAAAGCAAAAGCGGCTGCCCCAATGACAGGGCAGCCGTTCGCATGGCCATCCAAAACGCGCCTGGCCGTCAAAAGTATCGCTTTTTCCAAAAGATGTACGCCGTCGCCGCTGACAGTGAACCGGCGAGCGCCATCGCGATCAAAAAGGCGTACGGAGAGTGTTGGTACGGAATCGGTACGTTCATGCCGTAGAAACTCGCCACCATCGTCGGCAGCGAAATGACGATCGTAATGGCCGTCAAAAACTTCATCACAATGTTTAAGTTGTTTGAGATGACCGAAGCGAACGCGTCCATCATGCCGCTTAAAATGCTGCTGTATACTTCGGCCATTTCAATCGCCTGCTTGTTTTCAATAATGACGTCCTGCAGCAAATCCTGGTCATCTTCGTACATGCGCAAATAATTGAGGCGCATGAGCCGCTCCATGACGATGTTGTTCGCCTTCAGCGACGTCATAAAATACACTAAGCTTTTTTCCATGCTGAGAAGCGAAAACAGCTCCTTGTTTTTCATCGATTGGTGCAATTCTTTTTCGATTTCGCTCGTCCGCCGATTGATTTGCTTCAAATAGCGCAAATAATACGTTGAAATCATGTACAGCATTTGCAACGCAAACCGCGTCTTCATAAACGTGTAAAAGTTTTTGATTTTGTTTTTGGAGAATTCTTCGAAAATCGGATTCTCCTGCAAACAAACCGTAATAAAACACGTGTTCGTAATGATCATGCCGATCGGAATCGTCTCGTAAATCGGGCCGTCCACTTCATCATGGGCGACAATCGGAATGTCGACGATAATGAGCACATGGTTGTCTTCCTTTTCGACGCGCGACCGCTCCTCGTCATCCAACGCGTCTTTGATCGAATCGATCGGAATGTCCAAATGGTGGGCGATGTAGCGAATTTCGTCTTCCGTCGGGGCAACGAGATTGATCCAGCAGCCATTTTCAATATGATCGATTTCGCGCATTTTGCCGTTGGCATCGGACAAATACATTTTCATCATCTGGCATCCTTCCTCCTTTTCACGCGAGGAAGGCGGCGCCTCTTCCTTTCCGTCCGGAGCCCGTTTTCGTATGATGAGCAGCCGACAAGAAAAGGAACAGGCCGCGTTCCCCGCTATATTCCGGTTCCGGTTCGTTCGGGCTTGAACTACTCATATACGAAAACGCCACTCCTTTCGAAAAAGATGTCCCTCAAGTAATGATAGCGCGGACCGGCCCGTTTGTATAGTAGGTGCCATAAAAAAAAAGCAGCCTACTGGCTACTTTATTCACAAAACAGCGCGATGTTCAACCATCGCCCGCTCGATTCGGCTTTTTTATTCGCTCGATGGCGTCGTGTTGAAAAAATCAGGCGCTTGTTTGTCAATTTGCCGACGGTTGGAACGGCGCGGGCGTTGCTCTTTCTTTTCGCCCATCACCCCATCCGATTCATAGCTTGGCGCAAACGGCCGCTTCTTGCTCACCGTCTTCACCCCCCTCGCTTTTACTGTTCGCCGTCGGCCGGCATTTTACTCGAGCCAGTCAGGGCTAGGTTAATCCATTTTCTGGAAATTGTTTCGCCCTCAAATTGTCAGCCAATGTTCACACAATCGTTTTACCGGCGCCGTCCATTCACTTATAATAAACAAGTGAGGAGGGGAAGCCATGAACATCATGATTACAAAAAAAGCGTTTGATTGGTACAAGCGGGAGCTCGGGCTGAAGCCGGGCGATGCGATCCGCTTTTTTGCCCGCTACGGCGGGTGCAGCACCGTGCAAAAAGGGTTTTCGCTTGGCATGGCCAAAGACGAACTGGTCGACAAGCCGGCGGCGCAGACGACGGTTGATGGCATCACCTTTTTTATTGAAGAGAGCGACCAATGGTATTTCGATGGACGTGATTTGACTGTGGATTTGGACGAAAAAAGCAATGAGCCGGTTTTTCTCGTCCATTGAATGTCCCGCGGCGATTGAAAAAGCTAGCCTTGGCGCTCGCTTTTTCGAATAATGGCGATCGTGCAGCGGGAGATGCAGACGAGCTCCCCTTGTTCGTCCGTAATGCGCACATCCCACACCATCGTCGTCCGACCGCGGTGCAACACCGTCCCTGTCGCCGTCACCGTCCCGCGGCGAACGGCGCGGACGTGATTGGCGTTGATTTCCAATCCAACGACGTTTTCCGTGTTGGGGTCCACAAGCGCGTACGCGCCGATGCTGGCGACCGTCTCCGCTAAGGCGACTGAGGCGCCGCCATGCAGCAGCCCAGCCGGCTGGTGCGTGCGCCAGTCGACCGGCATCGTCGCGACGACGCGGCCTTCGCCAACCTCAACAATTTCGATGCCGAGCGTATCGATCAACGTATGTTTCGACATTTCCTTCACAACGGCCAAATCGATCATCATTCCTTCTTCCCCCGTTTCGTGAATCGTTCCAGTTCAAACAGCCGTCCTTCCTGCTGCAAAATGCGCGTTTGCGTCTCACCGAGCAAATCGAAATGCGGAAACTCACCGCGCCGATCGATCCACTCTTCCTTCAGCCCGTACTGCCGCCCCCAAGCGGCGAGTTTTTCGACATCGGCGCAGCCGACTTTCGTCACTGTCGTGCAATGCGGAAACCGTTCGTCGTACCAATAGTGGGTCAAAAAGGCGATTTCACCGCGCTTCACTTTCTCTTTCCATGCCGCGAGCTCGTGTCGGCGGATGCCAAACGCCATCGCACCGCTCCCCTTTACCGCTTCGCCCGCTCATATGCTTCATGCCAGTCAGGAAAATATTTGCGGATCACGATCGGCCGAAACGTATCGCGCTTGACGCAAACATGCTGCGACTTTCCGGTCACCGCCACCTCGCCGTCCGGGGCGAGAATCTCGTAGCCGTATGTCACGCGGATGCCGTCATAGGCGTCAATCCATGTGCGGACAGTCGCCGTTTCCCCGTAGTGAAGCGGCTTTTTGTACGACACTTGCAAATCGACAACAGGCGAAATGATGCCTTCTTTCTCCATGTCAGCATAATGAAAGCCAAGCTGTTTGATCAATTCCGTGCGCCCGACTTCCATCCAAACTAAATAGTTCGCGTGGTAGACGACGCCCATTTGGTCTGTTTCCGCATAACGCACTTCAATTTGTTTTTCTGCCACTTTCACGTTCGTTCTCCCTCCATTTTTTACCGGGCCTCCTCTTCTATGTTACCATTCGCCCGTCGGCTCGCTCAAGCGGTAGACAAAAAAACGAAGCCGCCCCCGCATGAGGGCTGCTTCGTTTACTGGCAGCCGTGTTCCCGTGCAGCTGCTTCGTCTCGGATTTCCGCGCGCATCGCAGCGATCGCTTCTTCGCGGCGGCGGTTTTTCGCACGGATCTTCTCCTGCTCCTCCGGCGACGCAAACTGCATCGTTTCTTCGGCTTTTTCTATGTTCTCAATGGTGTTTTGCACCATTTCTTGCAGCTTTTCCACATTGTCGCTGCGGTCATCCGGTTTCGGACGCGGCATGAACGCTTCCTCCTTTGCGCGAGTTTCCGGCTATTCGCCCTTCGTTTGGATGACTTGGGCGTGCTGGCCGGACTGGTCTTGCATTTGTTTGCCCTTGTTTCCTCCTGCGGCGCGAGGCTGTGTGCCGATATGGTTCGGCACAAAATGTTTGCGGCTTCCTTTCGGATTGCTCATTGTCTTCGCCTCCTCGCCATCTAGTCTGTCCGCCCGGAGAACCGCTATGCATGGGTCATTCTGCTTTTTTGAGCATCCGCTCTTCCAGCTTTTTCTCGATTTTTTCGAGCGCTTCCCGATCGTTCAACAATTGCCGTTTGTTCTCGCTGATCAGTTCTTGGAGAGTCATTTTGCGGGATCGTCTCATCGCTTCAACCTCCCCTCACTTTTATTGTAATCTTATTCATGCCCAAAAAAGATAAAAATTATGACAACTTTTTGAAAAATAACGAACCACGAAGAAAGCGCCTTTCGCTGCAGCCATCTGCTCAACGAAAAAGCGCTGTTTCCTGCTCGAGCCGCTTCGCCGTCACCGGGCCGACAATTTTTCGCCGAATGACGCCGTTTGGATCGATAATATACGTCGTTGGAATCGTTTGGATTCGATATTGACGAAGCGCTTCGCCGCGCACATCGAGGCCGACTGGAAACACGAGCCTGTTCGCTTTCGCAAACCGCTCAGCGTTGTCCAACGTATCTTGCGTCGTCAAATGAACGGCAAGGAGCGCAACTTCGCGGCCATGCCGCTCGTAAAACTTGGCAAGCTCCGGCATTTCCTTTTTGCATGGCGGGCACCACGACGTCCAAAAGTTGAGGACGACCGCTTTGCCGCGCAGCGCCGACAACTTAACCGACTGGCCCCCAAGCGCCGGCAAGGTCAAGTCGGGAGCCGTCTGATCCACTTCCGGACCGGCTCCGTTTGCTTCATTCGGTTTGTCAGCCGCCATCACATTCCAAAGGCCATAGCCGGCGACAGCCAAGAACAAAAGAACGACTAGCCATTTCCGCACGTTGTCCCCTCCCTACCGGCGCCTCCCGCCGCTCTGTCCACGATTATAGCACATACGTTTGCCATTTGCCAACCATCGTGCTTAAAACGAAAAAACGAGGGGCGCGCCCTCATCATGATCGGATGTTTTTATGATCGTTTTTCATTTTCTCCGCTTCGACTTCTGCGTACGAAGCGAATTCGCTCCCCCATTCGTTAAAGCCGTTTTTCTTCTTCGCGTTGTTGTTTCGTTGGGCATTGGCATTGCCAAGTTTTGTCCGGCCCATGCGTCTCCTCCTCTGCTTCCGTCGGTTCACCTATAGTATCCGCCGGCGGCCAAAAAACTATGCATACAGCGGCTTCAACCGGCGGCCGAAACAATGGAAGAAAAGCGAAACAAACACTAGGTGAAAATCGTTGAAAATCAACAACGCTTCGACCTCATGCGGACCGAAAAAAGAAAACGAAAAGAAAACAACGGTTCCATCCGACAACACCGAGGCGTCGAATGATGTTTCAGCCCGAATCGGAGAAAACTAAGCATCGGATGACGGGTCACCCGTTTCAATCGGGTGGTCCGGATAGGAAATCCAGTCGCTGAAACTGCCGACGTACAGCCGAACGTTGTGATAACCAGCTTCGTGGAGCGCCAACACGTTCGGGCAGGCGGTGACGCCGGAACCACAGTAAACGATCAACGGCTGCCCACGGTCAAAATCGGCAAACCGAGCCGCCTGCTCGACAGCGCTTTTCCAGTAGCCGCCTTCCGTCATTCCGTCTTTCCAAAACCGGTGCACCGCTCCTGGGATGCGGCCGGCTCGGCGGTCGATCGGTTCTTCCAGGCCGGCATATCGCTTCCATTCACGCGAATCAATGAGCACAACCGAGCGATCGCGGACGGCGGCGCGCACATCCTCAACCGTCGCCAGCCATGACCGATCCGGACGCGGCCGAAACGGGCGGGACGCCACAGCAGGGACGACGTTCGTCACCGGATGCCCTTTCTTCTTCCATTCACGATAATTGCCGTCCAATACGTATACGTGGGCATGGCCGAAATAGCGAAGCAGCCACCAGCAACGCGCCGCCATCGCCCCGTCTTGGTCGTCGTAAGCGACAACGGTCACCGTTTCATCGATGCCGACCCGGCCAAACACGTCCGCCGCTTGCTCGGCCGACGGGAGCGGGTGGCGGCCGCCGTGCTCTCCGACTGGGCCCGACAAGTCGCGTTCCAAGTCCATATACACGGCACCAGGAATATGATCTTCCTGGTAAACGGCCGCTCCTTTCGCAGGATCGCCAAGCCAAAACCGACAATCAAGAATGCGCGTGTTTTCGTCGTGCAAATGGCGAAGGAGCCATTCATGGGAAACAAGCGACGCCATATGTCCTCCCCCTCTTTGTTTTTGCTGACGCCAAACGTTGTTTCTTGATCGGAACGGAAAGCAGCCAATCATCAACAGGACGCCGGCGGCGCCGACACGCTCAACCAGCGCTCGCCATCGTCACGATCGCTCTTTCCTTTCAAGCCGGCTCACGTACTCGCGCACCATCTCCGGCGTCACGCACCGGCGCGCCGGCACGAGGCCGCTTTTGGCCAGTTCGTTCATCCGCTTCGTCACTTCATTGATCCCATCAACCGTAAACGACTCGCCGCGGCGGCACCGCTCGACCGCTTCGTCGATGAGCCGCTCGCGCTCGGCGTCGAGCATAGCAAATTGCTTCAAGATGGTATGCTGTTTTTGCACATGGGCAGTGATCGCGTGATGCACTTCGCTCAATGGTCCTCGTCCTTTCCTGCTTCTTTTTCCATCAAACGCCGGACGTTCGGTTTCGGCGTCCAACAGTTGAACCGATAGTTCGGTTTCGTCGCATAGCCGAGCCGGCGGCAATACGTGTACAGCCCGTCGGCTCGCTTTTCTATACGGTAGTGGATGCATGTAGCGCAAGCGTGAAACCGGTTCATCAACGCGCCTCCCCGACGCGGCCCGAAAGAAGGCCGCGAAGCGCCGCTTCGATGCGGGCGAGCGCCTCATGATCCGCCGCTTCGGCGAGCGCGGCAAGCAAGCCCTCCATATAGCTGTCGACTTGTTCCGCGAGAGCGGCCGAAAGTGCGGCGACGGCAGCCTTGTATTGTTCTGCGTACGTCGCCACAAGCCGCTCTTTTTGCTCAGCCAAATAGGCGTCGATCGGCTCGACAAGCGCCGCCTCAATTTCCTCTTTCATCCGCCGCTTTTCGTCGCGCTCAAAAAACGATTTGGCGTTTTTATACAGCGAAAGCGCCTTGGTAAACCGCACCCGGTCTACATCCCCAAGGGCGTTGGCAAACTCCGGCGCCGAAAAGGCAAACGGCTCAGGCGGCGTGAGCGCGAGCGCATCATCGAAACGACGAAGCTCATGGAATAGGCGCGAGAACTGCTCGGCCAGCTGCTTGTGCAAAAACGACTCAACACGCAAGCTCGTCGCCCGCAACTCTTGGGCCAAATCAAAGCCAACCGATGCGAGCAACTCGTCGAGGCAACGCTCAAGCGCCCGACGCGCCGGGCCTTGGTCGTCGCGGAGCACCGCCGGGTTGAACGCCTCCTTAAACACATCGTTGAGGCGGAAAAAGACGCGCTGCTTGACGTAATAGAGCAATTCGTCGACTTCCTGGCGAAGCGCCTGCCGGCCGTAGGCATCATCAATGCCAGCAAGCACGGCGTGCATCTTCGTTTTCACCGCCTCAAGCGCCTGCCGTTTCTCCGCTTTTTCCGCTTCGCTTTGCCCAGCGGCGCGCGCGAATTCCTCTGCCGCCCGCCGCGCCCGCTCAAGCTCGGCATATGCGCTCTCGACGGCGACTTCCGCCAGTTCTTCCGTTAAGAAGCGGAAGAAGTCGGTTTCAAAGGCAGACAAGCCGGAGTCCGCCAAGACGCCGCGCGGACCGGGCTCGGCCCCCGTTTTTTCCGCCAGCGCCAAGCGGCTTGAGAGCGCATAAAGGCGCGGGAAGCGGATGCCAAAGCGCGCCAGCTCTCCGTTCATATAGGAAATGACGGCCTCAAGCTCCTCTTTCGACTGGGCCAAATCAGCCGCATTGATGACGAAAAACATTTTATCAAGCGCAAACGTGTCTTTCACGCGCCCAAGCTGAAGCAAAAACTCGCGGTCTGCTTTCGAGAACGCATGGTTGTAATACGTCACAAACAACAACGCATCAGCATGCTTCATGTAATGAAACGCCACTCCCGTATGGCGGGCGTTAAGTGAATCCACCCCCGGGGTATCGACAAGCGTCACCCCTTGGCAGGTGAGCGGACAGTCGGCGTACAACACGACCTCATCTAAGAAACATGACACCGCTTCGTCAGCGACATACGTCTCGAGTTCTTCCCAACCGATGGAGACGATCTCCCCGAATCGACCGTTCATCCGCTCATAGCCGGCCGCGGCAGCTGCCAAAAAAGCCACATGCGGCTTTTGCGCCGGATGTTCGGCTCCCGATTCGGCCAGGCGGGCGCAAAGGCGGAGCGCTTCATCCCATGTATCCGCCTCATGGCCGCACTGCCGAAGCGACGATTGCACATCCGCCCAAATTTGCAGTTCGCTTTTTACCTTGACCACCGCCGTGCCGTGCGGGTGCTTGTGATCGGGCGGGGCGATTTTGCTGATGGCGGCGGTTGTCGGGTTGGGCGACGATGGCAGAAGCGGGGCGCCGAGCAAGGCGTTCGCCAGCG
>NZ_LDPD01000016.1:68679-73075 GCF_001026865.1 Geobacillus sp. ZGt-1 | reverse complement strand
CGCCAAACAAGGCGACGGTAAACGATCGCTCGCGAAGCCGACGCGCCTTGTCGCGCAATGGTCCAGCGAAGCGGCCAAGCAGTTCGGACCGTTCAAGCCAAGCCGCCGCCTCCTCAAGCCGCTCGGCCGCCTCTTCGCTCCGCTGTTTTCTGCCGCTTGAAAGCGTCCGAGCTTCGTCCGCTCTTTCGCTCACTCCGAGGCCGGCCGCTTCCTGACCGAGCGCTTGCTCTTTGACGGAAAGATGGCTTGTTTCCGCTGGCTTGGATGCTGCTTGCGGTTTTGCCGTCTCGGCATGACGCGCTTTCCGGAAGACTGGCGGCGCCGTCAACGCGGCGAGACGGTTTTCATCAAGCGATGCAGACTCGCATGGAGCAGCGATCAGCTGCTCGAACGCACGCCGGCGCTCGTCCCGCTCGGCTCTGAGGCGGGCAAGGCGGGCGGCGAGCTCCACTTTTTCGCGCGCCGCCGAAAGCTGTCCGTTCAATGTTTCTGTTTGGGCGGCCGCCCGTTTGGCGATTTGTTCCTTCAGTTCGGCAAACAAGGCGAGCGCCGAGTCACGGTAGCGTTTTTTCAGCGCCGCCGCCACCTCATCCGTATAATTTAATAGCGCGGCGCCGCTTGATTCCGCCCCTTGTTTAACGAGGCCGGCAAGCATCGTCTCATCCCACTCCGCCGTCCATTGCTGGCACTCGCTGAACCAATCGTCATCAGCATGCCATTCTTTCCCAAACTGAACAAGGAGCTGGCGGACGTGCCATTCGATCTGCGCCGCCGCTTGCGCTTTGACGCTTTCATAAAACGCCTCAAGCCGCCGCTTGCGCTCTTGCTCCGTTTTTGTCTTCGCGAACAACAAGCCCACTTTGAAATTCGGCTGCATCGCCTGCAAGTACGCCTCAGCCCGCTCCCTCGTCTCAAACGGCATCACGTACGCGTTTTGCAGCACGCGCTCAAGCTCCGAACGGAACGCCTCCTCCGCCCGCGACGGCGCTGTTTGCCAATCGGCAAGCTCCGCCTCAAGGCGATCGAGCTCCGCGATGGCCGCCGCCTCGTCATCGGCGCCGCCAAGCGCCTCGAGGCGCGTCTCAATCGTTTGCTCAAGCAGCTCGTGCCGCGCGCGGAGATGCTCAAGATGGCCGTCCGCGATCCGTTTTAACGCCGACTCGGCGCCGCGGACGAGCCATTCCTCCTTGTCGGCAAACAACCGGCGCAAACAAGCGACAAGCTCATGCCATTCGTTGTGCGGATGTGACGGGTCTTTCAGCGACAAGAAAAACAAACGGGCCGCCTCAACTCCCCAACGCCGGAACGCCTCGGCGGCCGAGGCGCGAAATTCAGCGAACGGCAGCTCGTCGTCGCGATGTTTATCGATTTGGTTGATGATCAAATAAACGGTCTTTCCTTCATCTGTTAATTGCTTCGTAAATTGGAAGTTTAATTCCGCCTGCACATGGTTATAATCCATGACGTAAAAGACGACATCCGCCAAATGAAGCGCTGACTCCGTCGCCAGCCGGTGGGCGTCATCGGTCGAATCGATGCCCGGCGTATCGAGGATCGCGACCCCCGGCGGGATGGCGTCCGTCGTTCGGCTGATTTCAATCCATTCGATCGTCTCCCCGTCCCGGCATTGGGCGCGAATCAAGTCCGGGTCGTACGGCGGTTCATACTCGACCGGCTCATCGCGGTGGAAAAAGACGCGCACATAGTCCGGACCGGCTTTCACTTTGACGAGATTGGCGCTCGTCGGAATCGGGCTGGACGGCAGCATCGGCTCGCCGAGCAACGCGTTGATCAAACTCGATTTGCCGGCGGAAAAATGACCGCAAAACGCGACAATGAGCTCACCGGATGCCGCTTTTTCGATGAGCTGCTTCACTTTGTCCGCATGCTCCTGGTCATCCGCGGACTGAAGCTGATCGTGCATGTCGATCATTTTCGAAAGCCACAGCCGCAATGACGGCCGCTCAATCGCAATATGCCCCATGACCAAAACCCCTTTGTCTCCCTCAATGTCATTTACATTCATTTTACTGCATTTCGCCCCGTTTCCCAATAGAAAAAAAGAAAAATCCTGCCGTAACCCGACAGGATGACATAGAGAAAGAGGCAACGCCCTGCCGCCGCCCGCAGGCGAACGGCGAACAGATGCCATTATAGACGGCTCAAGGGCTGTTTTTTATTTGTCCGCTGCTTTCAGCTTGCCGCATCTTGCGGATGGCAGCCTCCCCCCTTAACCGGGGCAAAAAACGCGGCCGCTCCCGAAACGCCTCCCGGTAGTCGGTGAGCGCCGCCAGCGCTCTTTCCTCAACCGCGATGCGAATCGACAGCAAAAATGCGTTCAAAAGCGAAAAGACAAGCGCGGTGATCGGCGCTTGAAACAAAAGCGGCAACAGCGCAATCTCTAAGGCGACAACCACATAGTTCGGGTGGCGAAGCCATCGGTACGGCCCTTTTTTCACTACTTGGCCGTTTGGTACGATCAAAATTTTCGTATTCCAAAAACGGCCGAGCGACCCAATTGTCCATACGCGCAGCCCTTGCACGACAAGAAAAAGCGGAAACAAAAGCGGCCAGCGGCGCGACGGGCGCGCGCCCTTTCGAAGCGCCTCAACAGCCAACGACAAAAAGAAACCGACATGCATCAATACGATCAACGGGTAATGGCGAGCGCCGAACTCCCGCGCCCCGAGCGCTTTCACATACTGTTCGTTCCGTTTTGCAAGCCGAAGCTCAATGACGCGCATGCCGGCAACCGCCAAAAACACGAACCAAAACCGCACGATCATCCCCCCCATTGAAGCAGCACCATTTCCGCACTAAAGCCCGGGCCGAGAGCGATAAGCAGGCCGTGCCCGGACGAAAGCGGCTGCCGCATCATCTGTTCGAGCACAAAATACACGGTGGCCGACGACATGTTGCCGTAGCGGGCGAGCACGTCTCTAGCGGCTTTTGTCTGTTCCGGACCGAATCCGAACGCCTCCTCGTACGCTTCAATGACTTTCCTCCCGCCCGGGTGGGCGATGAAATGATGAATATCCCCAAGCCCTAACCCATGTTCCTGCAAAAACGACTCGACTTGCGGGCGCAGCCAATAGCGAACGATCGCCGGAATGTCTTTTGAAAAGATGACAAACAAACCTTCGTCGCGAACATCCCAGCCCATCACGTCTTCCGAGCCGGGCATGAGCACCGAGCGGGCGGCGATGACACGCGGCGCGCCAGCTGTCGGCGCCGCTCCGTCGCCAGCCACAAGCAAGCACGCCACGCCGTCGGAAAAAAGCGACGTACCGATCACATTGCTTTTGGACCAATCATTGAGTTGAAACGTCAAACTGCAAAACTCAACGGCGATCACAAGCGCCTTGGCATTCGGAAACGCCCGGCAATAGTCGGCTGCCCGGGCGAGCCCAGCCGCCCCTCCCGCACAACCGAGCCCCCAAATCGGCACTCTTACGGCATGAGGGGAGAACGGCAATACGTTCATCAGCCGCGCCTCGATGCTCGGCGTCGACAGCCCTGTCGTTGAGATGTAAAACAGCGCATCGATCTCCTCATGCAAAACAGGGCCGGACGAAGCCTTGCGCAAACAGTCATTGACCGCCTCTCGGCTGTAGCGGACGGCACGGTCGATGTACACCCCATTTTTTTCACCGAAACCGCGCGGCGCGCTGTACCAGGCAAGCGGTTGGACAAACGTGCGCGTATGAATGCCGCTGTTGTCAAACGCCTGCAGCAGCCGCTCCGCACGCGCCATTCGACCGGCGAACAGCCCGGCGACATGCTGCTTCACCTCGTCTTGGGCGGCCGTATACGGCATCCTTGCTGTGCCGACAGATAAAAGAACCGGCATACAAACACCTCGGTCTGTTCCTCTTTATTCTATTAGGATGCGCAACAAGCCAAACTATATGCAATGGAAAATATGTTTGTACACCCGTTTTTTCAGGAACAGCGAATGGATTTCTAGTTTTCGCAGCCAAAAAAAGTTATGAAAAGTTGCTGCAATCAAAAAACAGGCGCGGACAAAACCGGCCTGTTTTGGAAGGAACATGATCATCAGCGAGGATGTACAATAGGAGAGGTTCGTTATTTATCTCGCTTTTAGCGCGCGGATTTCACTTTCATGCTCGAGCAAGTGCAAAGCGAGGGATTGAAGTACGAGCTCTTGCCGCGCTTGTCCGGCAATGACTTCATTGACTTTTTGTTGCATTTCTGTGAGGGTTTGTTTCATCGCCGAAATTTCATGGAGCGTTTCTAACGTTTCCACGACAGCTTGCCGAATAAACGGCAATTCGGCAACGTCCTCTTTCGTCGCCATCGTTTGTTCCATGCGCCCAATCCGGCTGTCGAGCGCCGCAATGTCGTCTCTGTTAGCCGCCACGGTCTCTTCGAGTTG
>NZ_LDPD01000016.1:60961-68406 GCF_001026865.1 Geobacillus sp. ZGt-1 | reverse complement strand
TCTCGTCGCTGCCACGGTCTGCTCAAGCCGCCCGATGCGATCATTCATCCGGACAACGTCTTCTCTCGTCGCTGCNNNGGTCTCTTCGAGTTGCCCGACGCGTCCATTTAACCGCGCAACATCCTCTTTCGTCGCGCTCACCGTTTGTTCAAGCCGATCGATGCGATCATTCACCCGCACAACATCCTGTTTGGTCGCCATCTGATTCCGTATTTGCCGCAGCTCATCGAAAAGGCGCTCCACCCATTCATCCATTGTTTCACCCCCTTTCCTATTCGCTTTCCATTATACCATCATCCCTCCACCAGTTTCTATCATTTTCTCTGCCAATCGACACGCCAATAAAAAAGCCACCCCCATTTCCCGAGCAGTGGCCGGAAAACGAAGATGGCTATAAAAGCGATCAACACCATTATGAAATTTTTTGTTCCTGCAGCGGCAGTGCAGCCGATTTTCTTGCCTTACCGAAATGGAAGACGGCGTTTAAGATGATGGCGGTCATGCTGCCGGCGACGATGCCGCTGTCGGTTAAAATGCGCAAGCCGGTCGGCAGCTCGGCAAACAAGTTCGGCACCGCCGTCACCCCAAGCCCCACGCCGACCGAGCAGGCGATGATCAGCAAGTTCTCTTGCACAGTTAGGTCAACTTGGCCTAACATTTTCACACCGTAGGCAATGACCATGCCGAACATCGCGATCAGCGCCCCGCCGACGATGAGCGGAACGACGATCGCCCCGGCGTACATGGCCAATACATGTTGGATGCCGAGCGATCCGACTTGCCACCATTTCATCTTCATCGACTCATCACCTCGTCAGCAAATTGAATGGCGCCGCCATCAAGCGATGCGATGCGGGCGAGCGACGCAACGCGGAAGCCGCGCGAACGAAGCAGCCGGCCGCCGTCTTGAAACGCTTTTTCAATGACAATGCCGATGCCGACCATATCAGCTCCCGCTTGCTCGATGATCTCCACCATTCCGAGCGCCGCTTGGCCGTTGGCTAAAAAATCATCAATGATCGATAGGCTTAATCTCTTTGCTGCATCCCATTGCCTGTTCAATCGCCGGCGCTTTACATGCCAGCAAAAAGAACATTGGCGGGCTCTGCTGCCGCGAGAGAAAATGACGTCTTCATCATTTTTTCACAAACGTCACCATTTGTTCACACTTCCAGCATCGTTTTTGTGAGAAAAGTCACTGTTGCCCCAGTTTTGTACAGTTATGATAGTGTCAAAGCAGGGAAATTGGCCGTTTGGCGCACCTGCCGAATTGCTGTTATGGGGGATGAATCCAACAAAGAGGAGGGATACGGCATGGCAAAACTGATCACAGCGGCCCGGCAAACGAAAAAGGAAAAAGAGCCGGCGCTCAAAGGCACGCTGGCCTCTGTGTTTCTGCTCGGCTTTTTCATCATTTTTTCTTGGGTCAGCGTCTACTTTTTATTTTTGCACCGCCTGTAAGCGGCAAAGGAGGGAATCGGTATGCACATCCATAAGTATGAAAAAATTTGGCTTGCGTTTGGCATCGGCTGTTTGATCGTTTTTTTGACGGTCGTCGGCGTAAGTGCATTCGCCGCCGGACAGCAGCCGCCGAGCTGCCTGACGACGATCGATCCAGAAAAAGTCGATTCGACCCCGCCGTTTGATCATCCGGGGCTCGTCAAAAAAGGAGACAAGGAATACGAGTTGAACATCGTCGTCGCCGCGTTTTCTTTTACACCGAATGCGATCGAAATTCCAAAAGGAGCGAAAGTGACGATCAACGTCACTTCGAAAGACGTCATCCACGGATTTGAAATCCCGGGAACGAACGTGAACATGATGGTCGAACCCGGTTATGTGAACAGCTTAACAACCACGTTTGACAAACCGGGCGAATATACGATTCTTTGCAACGAGTATTGCGGCGCCGGCCACCATATGATGACGGCGCGCATAAAGGTGGTGGAGTAACATGGCACAACCGTTGGAAAAAGTCGATCGCCGCGATGCGAAACTGGCGCTTGCCCATTTGTTCGTCGCCTTTACCGCCCTCGCGCTCGGGGGGTTCGCCGGCCTATTGCAAACATTAGTCCGTTCCGGCAAGTTTGAGCTCCCGGCTGGGATCAGCTATTACACGATTTTGACGACGCATGGCGTCTTGCTTGGACTCGTGCTGACGACGTTTTTCATTATCGGCTTTCAGTTCGCCGCGGTCAGCCGTACAACCGGGGCGCTCTCAGACGGTTCGCGCCGGACCGGTTGGATCGGTTTTTGGCTGATGACAATCGGAACAGCCATGAGTGCGTTTTTCATCTTAACCGGCAAGGCATCTGTCTTATATACGTTTTACGCGCCGCTGCAAGCGCACGCCGGCTTTTACATCGGCTTGGCGCTTGTCGTCGTCGGCAGCTGGGTGAGCGGCTTTGCGATGTTCGCTCATTATGCCCGCTGGCGGAAAACGCACCGCGGTCAAGTGAGCCCGCTGCTGGCGTTCATGTCAGTGACGAATATGGTGCTATGGCTCGTCTGTTCGCTTGGCGTCGCCGCCACCGTCGTCTTCCAGCTCATTCCGTGGTCGCTTGGGCTCACGGATCGGGTGAACGTGCTCTTGAGCCGGACGCTGTTTTGGTATTTTGGGCATCCGCTCGTCTACTTCTGGCTATTGCCGGCGTATATGGTTTGGTACGCCGTCATTCCGAAAGTGATCGGCGGCAAAATGTTCTCCGATTCACTCGCACGGCTGGCGTTTATCTTGTTTTTGCTGTTTTCGATTCCGGTCGGCTTCCATCACCAATTGCTTGAGCCGGGAATTTCGCCGTTTTGGAAATACGTGCAAGTCGTCTTGACGTTCATGGTCATCATTCCGTCGCTCATGACCGCGTTCGCCATGTTTGCGACGTTTGAATCGTACGGCCGCTCGCAGGGAGCGACCGGCTTGTTCGGCTGGCTGCGGAAACTCCCGTGGAGCGACGCCCGCTTTTTCGCCCCGTTTGTCGGAATGCTGTTTTTTATTCCGGCCGGCACCGGCGGGATTATTAACGCCTCGCACCAACTCAACCAAGTCGTCCATAATACGATTTGGGTGACCGGCCACTTCCATTTAACGGTGGCAACGACTGTCGTCCTAACATTTTTTGGTGCGTCATACTGGCTCATTCCGCATTTGACCGGCCGGGTGATGACGAAAGCGATGAACCGGCTCGCCATCATTCAAACGATCGTTTGGGCGGTTGGGATGACGTTCATGTCCGGCTCGATGCATTTTGCCGGTCTGCTCGGCGCACCGCGACGCTCGGCGTTCTCAACGTACAGCAATTCGCCGCAAGCGCTTGAATGGATTCCGTACCAAATCGCGCAAGCGGTCGGCGGCACCATCTTGTTCATCGGCATTATTTTGATTCTCGTCATCGTGATCAACTTGGCCTTTTTCGCCCCGAAAGGCGAAACGGAGTTTCCGGTCGCCGAGGCAGCTGCCCCGTATGAACGGGCTGCGCTGGCGCTTGAAAACTGGAAGCTTTGGATCGGCCTCGTCGTTGCGCTCATTTTGATCGCCTATACGGTGCCGATCATCGACATCATTCAAAACGCTCCGCCGGGGTCGAAAGGATACAAATTATGGTGAAACAAGAAGGTGTCCCCAAGCGATCGGGACACCTTCCTCTTTATGTGCATAAAACCGAGACACAATAGGACTTTGTCGACAGAAAAACTAAACGAACAGCGTAAGAACGATGTTTGCACTGACGCGCCTGTTTCTATAATCGATAAAGCGCCTTATATTTTTCTTCTAAATATTGAATAAGATAATCGGCTTTCAGCGTTTCGCCCGTCGCATCGCGCACAAGTTCGAGCGGCTTTTTCATTTTTCCAAACTGGTGGATATGAACGGTCAGCCATTCACGGATCGGTGCGATGTTCCCCTCTTCAAGCAGCCCAGCTACATCCAACTCTTTTTCCATCGCTTGCTTGAATTGCGCCGCATACATATAGCCGAGCGCATACGATGGGAAATAGCCGAAGCTGCCGCCGGACCAATGGACGTCCTGCAACACGCCGACCGCATCGTTGTGCGGGCGGATGCCAAGGTATTGTTCATATTTCTCATTCCATACATCCGGCAAGTCGATCGCTTCCAGCTCCCCAGCAAACAGCTGCTTTTCGATTTCATAGCGGATGATAATATGGAGCGGATACGTCAGTTCGTCCGCTTCAATACGAATGAGCGACGGCTTCGCTTCATTGATCGCCCGGTAAAACGCATCAAGCGAAACGTCGGCGAACTGCGTGGGCGCGTATTGCAAAAGGCGCGGATAATGCCGCTTCCAAAACGCATAGTGGCGTCCGATCATATTTTCAAAAAAGAGCGACTGCGATTCATGAATGCCCATCGACGCCCCGCTTGCAAGCGGAGTGCCGACAAGCGCCTCGGAAATGTGTTGTTCATACAGCGCATGGCCGCATTCATGGATCGTGCCAAACACCGCGGTGCGGAAGTCGCGCTCGTCGTAGCGCGTCGTAATGCGCACATCGTTCGGGTTGAGCCCGATCGCAAATGGATGGACCGTCTCATCAAGTCTCCCCTTGCCAAAATCATAGCCGAGCTCTTTAAGCAACTCAAGCAGAAAAGCGCGCTGCTTTTCTTTTGGAAACGGCGCGAACAAAAAGGACGTGTCCGGCTTGTCGGACGCGGCGGAAATGGCGTGCACAAGCGGGACGATGCGTTCGCGCAGGCGGCTGAACAGTTCGTCAAGCAAATCGACGGTCATGCCCGGCTCGTATTGATCGAGCAGCGTATTGTACGGGTGTCCTTCATACCCCCAATAACGGATAAAGCGGCGCTGAAACTCGATGATTTGCTCCAAATACGGGCGAAACCGGGCGAAATCAGCAGCCGCTTTCGCTTCTTCCCAAACGCTTTCCGCTTTGGAACAAAGCACGACAAACTCTTTGTATTCATCCGCTGGAATTTTTTTATTGCGCTCGTATTCTTTTTTGCATTCATCAAGCGTTTTCTTTGTCACGTCATTCAGCTGCTCGTAGACGGCTTTGGGCGACAGCTTGGCGATAAAGGCTGCCATCTCCTCGGATGTCGACATGCGAAACACTTCTTCTGACAGCATGCCGATCACTTCTGATCGCTGCTCGACCCCTTTTTTCGGGGCGCCAGTCCGCAAATCCCAATACATGAGGCCAATCGCTTCGCGGTAGCCCGTCATTTTTTTCACGTATTGCAAAAACTGCGCTTCGATTGGTTTCACTATACTCAGTCCCCCTATGTATTTCATGGCCGTATCATCATTTCCATAACAAGGTGCCATTTTCCTGCTTGCCAGCGAGAAAATGCTATTTTTGTGGAAAATGAAAAAGGGAAGAATATCATTCTTCCCTCACCGCTGTCGGCAACACGTCTTTGATCGCCGCAATGACCCGTTCATCTTCCCTGTCGGTGACGAAAATGGAAACGATGCCGCAGTCGTCGCGCGTGCGGATGAGCCGTCCGACTCCTTGGCGAAGGCGAAGAAGCATATACGGCACATCGACGTCCCAAAACGGGTTGCTATACGCTTTTCGCTTCGCCTGAAACACCGGATCATTCGGCGGATACGGCAGCGACCAAATCATGACGTTCGACAGCGACGGCCCCGGGATGTCCAGCCCCTCCCATAAATGTTCAGAACAAAGCACCGTCTCTTCCTCGCGCTGAAATTCAGCGACCAAATCGCTGATTTCGCGGTCGCCTTCAAACAAAAACGAAAATGGTTCGCCGGCTGCCGCCTCTTTAAACTGAAGAAGCTCCTCGCGCGTCGGGAACAAGATGAGCGCCCGGCCTCCGGTTTCGCGCAATTTTTCAAGCGCATATGCGTATTTTTTGGCAAACAGCGTCTCATCCGCGCGGAACGTCGGCATAAAAATCGTCATCTGTTCGTCGTAATCAAACGGCGACGGCACGCTGAACGATAAATAGTCATCAATGCCTAAGCTTTGCGCTATATATTGGAATGATTTTCCGTTTGATAGTGTTGCCGATGAAAAGACAAACGGCATGCGTTTCGCGAACACTTTTTCGCGCAACACTTCCTGAACGGTGCGCGGCATGACGACAAACGTCGCCTCTTGACGCGACGACTCAAGCCACGTAATGGCGTCGGCGTTTTTCAAAAACAAATCGAGTGAATACTGGATTTGATCCAAATATTCATCCACAATGTTCAGCTGGTAATGATCGATCGTATACGTCTCGCTTTCAAACACAAGCTCGTTGCCGATTTCGACCATTTGGCCGCGGAGCCGCTTCGCCCATTGTTCAAGACGCGGCGACGGCAAAATTTCTTTCCGGTTCGAACCCGGAACGTCTTTCGCGCACGCTTTCAGCTCATCAAAAAAGCGCGTGCTCGTCTCCAGCGTCTCCTCAATTAAATAGGCGAGCTCTTCACGGATGTCGTTTTCAAGAAGACGTGTCAGCAACGTCTCAAGCGTCGTCTCTTTCATTCGATATGTCAACGCCTTTTGCGCAGCGAACTCCAATAAATGCCCTTCGTCAAACACGACACAGCTCGCTTCCGGCAACAGCGGCAGCTGTCCTTCCCGCTTGCGCGCTTCATACGTCCAAACATGTTCCATATAAAAATCGTGCGAGCAGACGATCAAATCCGCCGCCTTCCGGTAATAGTCGCGCCAAAGCGTCTGTCCGCAGCGATGCCGCTTTTCGCACGTGAAACAGTCTTGAAACGGATCCCAGGCGATTTTTTTCCACTGTTCATCAGTCAGGTGGGCGTATTCTTTTCGGTCGCCGTAGCGGTAGAACGACTGCAGCGGTTTGTTGTCATGGACGAAAGCCGGAAGTTCATCGTAAATTTGCTCATACAGCTCGATGTCGTCATCGTCATACGTCGTTACTTCTTCCAGTTTATTCAAACATAAATATTGATCTGGCGATTTCGCCAGCCGGACGTCGATTTCCAGCCCGAGCACGTTGGATAGCTTCGCAATATCGCCTTCCTTTTTGACGAGCTGCTCAATGAGCGTCTCATCGGCGCAGGCGATAATGGCCGGCTTGCCGGTATAGCGGGCGTAGCAGACTGCATACAGCAAATACACGATCGTTTTCCCTGTGCCAACTCCCGCTTCGGCGAAGATCACCTTTTTTTCTCGAAACGCCCGCTCGAGCTGAAACGCCATATAAATTTGCTCGTCGCGCAGCTCAAAGCCGGCTTCCGGCAAAATGTCATAAAAAACATCGCCGATCCACTGGCTCAACTTATCAAAAAAGTTTTCATTTTTTTCTACAACAAACGGATAACGTTCATGGCCCATCGTCGCCACCCCTCCAATTGGCATAAACTCCCCCGGCATATCATGCATAAGCGCGCAACAAGTTTGTTGCGCGCTCGATCCCTAGTAACAAAACAATATTATGATCGATGGCCGCCGAGAAGTCAACTTCGAGCTTCGCGCGGCGGCCG
>NZ_LDPD01000016.1:51861-60939 GCF_001026865.1 Geobacillus sp. ZGt-1 | reverse complement strand
TGGGTTTCAATAAAGCCGTTAAACAGTTTGCGCCGCTTCGTCGCCGGGCGGCCGTAATGCGTTTCAAAACCGCGGTGGGCGGTTAAAATGTACACCGACCACGTATCCAAGGCGGCGAAGGCGCGGCCGATGGCGCGATAGAGCGCTTCGACCTCCCGTTGTTCGCCAAGCCGTTCGCCGTATGGCGGGTTGCCGACGATCACCCCGTATTGTGCATCGGTCCGAAACTGCTCGGCGCGGCCCTCCCGAAAAGAAATGAGATCGGAAAGCCCCGCTTCGGCTGCATTCATCTTGGCGATCTCGACCATGTGCGGGTCAAGGTCAATCCCGCAAATATCAAGCGGTTGGTCGTAACGCGCCATCTGTTCCGCCTCTTGGCGCGCCTCTTCCCATACCGATTCCCCGATCCACGGCCATTGCTCCGAGACGAAATCCCGGTTAAACCCTGGGGCGATGTTTTGGCCGATCAGCGCCGCCTCAATGGCAATCGTGCCCGACCCGCAAAACGGATCGACGAACGGGCGCTCGGGCGTCCAATTGGTGAGCAACACTAAGGCGGCCGCGAGCGTCTCTCTTAGCGGCGCCTCCCCTTGGCGAGCACGGTAGCCGCGTTTATGCAGCCCGGCGCCGCTTGTATCGATCGTCAACGTAGCGATATCTTTGTGAAGCGCCACCTCGATCCGATACAACGGCCCGGTTTCCGGGAACCACGACAAATGATAGCGCGCTTTTAAGCTTTCGACGACTGCCTTTTTCACAATGGCTTGGCAGTCGGAAACGCTGAACAGCGTTGATTTGACCGACTTCCCGATCACCGGAAACTCGGCATCTTTCGGCAAGTAATCGGCCCATGGCAACGCCTTCGTTTGTTCAAACAACTCCTCAAACGTCGTCGCTCGAAACTCACCGACTTTCAGCTTCACGCGGTCAGCGGTGCGCAGCCAAAGGTTGGCCCGGCAAATGGCGAGCGCATCGCCTTCAAACGTCACTTTGCCGTTCTCCACTTGGCACTCATAGCCAAGCCGGCGCACTTCTTCCGCGACGACTGATTCGAGCCCCATCGCGGCCGTGGCAATCAGCGAAAACGAAGTCATCCTGTTCCCCCTATCTGATAGATGTATGTATCCTCATTCATGGCCTATACTTCCATTATAGTCATATGGAAGGAAAACACACAAAAGAGAAAGCCCTCCTTCCTGCAGGAGGGCTTTCCCACGATTCCAATCACCGCGTTAATCATGTTCTGTAAGCCATGTTCTGTACCTTCGTACTGCAAGCGGCTTTCGCCTCGTACTCCGGCGGTAATCATCTATCTACAGGCAGCGTACGCCGCCTGTCCTTCCCTCCGTTCATTTCCTTCGGGAAGGTGCCCCTACCATCATTTGGGTTTCTCGCTCGTGGGGTTTACCGCGTTCCACCTCTAAGGTTTCCCTTAGAGCTGCGTCACTGTGGCACTTTCAGGGTAATCGAACCATATCCGCATGCGGACGTAGGTTCTTTCCCCGCCGTCAGCCCAGCCGAAGCCAGACTGCCCTAGCTTATGGATTCGCTAGGCACGAACACTACGGGCATCTCAGCACCGTGCGAGCATGGACTTTCCTCTACGGCCGAAACCGGCCGCAGCGATTACCCGAACATGATTAACGCTGCGAGCATCTTACAGTATAGCTGATCTTGGTGTGAGAATCAAGAAGAAAAAATTAGAAATCCCTGCATCAACTTCGCCCTGCCGGCTGGTTATTCATACAGTTTCCGGCCAAACACATGCTTTTCTAAGTTGGAAAGGCGCTGCAAAATGTCGTAGTTCGTCGTTCCCGCCGACATCGCCGGCCGTTTTTGAAGCTCCTCGACTTGCCGCTTCAGCCGGGCGTTTTCCTGGCGCAACTCGTCAATTTCTTGCTGAAATGCTTCATAATCTTTAATAATGAGATCCAAAAATTGATCCACTTCGTCTTGGTTGTACCCCCGTATGCTTACCTTAAATTCCTTTTCTAAAATGTCTTTCGGCGTCAGTTTCACTTGATGGGCTGACATGGCTTTTCACCTCAATCCGCATTCAACGATCATCTTCTCTTTATTTTTTCAGAAATTCAGCCGGTTGTCAATTGACGGTTGGCTTGCCGCATCGATCGGGAAGCCGCATGGCGCCCACGCAGACTTCCCGGCGGCGCCGAAACGCCGTCCTCCCGCCCAAACGCCGCCGGCTGCCGGCGTTTTCCATCCGTAAAAAAACAGAAGCCGACAAAGCGGCTTCTGTTTTTGGCCCTTACTATCGCAGCGGAAACGGCGGAAATGGCATCGGTCCCGGACCCGGGCAGTACAGATGGCGATTGGCAGCCTGAGCCACCGCCGATTCCGTATGCGGGAAATAATGTTGATGTTCATACAGGTGATGATAAACATGCATCGTATGCGATGGATGGATATGCGGCACAATCGTTGCTTCGAAATGATGCAAAACGTTGCAACGAGGCGGATGAACGATCGGCGCCGTTACATTCGGCAGGCAATGCATCATATTCCTCTCCTTTCATCAATTTAGGCTGTTGCTTGACAATACTAGCCTATGATGAACGGAGTGGACTCGTACTAGTATAAACACCCATTTTGAAGAGCCATTCGCGCCAACAATCTACCGGCTCTCTCGCTCCGGTGCTTCGGACGTTTTGGCATAGTCATTCGTCTTTTTGAATCCGTTATGCGGCGCCGGCCTCTCTGACGTTCATTAATAGATATAATTGAACACGACAAACGTCAAACCGACGACAATAAAAAAGAGATACAAAATTTTTTTGTACATGCTCCGCATCGTCTTCTTCTCCCTGCCATCGTTTTCGTTCATTCCGATGCCATTGTACACGTTTTTTCTTTTTTCTACAAGATTCACAACAAAAAGACGAAACATTTTCGTTTTCTGTCATATTTTGCGCTTGCCAGGGAAATGGACGAGTTCTCACCCGTTTTTCTTGCGTTCAAGCCGCGCGAGCCTCCTGCGCCATTCCGCTTCTTCTTTCTCGCTATGTTGTCGGCTCATCCTAGCGAGCGACCGCCACGCTTCATATGCCATAACGGCATAACGGTGCGCTTCGGCCGCATCCCGGAAATAATGTTCATACACCTTCGCCAGTTCAAGCCCGGCCTTCGCCTTCCAATAGCCATTTCCGTGGATAAACAAGTCGCGCCAAAGGAGAGCAGCCTCTTCATATCGTTTTTCTTTTCGGTATAAAAGAGAAAGCTGCCATTTCGCCGTCTGTGCTTCCTTCGCCCCTTTGCCGCTCGCCTCCTCGTACACCCCCCTTGCCGCCGCTGTTTCCCCGACCGCTTCGAACCAACGGGCGGCGGCCAACTGCTCCTTGGGGTCAGCGAGCCGGTCCGCTTCAAGCAGCTGAACGGATAGGTGAATGTAGAGAGCAATGAGCGACAACACGTCGCGCTCGTTATGGCGCAATACTGGCATGAGCCGGTCTGGATGGGGCGTTTGCAAAAACTCCTTGTACATCATCGGCGCCAAAAAGCCCGGCACATCATCGCCCCGCTCGACATAGAGAATGTGCCGCTCCACTTCCGAAAGGCGCAGCGAATCCAATTTGTCTTTCCATAAGCGGCGGGCGGCGTGATACAAATCAAAATGACCGAACGCTGGCAGTTTTGGCACCATGTTGCGGACAAGCGCATGGCGCGTTTTCAGGCGCGGCCAGTCGAACGCTTTTCCATTATAGGTAACAAGCGTCGTATAATCGACGTCAGACAAAAAACTTTGATAGAGCGCCACTTCCGCCCCTGGGTATGGCAGAAGGTGCTGGCGGATGGTGACGAAATCGCCAAGAATGCGGGCGTGGCCAAGCAAGAACATGATGTTTCCCGCCCCGCTTGAAAGTCCCATCGTCTCCGTGTCAAAAAAGAATAAGTCGCTAACGGCAAAGCCGCGGCAGGAGAGCGGATGGGAAAACGGCGCTTCCTGCCATCTTTCGTGCACTTCATACAGCGCTCCGAGCCGATAGCGGCCGTGCTGATAGTCAAGCGGATACACCGTTTCCCGAATGAGGCAGTAATCGCCGGCAAACCAATACGGCTTGGCGCCGTACTCCCGCCAAACGTCGGCATACGGCACGTCCGTCACAGGTCGTCCGTCCGGTTTCTCCTCTTCTTTTTCTTCATCGTTCTCCTTTTTATGCCGGGCGGCAAGCAATTCTTTCCATTGCGCCAACTTCGGCTTCATCCGTTCACCCCCTCCTTGCTTGACGTCGGCTTGCTTCTATAAGTTGATTCTCCCACACTCGGCAAAAACACGCATGACGACGCTTAAACGGACGGACCGGCCCAAACGGCAAGTTGTTCGTCCAAAAACTGGACAAGTTCGCGCTTCAACGACGGTCCGTCAGCGCTTGAAATGCCGATGCACGATGGGCAGCCGTCCGCACACGGGCAGCGTTCGACCCATTCTTTCACATGTTTCATGATCTCTTCATACCGTTCAAACACCGCCTCCGACAGGCCGACTCCGCCTGGATAGCGATCATAAAGGAAAATCGTCGGCCGTCCGGAATGCGGCGCCTTAAGCTGCGGCACGACGTGAAGATCGGAGCGGTCGCACATGACAAACACCGGCACGAGATGACCAAGCACATTGGCGATGCCGACAAGGAGTTGTTCAAACAGCGCCGGGGAAAACCGTGACGGCACCGCCTCCCACTCGATCCACGCCGCCGACGTATGAAGCGTTTCCTCCGGAAGGCGGATCGGCCCTGATCCGATGTTTTCAAACGTCGACAGCTTCAGCTTTTTAAAAATCGTCGCCATCGCTCGGACCGATACATCACCGTAACGCACCGCCATTTGTCCGCGCGTTTCGCTCCGGTCTTCCGACAGCACATCAAGCCGGACAGCTAAATTGGCGTCCGTAAAATATTCAACATCGACTTGGCGGACGTACGCCTTTTTCTCCTCCCAGTCGAGCTTTTCAACTTGGTATTGTGCTCCTTCGTGCAAATAAATCGCTTCATCATGAAGCAGCGTCATCGCGCTGAAGCGGTCCATTTCGCCGATGACGCGATGGTGGGCGGTGTCGGAAATATCGATGATGACGACGTTTTCCTGAGCCGCGGAGCGCAAACTGATATCATGCGCGGGAAACGCGTCGCTCATCCAGTGCCAGCGCCCAGCGCGTTCGTTTAGCACCCCTTGCTCGGCCAAAAAGTCGAGCACCTCTTCGACCTCGACGCCGCCGAACGTCTCGCCGCGCCGGAACGGAAGCTCATAGGCGGCGCATTTGATATGATCGACCAAAATGAGCAGATTGTCCGGGTTGATGCGCGCCGCCTCCGGCGAGCGGGCGAAAAAGTATTCTGGATGGGAGATGATGTACTGATCGAGGGGGCTTGCGCTTGCGATCATCACAACGAGCGAATCGCCCTGGCGCCGGCCGGCGCGCCCGGCTTGCTGCCACGTGCTGGCGATCGTTCCCGGATACCCTGTTAAGATGCACGCTTGCAATTGGCCGATATCAACACCGAGCTCGAGCGCATTCGTGCTCACCACACCGATAATCTCCCCGCTGCGCAACCCTTTTTCAATGGCGCGCCGCTCGTTCGGCAAGTAGCCGCCGCGGTAGCCGCGGATCGTCGTATCGCCGATTCGTTCGTTCACCACCGCCTGCAAATGGCTTAAAATCAACTCGACACGGACGCGGCTGCGGGCGAAAACGATCGTCGGAATGCGGTTGACAAGCAGCTGTCTTGCGAGCTCAACGGCCGTTTTTGTCGCGCTTTGGCGGATGTTCATCGTCCGCTCGACAACCGGCGGATTGTAAAACACGAAATATTTCCGCCCGCGCGGCGCCCCATTGTTGTCAATAAGCGCCACCGGTTCACCGATCAGCCGCTCCGCCAACTCTTTCGGATTGGCGATCGTCGCCGACGTGCAAATAAACGTTGGTCGACTCCCGTAAAAGGCGCAAATGCGCTTTAAGCGGCGGATGACGTTCGCCACATGGCTGCCGAATACGCCGCGGTATGTATGCAGTTCATCGATGACGACGTAGCGCAGCTGTTCAAAAAGAGAAATCCATTTCGTATGGTGCGGCAAAATGGCCGTATGGAGCATATCTGGGTTGGTGATGACAATATGGCCCGCTTGACGGATTTTTTGCCGCAGCGCCGGCGCCGTGTCGCCGTCGTATGTATGGCTGTAAATCGACACCCCCATCTCGGCGATGATCTCGTTTAGTTCATTTTTTTGATCTTGAGCGAGCGCCTTCGTTGGAAAGATATACAGGGCGCGGATCGATGGCTCTTTGGCAATGGCATCGAGCACCGGCAAATTGTAGCAAAGCGTTTTCCCTGAAGCGGTCGGCGTCACGGCGACAATGTTCCGCCCGCTTTGGACCGCGTCATAAGCGGCCGCCTGGTGCGTATACAACGAAGCGATGCCGCGCGCTTTGAGCGCCGCGCCAAGCCGCGGATCGAGTTCGTCTGGAAACGGAACGAAATTCGCTTCTTTCGGTTCGATTTCATGCCAATGCACGACATTCGGATCTTGGCGAAGCTGTTCGATCCATTCCGACAGCGTCTGTTTTTTCACGTCGCATATCACCTCGTTTCTATTTTACATGCATTCCGTTTGTTTGCACTACAAAAAACGCCCACCAAGAGGCAGTCCTCTCTCGTTTCAAACTGGCAGACAACCGATATATCGGAGCCGGCCGAACGACAGAACGTTCGATTGTATCTGAACGGTTTTGGAAAAAGGATGCCTTCCTCTCATCTTCCCCGCCAAGGCGGCATCCACATGGGTCATTCTTCTTGGCACAAAAAAACGTCCAGCCGCTACAGCTGGACGGAATGGGCTCCACGATAGCCGAGCCTTGCCGACAGTTCTTTGCCGATCTGTCGCATGCGCACAGTGAGCGATGTGATGCGGTCGTCCGTCATGCGGATCGTCGGGCCGGAAACGCTGATCGCCGCGACGACGCCGCCAGTATAGTCAAAAATCGGAACGGCAACACATCGGATACCGTACTCGTTTTCTTCCAAGTCAAGCGCATACCCGTTTTGCCGGACGGTCTCAAGTTCGCGGAAAAATGCCTCGCGGTCGGTGATCGTCCAATCGGTATGCTTCGGCAGTCCTTTCCGATCGATGATCTCCGAAGCCACCGCGGGCGGCAAATGGGCTAAAATGGCCTTGCCGACCGCCGTGCAATGCATCGGAGCCCGCTTGCCGACTTTGGAGTGCATGCGCAGCGTCTCCGTTCCTTCCAATTTTTCAATATAAATGACTTCCCCTTGATCATAGACGACGAGGTGGATGACCTCGTTCGTTTCTTTTTCGAGCTCGCGCAAATATGGCTTCGCCTCTTGGCGCAAATCGATCGAATCAAGCAGCTTTGAGCTGAGCTCTAAAAACTTGTAGCCGAGCTTATACCGCTCCGTTTCCGGATGTTGTTCGATATAGCCGTATTGGGCAAGCGTCGTTAAAATGCGGTACACCGAACTTTTGTTGATGTCCATTTGTTTCGCGATTTCCGTCACGCCCAGCCCGTCCTTTTTCGTGCTGACGATTTCGATAATTTGCAGCGCCCGGCGGACCGATTTGACCGTGTTTTCTCGTTCCATCGCATTCACCTCGATTTGTTCTCTCCGCTCGCCATTATACACGAACAGCCGGGCTTTTGCAGGCGGGAGAGCAGCGCAGGCGCGCATGGCAGCGAGCGCCGCCTTAACGGACGGAACGTATTCACCGTCAGGACGCGCCTGATGCCTTGTTTGGCCCAGAGATGCCGCAGGTTCGTTATGAACGTTGGATGGAAACGGCTGGCGCTTTGGCGGCGACGAACGTATTGCGGAGCGTGCCGATGCCGTCCACATCGCATTCAATGACCGTCCCCGGGCCGACAAGCTCGGCGCCGACCGGGCTTCCCGTCAAAATGACGTCGCCCGGTTGCAGCGTCATGACATGAGACAAATACGAAATCATTTTGCTGATGGAAATGATCATCAGCTTGGTCGAGCTGTTCTGCTTTTCTTCACCATTGACCCGCGCTTTCACCGATACAGCCCGAGGATCGAGCTCTGTTTCAATGACCGGGCCGAGCGGTGTAAACGTATCGAACGATTTTCCGATCGTCCAATGGCCGTCCGGGTGGAAAAACTGAGGCGCGGTGACATCGTTGGCGACCGTATAGCCGAAAATATACGACCACACGTCTTCTTCGCTCACCTGTTTTGCCTCTTTGCCGATCACAACCGCCAGCTCGGATTCAAATTTCACTTCACCAACCCCGCTCGGAATGACCACCTCCGCTTCCGGCCCGACGACCGACGAGGATGGTTTAAAGAAAAAGACAGGAATATCTGGCAGTTCCACCGGCAGCTGTTCACTGGAGGCCACATAGTTGGCGCCAATGCCGATCACATGGCGCGGCGCAAGCGGCGCCACGAGCGAAACGCGATCATAGCGAAATACGTTTCCCGTATAATCCCAAGCGGTGAACATATTTCCTTCGATTTCGCGGATCACTTCACCGTTCACCACACCGGCGCGAATCGCGCCATCAGCGAGAAAACGGGCAAATTTCATCGATGGCTACCCCTCTCTGACACGATTTTGTTCCTCAACTTTTTCCTTGACTCGAGCCACCCCGGTCTCCATGGCGGCACGGGCGACGGCGGAAGCGACGGCCTCGACGACGCGCCGGTCAAACGGGTTCGGGATGACATACTCTTCCGTCAGCTCTTCCGGCTGGATGAGCCCGGCGATGGCTTCGGCAGCGGCAATTTTCATCGCCTCATTAATTTGCGTCGCCCGCACATCGAGCGCGCCGCGGAAAATGCCAGGGAACGCCAACACGTTGTTCACTTGGTTCGGCAAATCCGACCGGCCGGTCGCGACCACGGCGGCGCCGGCGGCTTTTGCCTCATCCGGCATGATCTCAGGCACCGGATTGGCCAAGGCGAATACGACCGCCCCGCGGTTCATCGTCCGAACCATCGCCGGCGTCAACGCCCCAGCAACCGAGACACCGATAAACACATCCGCGCCTTGAATGACGTCCGCAAGCGTCCCGGAGATACGGCGGTGATT
>NZ_LDPD01000016.1:48732-51847 GCF_001026865.1 Geobacillus sp. ZGt-1 | reverse complement strand
TTTCTTCCTTGATAGCGTTCATCCCATGCGAGCGCCCTTCATAAATCGCTCCTTTTGTGTCGCAAACGATCAGTTCGCCGACTCCGATCGACAGCAGCAATTTGGCGATCGCCACCCCGGCAGCGCCGGCGCCGTTGATGACAACCCGGCAATCGGCAAGCTGTTTGCCAACCACTTTCAAGGCGTTCGTCAGCCCAGCGGCCACGACAATCGCCGTGCCATGCTGATCATCATGAAACACCGGGATCGCCATCTCTTGGCGAAGACGCTCTTCAATGACAAAGCAGGCGGGGGCGGCGATATCTTCCAAATTGATGCCCCCAAACGCCGGTTCCAGCAACTTGACCGTTTGAATGATTTGTTCCGGATCTTCAGTATCGAGGCAAAGCGGCACGGCATCGATCCCGGCGAACGCTTTGAACAAGGCGGCTTTCCCTTCCATGACCGGAAGCGCCGCCCGCGCGCCAATGTTGCCAAGCCCAAGCACCGCCGTGCCATTCGAGACGACGGCGACAAAATTTCCCTTCACTGTATAGTTGTACATTTCGTCTTGGTCGACGTAAATTTCTTTGCACGGTTCAGCCACTCCCGGCGAATAAATGAGACTTAAATCATTGGCATTCACGACCGGCACTTTCACTTCAACTGACAGCTTTCCTCTTGCCTGCCGATGGACAAGCAACGCTCGTTCTCGCAAATGTTCCATCACTGATCCCTAGCTACTAGCCTTCCCCATCCCCTTGTACCGCCTTTTGTGCTGCTTTGCGTTTGACAACCGGCCAATAGTAACTAGGAGCTGCCTCCTTTCTCCATTTATTTTCTTAATTTTCTGATCATAATAGATAGGAAGGAACAAGGTCATCCATCCCTTGTTCCTTATACAACTTTTGGCGTTTATTGCTGAATGGCGGCAAATTTCGCTTTTGCTTCTTGACGGCGGCGGTGCAAAATCGGCTCGGTATAGCCGTTTGGCTGTTCATAGCCGCGGAAAATGAGATCGCACGCCGCTTGGAACGCCACCGAATCATCGTAATTCGGCGCCATCGGACGATAGTTCGGATCGCCGGCGTTTTGTTCGTCGACGACTTTCGCCATCCGCTTGAGCGTCTCAAGCACTTGCTCTTTCGTGCAAATGCCATGATGGAGCCAGTTGGCGAGAATTTGGCTCGAGATGCGAAGCGTCGCCCGGTCTTCCATCAGTCCGACGTTGTGAATGTCCGGCACTTTCGAGCAGCCGATCCCTTGGTCGATCCAGCGGACGACATAGCCTAAAATGCTTTGGCAGTTGTTGTCGAGCTCTTCTTGAATCTCTTCCGCTGTCCATTGCGGATGGTCAACGACCGGGATTTGCAACATGTCGTCGCGATAATCGTTCCGATCGTTCGCCAGTTCGCTTTGCACAGCGGAGACGTTCACTTGATGGTAATGAAGCGCATGGAGCGTGGCCGCTGTCGGCGACGGCACCCATGCCGTATTGGCGCCTGCTTTGAGCTGCGCTCCTTTTTGCTTCAGCATTTCTGCCATCAAATCCGGCATCGCCCACATTCCTTTGCCGATTTGCGCCCGGCCGCGGAAGCCGGCGGCAAGCCCAACGGCGACGTTCGATTTTTCATACGCCTGCAGCCAAGTCGATGATTTCATCTCGTTTTTGCGCAGCATCGGCCCCGCTTCCATCGACGTATGAATTTCGTCTCCGGTCCGGTCGAGGAAGCCGGTGTTGATAAAAATGATGCGGTCGCGCACTTGGTAGATGCAGTTTTTCAAGTTGAGCGACGTGCGGCGCTCCTCGTCCATCACGCCGATTTTAATCGTATTCCGCTCAAGGCCGAGCATATCTTCGACACGGTCAAACAGCTCGTTGGCAAACGCCACTTCCGCCGATCCGTGCATTTTCGGCTTGACGATGTAGATGGAACCTTTGCGCGAATTCAAGTAGCGTGTATTGCCGATGAGCGAATGTTTCATAATCAAGCTTGTAATGACGGCGTCCATGATCCCTTCATGCACTTCCTCGCCATTCGCATGCAAGATCGCGTTGTTCGTCATTAAGTGCCCGACGTTGCGCACGAACATGAGCGAACGGCCCGGCAGCACGAGCTCCCCGCCATCCGGCGTTTTGTATACGCGATCCGGGTTCAGGGAGCGCGTCATGATTTTGCCGTTTTTCTCAAATGTCGCTGTCAAATCGCCTTTAACGAGACCAAACAAGTTGCGGTAAACGAGCACTTTGTCTTCGGCGTCAACGGCCGCCACCGAATCTTCACCGTCCATGATCGTTGTCACGGCCGCTTCTAGGACAATGTCTTTGACCCCGGCTTGATCCGTTTTTCCGACCGCATGCTCGCGGTCGATTTGAATTTCAATGTGAAGGCCATTGTTCTTCAGCAACACCGCTGTCGGATGTTGCGGGTCGCCTTGGAAGCCGACGAATTTTTCCGGCTCTTTCAGCCCCGTCGTCGCCCCGCCTTCTGTCGTCACGACAAGCTGGCCATCAACAATGGCGTACTGGACAGCGTCTTTATGGGAATATTGCGCCAGCGGCACCGCTTCATCTAAAAACTGCCGCCCGTAGGCGATGACTTTCGCCCCGCGCACCGGGTTGTACGACGAACCGCGCTCGGCGCCGTCTTCTTCGCTGATGGCATCGGTGCCGTACAGCGCGTCGTACAGGCTGCCCCAACGGGCGTTGGCAGCGTTTAATGCATAGCGGGCGTTCGTCAACGGAACGACGAGCTGCGGCCCGGCTTGCACGGCAATTTCATCATCGACATTGTCGGTCGTAATCTCAAAGTCCTCGACTTCCGGCTCCAAATAGCCGATGTCTGTCAAAAATGCTTTATATTCGTTAAAATCAAAGCGGCCGCGATGCGCTTTATGCCACTCATTCAATTTTTCTTGAATTTCGTCGCGGCGGGCGAGCAATTCTTTGTTGCGCGGCGTCAAGTCGGAAATGAGCGCGCCGAAATCGCTCCAAAACTTGTCTTGATCCAACCCGCTGTTCGGCAGAAGCTCCTCGTTGACAAAGTCGTACAACACTTTGGCGACTTGGATGTTCCCTTTTTGTACGTATTCGCCCATTATTCTCTTCCCCTCTCTTGTTTCTTATTACGAAACA
>NZ_LDPD01000016.1:45076-48711 GCF_001026865.1 Geobacillus sp. ZGt-1 | reverse complement strand
AAGATGATACCATGAAACGAAATGACTGGCAATCGTTTTCAAAAAATTTTCATTTCACTGTCGACGGCGTCTTTGTCTCTACACAACGCCCCGGCGTCGGGAACAGCTTGCCGGCGTTGAGCAAGTTTTTCGGGTTAAACACGTCGCGGATTGCCGTTTGCGCCAAAATTTCCTCATCAGTGAAAATGAAGCGCATCTCTTCTTTTTTCTCAATGCCAACGCCATGTTCCCCTGTAATTGATCCGCCGACCGCCGCGCACGCCTTGAGGCATTCGCTTCCGGCGGCAAGCGCCCGCTCCGTCTCCCCAGGCTTGCTCGCATCAAACAGCACAAGCGGGTGCAAATTGCCGTCGCCGGCGTGGAAAATGTTTGCGATTCTCAGTCCATACTTGCGGCTGATATCGGCGATTTCCCGCAGCACTTCCGGCAGACGGCTGCGCGGAATGACGCCATCTTGCACTAAATAGTCAGGCGAAATCGCCCCCATGGCGCCAAAGCCGGTTTTCCGGTTCGCCCACCAGCGGGCCCGTTCTTCCTCTGACTGGGCGACTTTCACTTCGCGCACATGATGGCGGCGGCAAATCGTTAAAATATCGTTGATTTGTTCGTCGATCCCGGCGGAAATGCCATCCACTTCAATGAGCAACAGCGCGGCGATGTCTTTCGGATGCCCGACCGGAAACGCGGCCGCTTCGACCGCCTCGATGGCCGTTTGGTCCATCATCTCGAGCGCCGCCGGCACGATTCCAGCGGAAATGATGTCGGAAACGGTCTGGCTCGCATCTTCCACTTCGTCAAAATAGGCGAGCACCGTCTGTTTGGCCTCGGGATTTTTCAACAAACGGACGGTGATTTTTGTCACGATGCCAAGCGTCCCTTCCGACCCGGTCAGCAGCCCGAGCAAATCGTAGCCTGGCGGATCGGGAACGCCGTTTCCGCCGATTTCAATCACTTCGCCGTTCGGCAAGACGACTTCAAGCCCTAAAATATGGTTCGTCGTCACTCCGTATTTTAAGCAGTGGGCGCCGCCAGCGTTTTCAGCGACGTTGCCGCCGATCGTGCAGCAATATTGGCTTGACGGGTCGGGCGCATAGTAATAGCCGCGGTGGGCGACCGAGTTCGTCAACTTCAAGTTGACAAACCCCGGCTCGACGACGGCGCGCCGGTTTTCGAGATCGACGTGCAACAGCCGCTTCATCCGCGTTAGGCTGATGACGACTTCGCCGTTTAGCGGAATCGCCCCGCCGCTTAACCCCGTGCCGGCGCCGCGGGCGAGAAACGGAAGATCATGCTCATGGCAGTATTTGACGACCGCCGCCACTTGCTCCGTGCTGTTTGGAAATACAACCGCCCTTGGCAAATGGCGGTGGACGGTGAAGCCGTCGCAGTCATACGCCATTAAATCTTCTTTCCGGTATAAAATCGCCTGTTCCCCAACGATGCGGGCGAGCGCTTGGATGTGCGGGTCGTTCGTTGCAATCGGCCGTTTTCTCATATGCGCACGTCCTTCCCTTCTTCTTTTTGGTACGCCCAATCGAGCAGCTGCACCGTATGGACGATTTTTTGGTTTCGTCCATGTTTCATGACGCCAAGCGCCATTTGCAGCATGCAACCTGGATTGCCCATCGAGATCAGCTCCACCTCTTGCGGCACGTGTTGCATTTTGCTCTCAAGCACCGCTTGTGCCATCTCCGGATGGGTGAGGTTGTAAATGCCGGCGCTGCCGCAGCAACGATCGGCGTTTGGCATGGCGACCATTTCCACCCCCGGAATGCTTTCAATCAAAGCGCGCGGCTCTTGGCGGATGCCCTGGCCATGGGCCAAATGGCACGCATCATGGTAGGTGAGGCGCACGTTCAATTCCGCTTTCGGTGGTTTGAAGCCCGTGTCATGCAAAAATTTGGACACATCCTCAACTTTGGCGGCAAATTGCTCCGCCTTTTCATGCCATTCCGGGTCATGGCGGAACAGTTCCGGATATTCTTTCAACATGCAGCCGCAGCCGGCGGCGTTAACGATGACATGGTCGACATGTTGAAACGCCTCAATATTTTGCTTGGCGAGCTTCCGGCCGGTTTCGCGGTCGCCGGCGTGAACGTGAAGCGCCCCGCAGCACGTCTGGTTCGGGACGATGACGACATCGTTGCCGTTATGGGTCAATACACGGATCGTCGCTTCGTTAATATCACTAAACATAACATCCATGACGCATCCGGTCAAAATCGCGACGGTTCGCTTTGTTTCCCCCTTCGCCTTAATGAGCGGCTGATGTTTATACTTTCTCCGAACCGGCGTACCGACCGCTGGCAAAATCGCCTCCATCTCAGCCAAGTGATCGGGCATGACACGCAGCAGTCCGGTTTTGCGCGCCACCGTCTGCAAGCCGCTTTTTTGGTACCATTTCAGCAGGCGGCCGAGCCAATCGAGGCGCGACGGATGNGGAAAAATGCCTTTTAAGAAAACGTCGCTGACAAGCGCCTTCCAACCGGTGAGCGGAACCGCCTGGCGGAGCTGGCCGCGCACTTGTTCAATGAGCCCACCGACATCGACATCGGCCGGGCAAGCCGTCGTGCATGCACGGCAATCCAAGCACGTAAAAATCGGATCGAGCAAATCAGGCGTCAACTCAAGCTTCCCTTCGCCGACCGACTTCATCAAATGAACGCGGCCGCGCGGAGAGTGCTGTTCTTCACCCGTCTGTTCGTACGTCGGGCATGATTCTAAACACATGCCGCAATGAACGCAATCAGCCCACTTGCTCGGGTCCGGCAAATCGTGAAAACGATAGTTGCCAAGACTCGCGGTCGCACACGCCGGGCTGTCCGCCCGTTCATTGGTCATCGTGCTCATCATTAAATCCCCCCAATAAAGCGTTGATCGTTGACCGTTTTGTTCGGATCGATTTTCCGCTTAATGCCTTCGAGCAAGAAAAAGTACGACGGCTTTCCGCCCCAGACGTCGACGCGCTGGCGCAGCGAAAGCGGCAAATGTTTCACAATCGCGTAGCCGCCAAGGCGAACCGCCGTTTGGCGCAGCTCCTCGATCGCGGTCAACACTCCCTCTTCGCCGCCGTGCATATACGCCTGACAAAGCCCGTGGCCCAATCCGCCGTGCGCCTCGATGCGGACATGGCAACGGTCAGCGATTAAAACGCTTTCACGCAAGATGGAGAGTACATCCAAGTTGACAACCCCGATTTTCACTGCCGCTTCAACACCGTTTTCCGCCTGCTCCAGACGCCCGTTCGGTGCCATCGTGTAAAACGTCCGCCAAAACGCCGCCGTCTCTTCGCCGGCTAAAATGGACATTTCCACCGCTTTCGGCCGCAGTCGTTCAACCCAATGCTCTTGGTAATGGACGGCGTTTTCCACATCTTCAAACCCGATCACAAGCGTATAAACCGGCCGTCCCGTCAGCCGCTCGGAAAGCGCCGGGTTGAGCAGTTCAAAACAAATCGGCTCCATCATTGTATCAAGGAACGAAACGGCAAACGAGCGAATGTCATGAAGATCGCCGCTTGGGAACGACAGCAACACAACGCTTTCATATTTCGCGAGCGGTCGAAGCTTGAGCGTAATCTCGCTCAGCACCCCGAGCGTCCCCATCGCCCCAATGAACAACTTATTCATATCGTA
>NZ_LDPD01000016.1:40384-45053 GCF_001026865.1 Geobacillus sp. ZGt-1 | reverse complement strand
TGCCTCCGGAACGAATGACGGTCCCGTTCGGATAGACGACGCGCAACCCGATGACCGAATCGCGCGCTGCCCCATAGCCGAGCCGCTTCGGACCGCTATCGTTCGCGGCAATGACCCCTCCGATCGTCGCTTCCTCCGGCCAAAACGGGTCCAAGGCGACCTTTTGCCGATGCGGAGCGAGCGCGCGCTGCAAATCACCAAACACCGTTCCGGCTTTGACAGTGACCGTCATATCGGCGGCCGCATGTTCGACAATGCCGGCATAGTGTTCCAACGACAGCAAGATGTCCGCCTGTTCCCGATGCCCGCCAAACCCCCGTTTTGTGCCGCGTCCAGCGATGACGACTTTTTTGCCATGGCGGTCGGCATAGCGGAGCACCGCAGCGATTTCTTCCTCTGTTCGCGGATAGACGGTCACCGCCCCATCATTGCCGAGGGGGTGGAACGATTCATTCCGTTTGATCTGTTCTGGATGCAAAAACGCCTGCAACTCCTCAATCCATGTCAATGAAAGCATGAGCGCCCTCCTCCGTTTCGTAATAAGAAACATCGTTTCTTTTTATCAGTAAAAAAAAGCGAGCCGCTCGAACCGTTTTCTTTATCAGGCGGAGGGTGTCCCAAAAGAATCGGGACACCTTTTCCGATCACCGTCATATATACAAGTGATTTAGCCCAAAACAACCTTTGGGGCCAGCCCTCCTGCTACTTCTATTAAACCATCGCTCATCCATTTTTTCAATGAATTTTTTGAATTTAGGGATCATTTTGTTCATTCCGTCTCTTCCACCACCACTCCGACCCGCTGCTCGAGCGGCTGAATGACCGCGGCCATATCCAAGTCGGCAAGGCCTGCGGCGATCGCTGCGGCAAACGCTTCTTCTGCTTGAATGCCGAGTCGGCGGCCAAGGCCGATTTCATCCATCAACTCGTTCGCCAAGCGCACATCTTTATGTACATACTTGACCGCCCCGCCAGGAGTGAATCGACGCGGCAACACGAACTGCTCCATATGGCGGCGCAACATCCGGCTGTCTCCATAGCTTTCTTTTAACAGCCGATACAGCTTCCCGGCATGAAGCCCATAAGCGACGCCAGCGACCATCGCTTCCGCCGCGGCGACCGAATGGACGGCGACCAAGTACTGGTTGATCGCTTTTGCCGCGCTGCCGGCGCCGCTTTCTCCTAAATATTCAACCGTTTTTCCTAACACCCGAAGCAACGGACGCACCCGCTCCCATGCTTCTTTCGCCCCGCCGACCATGATCGTCAGCGCCCCTTGCTCCGCCCCTTCCGGCCCGCCGCTTACCGGCGCGTCCAAATAGGCGACGCCGTGCTCATCGGCGCGCCGAGCGACAAACCGGCTTGTTTTCGGACCGACGGTTGTAAAATCAAGGCAAATCGTCCCCGGATGGGCCGCGCTAAGGACGCCGCCTTCACCTGTATACACCTCGATGACATCATCCGGCATCGATAAGCACGTGCAAATGATATCCGCCTCGCCAGCCAGCTCTGCCACTGTCGCCGCCTGTCGGGCGCCAAGGTTGACAAGCGGAACCGCTTTTTCTGTCGTACGGTTGTACACCGTGACATTGAATCCCGCTTCAAGCAGCCGTCTAGCCATGCGCGAGCCCATCACGCCCAATCCGATAAAGCCGACGCGTGTCATCGTCCGCCTCCCCCTTTCATTCCGCGGTATTCATCATACCAGACAAAACTTTCGCTGCTTTTCCCTGATGGAATGTACTCAAGTCCAATCGCTCCATTGTAGCCGTGCTCTTGCAAAAATGCGAAAATCTCGCGATACGGAAGCTCTCCCGTCCCCGGCTCATGCCGCCCGGGGGCATCAGCGAATTGCACATGCGCGATGAGCGGTGCGTAGTCGGCAAACATCGCTGTCACATTGCGTCCGAGCCGAGCCATATGATAGACGTCATATTGCAATTTCACATTCGTCCGGCCGAGATCGCGGATGATCGCCGCCGCTTCCTCAATATCGGTTAAAAAGTAGCCGGGCATATCGAACGGATTGATCGGTTCAATCGTCAGCGTCAAACCATGAACAGCAAGCGTTGCAGCCGCTTCGTCAATGCGGCGCATATACGTCTCCTTCGCCCGCTCGCGCGGCAAGTCCCTTGGCAACACTCCGGCCATGCAATGAAGATTCGGTACACCGAGCGCGAGCGCATAACGCACTCCTTCCTCCAGTGCACGCCGGAATTCATCATGACGGTCAGAAAAAATGGCGAGCCCGCGCTCCCCCTTTTCCCAATCGCCAGCGGGCAAATTCAGCAAAACAAGCGACAGCTCAAGCTGCTCGAGTTCATCAGCAATCGCCTCAGGAGCCACCGAGTACGGAAACTGGCATTCAACGTGCGAAAACCCATGCTGCTTCGCCTTGGCAAACCGGGCGAGAAACGGCGCTTCCGTGAAAATCGTCGATACATTGACGGCAAACTTCATCATGAGGCTCCTTTCTTCTCCATTTCTTTCTCTATATTCGCCCCACCGTTTGCCGATTCCTGCCTCACCGCGTTTCCCCTTTAATGCCGTAAAAAAACAGCCGCACCATTTCGACTTGCCGCTTTGATCAATGCCACAGTCATGGAAAAAAGGCTGCCCCAAAGGAGCAGCCCTTTTTGGCGCTCAATCCTCATCGCTGGCGAAAAAACGCAAAATGTAGACAAACAAGTTGATGAAATCAAGGTAAATATTGACCACAATCATCGGGATGTCCGCTTCCGTAAAGCCATAGCGGGCCAAACGGTTGATGTCGTAAATCGTAAAGCCAAGGAAAATCAGAATCCCCAAAGCGGCGATGCCCATTTGCCCTACGCTTGAGAATGGGATGAACCATTGGATGATCAGCAAGCCAAGGAGCGCAAACGCGCCCAGCATCAAAAACCCGCCGAGGAACGAAAAATCTTCTTTCGTTCTCGCTGCGTAAATGGCAACGCCGGAAAACGATACAACGGCCAGCGCAAACGCTTTGAACACCGCCGCCGCGCCGATGATGGAAATGTAATAGCCGATGAGCGGATAGAGCGTCGCCCCCGAGACAAACATAAACGCAAACATAAGCGGATAGCCGACAGCTTTTTTCACGCGGGCGAACATCATGACCAACAGCAGCACAAGTTCAAGCCCGTAAAGGGGCAAATACAGGCCAGCCGGCACCCATTGCCCGGCATACAGCCCCGCCGTCGCGACGGCCAGCGCCGCTAAAAAGGAAACCGCCAACTTCGCCACTGGGCTATGCGGACGATAAACGGTCGAATGATTCATGGCAACCCCCTCCTTTTTCTTTCTAGTTTAGCATATATTTGTTTCTTGTCACAGCCCTTTCTTTTTGATTGACGCAGACTGCATGGACCGTCCACCATGATGTATGGCCCATCGTTCGATCCATCGAAACCAGCGGGCGGCAAACAGTTTTTTCAGCACCGGTGGAACGACAAGCAAAATGAAAAAAATGCGGAACATTTGATAACTTGTCACAACGGCAAGGTCGGCATGCGCTTCCCGCGCCAAAATTCCCATTTGATCCATGCCCCCCGGCGCCAAGGCGATGAACGCTGTCAAATACGGCACGCCATGCAGAGCCGTTAAGACAAATGCCGAAGCCATGGAAAACAAAATGAGCGCAAGACCGGTAACCACAGCCGCCAGCACGGCTCTTCCCTTTTCCGCGATGCGAGCCGGTTTCAGCATTAAGCCTAGATAAGCGCCCATCGCGATTTGCGCGATATCTAACAAAGGAGCTGGCAAATGGGGCGCCGGCGTCCCGGCAATGACCAGAGCCGATGTTCCGATGATCGGGCCAAGCAAATAGGCAGTCGGCAGTTTGATGCGCCTTCCGATGATCGCGCTGGCAACCGTGACGATCAAATACAGCCAAACAAGACCGACGCTCCAATGCGCCCCTTGTCCGCATTCTGCGCCCGTCCCCGCCTCAGCGCCGCCGGAAAAGAACGGGCTTAAGGCGATAAGCGGGACGAGAAACACGACGCCCATCAGGCGCATCACTTGAAAAAACGTGACAATCGTTGCATCGACACCGTCGAGCTCCTCGCCCAACACAAGCATTTGCGACAATCCGCCGGGGATGCTGCCGGTGACAACCGAACGGAGCGGAATCCTTGTCCATCTCGCGACAAGGCAAGAAACAAGGAAGCTAAACAACAAAATCAACACCGTCGCCAGCAACATCGCCGGCAATTGTCGGCCCATCTCCACAAGCGTTCCTGCCGTCATCGATGTCCCTAGCGTATAGCCGATCGGAATGAGCGCAGCGTTGCGAATGCCGACCGGCCAATACAACTTTCCCTTCAAAAAACGACCAACCAAAAGCAACGCAGCTGCTGGACCGAGCATCCAATGGAGCGGAACGCCAAACAAGGCGAAAATGAAGCCGCCGAGCGCCGCGATCACCAGCGTCAACGCGATGCGCGCCATGCTGTTCCGCCCTTGTTGTCTTTCCAAAGCCAAGCGAACACTTCCTCTCCACCTTACATCAACGAAATTGTGCTTGCTGTCAATGAACAAAACTTGACAGCGCAGCGATTGTACTTGACTGCCGGTTTTATCGACAGCGGACGGCGGCGCGAAGGCAAAAAGGGACGGCAACTGTTGCTCTACTATCCGCTTTCTGCAAACTATATAGATGCAACGA
>NZ_LDPD01000016.1:39022-40184 GCF_001026865.1 Geobacillus sp. ZGt-1 | reverse complement strand
TTAAAGCTTTAAATTGCATCAGAAATACCAAACAAAAACATTCCTCTCCTGTTTAGCAGAGAGGAATGCTTCTCTTCCCATGAAAGGCAAGGAGCAGTGAAGCCAACGGCCCTCGCTTTTTCGCCGATGCGCCGTCCGCTTAATCAGCGAATAAATCGGATGACAAATACCGCTCGCCGGAATCGGGCGCCATGCAAAGGACGCGGGCGCCTTTGGGGAGCTGTTTCGCCACTTTGATGGCGTAATAGGCACTGGCAGCGGCCGAAGCGCCGACCAAAATGCCTTCCTTCGCCGCCAGTTCGCGCGCCATCTGTTGGGCATCCTCATCTTTGATCAAAAAAATGTCATCATAAATCGAGCGATTTAAAATTTTCGGGATAAACCCCGGACCCGTGCCGGGAATTTTGTGCGGCCCCGGCTTGCCGCCCGACAACACAGGCGAACCGTACGGTTCAACGACGTAAATGCGCAAATTCGGGATGCGTTTTTTCAGCTCCTCCCCTGTTCCGGTCACCGTCCCGCCGGTGCCGGCGGTTAACACGAACGCATCGAGCCGTCCATCAAACGCTTCATAAATTTCCACCGCTGTTGTATGCCGGTGTGCATCCGGATTGGCCGGATTTTCAAACTGCATCGGAATAAAGCTGTCAGGGATTTCGCCAGCAAGCCGGTTTGCCTCATCGATCGCCCCTTGCATCCGCTTCTCCGCCGGCGTCAAATAGACTTCGGCTCCGTACGCCTTTAAAATTTTCACCCGTTCGACCGTCGCATTGTCGGGCATCGTAATGATGCAACGGTAACCTCTGGCGGCGCACACCATGGCCAGGCCGATGCCGGTGTTGCCGGACGTCGGTTCAATGATCGTGCTTTTTCCCGGTGCAATTTTCCCTTCCGCCTCGGCGCGGCGGATCATTTCCCAAGCGGGCCGGTCTTTGACGCTGCCGCCCGGATTGAACGATTCAAGCTTCATATACACATCCGCGCCGTCCGGGTCAGGAAGACGCTGCAACTTTACAATCGGCGTGCCGCCAATCAAATCTAAAATCGAGTCATACAATTTCACGATCGTCCCCAACCTTTAGCAAAATATTTGTTTGCCTCATTCATTATAAATGATTTTTCTTTTTTCGTTCAAACAGTCTGTCCCGCCCGCAGCACCAGG
>NZ_LDPD01000016.1:34435-38510 GCF_001026865.1 Geobacillus sp. ZGt-1 | reverse complement strand
GTCCCGCCCGCAGCACCAGGTTTTTTGATCGTTTTTCGCAAAAGGACGTTCGTTTGGCCGGACCGATTGCGATTTTTCCCCTGTTCTAGTCCGATATTCCCCCTTATAATAAAAAATAAATGATGGAAAGCGAGGTGGCTTTTTTGGCATCTGCGGCACAGCAGCTCGTCACCCATTTAGAAGCCCATTTGCCGAACTTTCTCGCCTATTGGCGGCAACATATGAAAATTGCCGACGATGACAAATACATCGATCATGTCGAACAAAACGGCTTAGCAGTGTTTGAGCTGGTCAAAGAAGCGCTGTTGCGGTCGCTATCTAGCGAGACGGTCGAACGGTTAGCCAACAAAATCGCGAAAGAACGTGCGGAAATGAATGTCGGCATCGGCGCTCTCGTCTACAACGTCAACCTTGGGAGGCGGCTCGTCATCAACCACGCGCTCGCCGCGCCGCTGCCGGTCGACGAGCTGTCCCCGCTCATCGACCATTTGAACGAGCTGTTTGACCAATTTCTGTTTCATGCCATCACAAAATACAATGAGTTAAAGGAAAAAGAACTGCATGAAAAAAACGCGCTCATTGCCAGATCGCATCAAGACCGGCTGACGCTGCTTGGGCAAATGTCATCGAGTTTTGTCCATGAGTTTCGCAATCCGCTTACGGCTATTATTGGTTTTATTCAATTATTGAAGTTTGAGCATCCGCATCTTCCTTATTTAGACATTATCGACCATGAGTTGCAGCAGCTGAAATTTCGCATTTCGCAATTTTTGCATGCCTCACGCAAAGAAATTGTTGAAAGCGAAAAAGAAACGTTTTCGCTGTACCAGTTGTTGGAGGAAATTATCGAGTTTTTATACGCCACGATCGTCGACAGCGATGTCGACCTTTCGGTGGCGATCGATGAATCCATACATATATTTGCCTATAAAGATCAGCTGCGCCAGGTGCTGGTAAACATTTTGCTCAACTCGATCGAAGCGGTGAAAGAGAGGGAAAAACCGCGGCGGATCAACATCGCCGCCCGTTGCCAAGACGGAAGCATCATCATCGAAATCGCCAACAACGGTCCGTCAATTCCAGCCGACATTGTGGAAACGATTTTCGAGCCGTTTTTTACAACGAAAAAACTCGGAACCGGCATCGGCCTGTACATTTGCAAAAAAGTGATCGAAGACCACGGCGGGGATATCTGCTGTTCTTCCGACGACAACATGACGACGTTTTCCATCCGCCTCCCTGCATGACGAACAGCGAAAATGGGCAAGATGGATGAAAAAAAGGTGATGCCGATGAAACTCGCACTGACAGTAAAAACATGTTTCGCTCATCGCTTTCCCTCCCTTGCCTATTAGTGTGAGCCGTCTTATAACAGCGTTGCAAGGGAACTATTCCCAGCGGCATGAGCGCAGAACAAACGACCGCACAATGCGGTCAGCGCGAGGTGAGCGACAACAAATAGTCCAATACCGCCTCTTGCTCTTCCTTCGTAAATCCGGCTTGACGGTCGATCCAATACCGGTGCCCGGCGCCGGTCACATGCACCGTCCGCAAGTCGGAGTCCTTGGCGTTGGCGGCGATGACGCGCTCGCGCCACGTCCGGTCGATCAGCGCCCGCAGACTGTTGCGCGCATCAGGGGCGATGCCTTTTTGAACGGTGCCCGAAAGCCCGAGCTCACCATTCGGCCCAACCGCCACGCCGCCATCATGCAAGTATGGAGCGCTCCAAGCGAGCCCGATCAGGCTCGGCACTTTATACCCTCCCGGTGAATCGCCATGAGCAAAGGAGAGCCGGATTTGTTCTCGGTCTAACTGATCAGTTGGCACTTTCAACACTTTCGCCCCTTTTGGAATCGGCACCGGCGTGTCAGGAGCGTACAACACCGGCTCTCCAAACACTTTTTCTGTTTTCTTCAGCGCTTTCGCCCGCGACGGCTCGGTGCCCACTACATCAGCAGCGATGACTCGGTTGTTCGTCAAATACGCCCCGGCATGGCAGCGGATGCAACCGGCGCGGACAAACACCTCTCTTCCTCTCGCCGCCCGCTCCTCGCTGATCCGTTCATTTGGCGGCGGATTGAGCGTATTTTGCCAAGCGGCCACGGCATTGTTTTGCTCATTGAACCGATAACCCGGCTCGCTGACGATCAACCCATCTGGAGCGACGAGCGATACTTTCGGAAACTGCGGCGGCGCGACAAACTGATTAACGCCGGCCGTTTTCGGCGTCGGGTCGACTTTCGCGAAAAAGGCGGACGGTTTCTCCTTTGTCGTCGGCTGATAGCGAAACCGCGGATGGGCGGCGTTTTGCAAAATCGTGCCGAGATACACTTCTTTATCAATGCCAAACAGCGCATCGCTAATTTCCGCCTGCGCGAGCGAATCGGCATTTTGCGCGTGCACGTTGTTGCTGAAAGCAGCCAAGCCATGGAATGAGCCGGCGGCGGCAAAGCCGCTCCACCCGTACGGATGGTCGCCGCGTGTAAACGAATCCGGAATTTGCGCCGGATTCGCTTTCATATCGATCGTCGAATCAAAATTGCCGCGCGGCCAGCTGGCAAAAATGCGATCCACGTCCCGCTCAAGCAGCTCCGGATCCGGCAGCGCCGCTTTGCGCCCGTGCGAATCGATGATCGTCCGATCGAACGAGCGGATATATTTTTTCAGCGAGCGGATATTGGCATGAGTAAAATAAGCGCTCGAATTCGTCGCCAACGCCATGAGCATTCCGGCATTCAAATCGTTGTTCGGCGCCCCTTCCACCACTTTTTTGGTCACTGGATCGACGGTCGCATGGCAGGCGGCGCAGCTGATGCCGACGCGCATGCGGCCGCCGTCGGTGACGATCGGCATCCCGAGCGGCAAGTATGACCCTTTGGGCACGTCGATGCCCGTGTCGATCAACTCGCCTTTTTTATATGTGCGGCCGCCGATCGTCACATCTTCGGCAAGCGGCACGCGCAAATTCGTCGTCCCTTCTCCTTTTAATGCGACAATAGCTTTGGCCATATTGGCAAGCGTCAGCGGCCCGTCGACAATACCCATAATGTCGGTCAAAAACACTTCATTGCCGAACGTTTCTTTATAAAACACCTCCTTGCCGAGACGAAGCAACCGGTCATCGACGACAACCGCCCCTTCCTCTTTTTGCAAATGCTCGTTTCTAGCCGACAACGCTTGGATGCGGCGGTCATCCGCTGCGATCCATCGCCCCCACACATCGATTCCAGTCTGTTTGCTCGCTTCATACGGCGCAATATCGCTCCCATCCGGCACAAACGCATACTCGCCTCGGCGCAAAAGAAGAACGGCCCCGGCAACCAAAAGAAGGAGAACAGCAACGCTTAGCACAATGAATGTTTTTCTCACCCGTTTCCCTACCTCCTTCATAAAGCGGATTGCGCCCATAGTATGCCCCGCTCTAGGCAAAACTTGAGCGCGCGGACTCCTTCTTTTCCCCATTGTCGCGATCGTTCAAAGCGCCACGACCCGCTTTTCCCATCATTCCCCACCCATACTGCAAACAGCCGGACACATACTATGTCACGGAAGGTGGTGAGAAGAATGAACGCGGCAGGAACACACGAAACGCTTGAGCTGCACGAACTGCTTATGTTTAAAAGCACCTGTCTTGCCAAAAGTGCCGCCATGCAGCAAATGGCAAGCGATCCACAATTGAAATCGCTCATTCAACAAGACATGCAAAAGACACAGCAGCACATCCGCGACTTGCAAAACTTGCTGTCATAAGGACAAAAGGAGGGACAACGATGCAGGCAACGATGACACCGACCGGCGTATTGAACGATCAAATGATCGCCGCTGATTGCCTGATCAGTGCGAAAAACGCCATTAAAGGATGCGCGATGGCCATTGCCGAAGCTTCCACCCCAGAAGTGCGCAACACGTTAAAGCAACATTTGAATGACGCGATCACATTCCATGAACAGATCAGCCAATATATGGTCAACAAAGGGTACTACCATCCGACGAACGTTCAAGAGCAGCTGCGCCTCGATCTGCAAGCAGCGCAGCAAGTGCTGTCTAGATACAATCAAAACGTTTAACATATCTT
>NZ_LDPD01000016.1:5144-34287 GCF_001026865.1 Geobacillus sp. ZGt-1 | reverse complement strand
ACAGTCGATCAAATGCTCGGCAAAAGCCGCAAATGTGAAAACTTCAAATTGCATCTGTATGCAATCGGTCGGCCGCTGAAGAAGAAAATGGGATTTCACCATGGCAAAAGGTGAATCCCATTTTTCATGATTTGTCCGTCAATCGCCCATCCTAACAACAAAGGAGGTGAACAGCGTGAAACGCCGATACCGAATATGGGCCGCGGCCAGCGCGGTTGTTGCTCTACTCGTTGCCGCAGCCGTCTTGGGGCGACCGGCTCCAGAAGAAAACGCCCCGGCTCCACCGCGGCTGAAGCCGTTTGACGCCGAGGTCGCACCCACCCATCCAACCGTTGTCGCCTTAGACAGCTTAAGCGCAGGCGAGCAGCTGAAACAGCAGTTGAACAAGCACCCGCGCATTCGGGAAATCCTCCATAATCGCCGCGGTGACCGAAGCCATTATTTCGCCAATGAGATCGTGGTCCGCTTTCGGGCATTGCCATCGGAAAGCCGTCTTCAACAAATGGAGGCAGCCATCGCCGGCCAGTTCATCAAGCAGGTCGACCACGTGTTTGTATTCCGCTCGCGCGAGCAAACGTATGAGGAAATGCGCCGCTATTTCCGCTCTCTTCCAACGGTTGATTATTGCGAACCGCACTACATTTACATGCAAAATGAGTGGAACAAGCCGGCGCCGGTGCCGAACGATTCGTTTTACGCCCGCTACCAGTGGAACTTGCCGGCCATTCATACCGAAGACGGCTGGACGCTGTCGCGCGGCAAGCGGAATGTGCCTGTCGCCATCATCGACAGCGGAGTCGATTTGACCCATCCCGATTTAACCCGCCGCCTTCTGCCCGGATATAACGTATTGGCCGACGACCGCTCTCCGAATGACGAAAATGGCCATGGCACCCATGTCGCCGGCATTATCGCCTCACAGCCGAACAACGGCGAAGGAGTCGCCGGCATGACATGGTTCAACCCGATCATGGCCGTCAAAGCATTAAATGCGGACGGCTATGGAACGAGCATTGATGTAGCGAAAGGAATCCGCTGGGCGGTCGACCACGGGGCAAAAGTCATCAACTTAAGCCTTGGCAACTACCAACCGTCCTCGGTGCTTGAGGAAGCGATCCGCTACGCCGACGCTCATGATGTCGTGCTTGTCGCCGCTTCCGGCAACGACAGCACGTCGCAGGCGAGCTTCCCAGCCGCTTATCCAGAAGTGATCAGTGTTGGCGCTGTCAACCCGGATCTTTCCTATGCGCTTTATTCCAACTACGGCGACTATGTGGATGTCGTCGCGCCTGGAACGAACATTGCCAGCACGTTTGCCGGCCACCGGTACGCCGCCCTTTCCGGCACGTCGATGGCCGCGCCGCACGTCACCGCACTCGCCGCTTTGATCCGCTCCGTCAACCCGCGGCTTTCGAACGATGAAGTGCGCGACATTATTCTCGAAAGCGCTGACGATTTGGGAGAGAGAGGAAAAGATCCGTATTACGGCTATGGGCTGATTAACGTCTACCGCGCGCTCGAGCTGGCTAAGCAATAACCGATGCTCCTTCCGCCAATGATTGGGGAACTCGTCGCTGGGAAAGGTCAAACGGACAAAATTCTCATCTCCTGTGCGAACGATGTTAAAACTCCCCCACAGCATAAATCAGCAAACAGCCGGAAACGGCGCCTCTGGGGGCGAACAGCCCACGCCGGCAAGCGATGCCATATTCCATAGAGGCGCGCCTAAATTTCTGCTGAAACGAAAAACGATGGGGATTCGGGCTATACCCCCATCGTTTTTTCGCACGTCAACATCGTCGTCACCGCTCCGACGACCGTGACGACGACAAGCGAGTGGACAAACGGCACTGAGTCGATGATCATGCTCCCAGCTGAAATAATGCAGGCGTCAATGACAAAAATGATGATCCCGACGTTCCAGTTCGTCCATCTAGCGATAAACTGGGCGAGCAGGTCGGTCCCGCCCGTGCTCGTCTCCTCGCGCAGCATCAAGCCGATGCCCGCGCCGACCAGCACCCCGCCGATGACCGCGCTCAAAAGCGGATCCAACACCACCACGCCGCGCAAAACGGACAATACGTCAATCATCCATGAGGAAAATAAAAGTCCGTGCAAGCTGTTGTAAAAAAACGGGCGGTAGTAAAACCATGCGGCTGCATAAAGCGGAACGCTTAAGACGATCATCGTCAACCCAGCCTGAACGTGCCACACGTATTTGGCGATCAGCCCGAGCCCGATCATCCCCCCATCAAGCAAATGGTGAGGGACTAAAAAGACGTTGATGCCAACGCCAAGAAGCAGACTGCCGACAATCACCGCCGCCATTTTTTTGATCATCACGAAACCCCTCCGCCACGGCTTATCCCAACGAGCCAACATGCCTCCATATATATGTATATGGCGCCCCTTGACAGAGCTTGTCTCTTTTTTGCCGCATCGCGGAGGAAATGGCTGGTCACGGACGAAATGCAAAAATAAGAGGCCAGGCCTCTATGCCCAACCTCTTATTTTTGCGCTTTTGTCGTCTCGTCATCGTCGATGATGCCTTTTGTCGCATTCTTAAATTCGCGCAGCGTTTTCCCGGCCGCTTGTCCTAACTCCGGCAGCTTTTTCGGCCCGAAAATGAGCAAAGCGAAAAAGACGATGAGCGCAATTTCTCCAAAGCCGATGTTCATGTTTGTCACTCCAATGTTCAAGCGTCGTTTCTTGAATCATTATACCATAGAAGAACAGACAGTGTCATCGTCTTTCCCTTGACAAAACGGCGACAATTTGCACATCTCTCATTGTTCCTCAAGCAGTCGCACCGGTACGTCTTGTTCGTGTTCCGGCTCATCGGTGAAATAAACGCGAGCCATTTCGCGCTCATCATCGACGTGCTGAATCACCACTTGTTTCCCTTTATACATCACCGGAACGATCTCCCCGGCTTCAGCCATTCGCTTCGCCCGCAACAGTTCCATTTACTCCCCTCCTTTCGCACTGTCTTCCGCCTGTGCCCGCAAGCTTTTCCAAAACAACTCGTCGTTGCAGACAATCTCATGAAGCTCGCCTTCGTCTCCTTTGGCGTTGATGATTTCAAGCAACTGCGTCATATCGCCTATTTCGCGCCGATCGTTTTTCACCGAATCATCACCTTTCTTTGGCAAACTGATGACAGCGGACATCCCATCGCTTCGTTTCCTGCGTTGACTCCCTCAAAAAGAAGGAGTATGATTCGAATTGGTGTGTACAGAAAGGAGGAAACACTATGAAGGAGCGGGACTATTATTTTGACAACGCAAAATGCGCGCTCATGCTCCTCGTCGTGTTTGGCCACTTTCTGCGCCCGTACATTGATGACGTCTTATGGGTGCACAGCTTGTATACGTGGATTTTCTTTTTCCACATGCCGGCGTTCGTTTTCATTTCCGGCTATTTCGCAAAAAAATTCCACGAGCACGGCTACTTGCAAAAGATCACGAAAAAATTGCTCATCCCGTACGTTCTGTTCCAGCTGGTGTATTCGATCTACTATTTCTTCCTGTATGACAAACAGTCGCTGGAACTTGACTTATTGACCCCGCATTGGAGTTTATGGTTTTTGCTCAGCCTGTTTAGCTGGAACGTGCTGCTGTTATGGTTCGGCCGGCTGCCAAAGCGGATCGCATTGCCGATGGCGCTTCTTTTCGGCCTTGCCGGCGGGATGATGGAAGTGGAAAAATGGCTGAGCTTGTCGCGAACGCTCACGTTTTTCCCGTTCTTTTTGCTTGGATTTTTCTTTCAAAAGTCGGCGATCGAGCGCTTGTTTGCCGCCCCAGTGCGCCTCGTTTCGCTATTCGTGCTTGTTGGCATGTTTTTCGTCATCCATTTCGGGTTTCCGGATTTGCCGCAAGATTGGCTGTACGGCTCGAAATCGTACGATACGCTCGGCGTCTCGGAATCAGCCGGCATTGCGAGCCGCCTCGCCATTTATGGGGCGAGCCTGCTCATGATGTTTGGCTTTCTGTCGCTCATCCCGAGCCGTCGCTTCTCCTTTTCCGTGCTCGGGGCGCGCACGTTTTACATCTATATCTTGCACGGGTTTATTTTAAAATATTTGCACGAGACGCCATTCCCAGACTTTATTATGGATGTGCACGGCTATCCGCTTCTGCTTGCACTGTCGGTTGCCATGATGCTCATCCTTGGAAGCAAGCCGGTCGTCCGGCTCGTGCGGCCGCTGTTGGAATGGCGATGGCCGAACTGGCGGCAGACAACGACCTAGCAGTCAAAAAAGAAGGTGTCCCGAAATATCAACGGGACACCTTTTTCCATTTATGGCGCTTTGCCTACAAGTGGAAACCGACTTTTTCATTCAGCGCGTGCGGGCTGCCCGCACCGCTTCCGCTAAGGCGGCGGCCGCCGCCTTTGGCGACGGAGCCGAAGCGATGGCGCTGATGACGGATACCCCATCCGCCCCGGCTTCCACAACGGTTTTGGCGTTCGCAGCCGTAATGCCGCCAATGGCGACGATTGGAATGGTGATGCCGGCTTCGCGCAAGCGGCGGAGAACATCCGGTCCTTGCGCTTCCTTTGCATCCTCTTTCGAACTGGTCGGGTAAATCGGGCCGACGCCGAGGTAATCGGCGCCCGCCTCAACGGCCGCCATCGCTTCTTCGACGTTGTGCGCTGAGACGCCCAAAATTTTATCGCCGATTTTTTCCCGCACGCGCCGCGCGTCCTCATCGTCTTGACCGACATGGACGCCGTCGGCATCAATGGCGAGGGCCAGCTCGACGTCATCGTTGACGATAAACGGCACCCCATAAGCGCGGCAAAGGCGCTGCAGCTGCCGGGCGAGCGCCTCTTTGTCCGCCCCTTTTAAAGCGCCCGGCCCTTTTTCGCGGAATTGAAACAACGTCACACCGCCGTCAAGCGCTTCTTTCAGCACATCGGCGGCCGGACGTTCGCTGTTTTGGCTTCCCATAATGAAGTAAACAGCCAGCCGCTCCTTCATTTCGCCGCTCGCGATGCGCACCATCGTTCTCACTCTCCATATTGGCGGTACGCCCAATGGTTCGTCGGCCCATGGCCTTGGCCGATGCCGAGCGGGTGGGCAATCGCCGATTGCACAAACGCCTTCGCCGTCGCGACAGCGTCGACAGGATGCCGCCCTTTCGCCAGCTCAGCGGCGATCGCCGCGGCAAATGTACACCCGGTTCCGTGCGTATGGCGCGTGTCAATTCGCTTGCTTTTAAAATAGGAAAATTCGCTGCCGTTATACAGCAAGTCGACGGTTTCTTCGCCATCATCGTCATGGCCGCCTTTCACGACGACATAGCGGGCGCCCATCCGGTGGAGGAGGCGCGCGGCTTCGCGGCGGTCATCCATCGTGCGGATGACAACGCCTGTCAACGCTTCCGCTTCTGGAATGTTCGGTGTAATGACAAGCGCCATCGGCAGCAGCTCTTCTTTCAGCGCGGCCACCGCTTCCTCTTGCAACAGCGGAGCGCCGCCTTTGGCGATCATCACCGGGTCGACGACCAGCCGCTCCCATTTATGTTTTTTCACTTGTTCAGCAACCGTACGAATGATCTCGGCACTAAAGAGCATGCCGGTTTTCACCGCATCCGCGCCTAAATCGGCGGCCACCGATTCGATCTGGGCGGCGACTGCTTCCGCCGAGAGCGGATAGACTCCTTGCACGCCAAGGGTGTTTTGCGCCGTCACCGCCGTGATCGCTGACATGCCAAAGACGCCGAGCTCCTGGAACGTTTTCAAGTCAGCCTGAATGCCGGCGCCGCCGCCGCTGTCCGACCCGGCAATCGTCAACGCTTTGTACACCATCGTGTTTCTCCTCCCCTTTTACCGTTGTTCCACCCGGCCATGCCGTTTGACATCATCGACGCTTGTATACGCCAACGCGTCCAAAAACGCCGTCTGGAAGCTGCCCGGTCCGCGCTCCCCGGCTTTGGCCGCCGCCTGCTCCGCTGCGACGCCGTAATACACAAGCGCAGCCACCGCCGCTGCCGCCGCATCGCGCTCAACGGCCGCAAACGCTCCGATGACCGATGTCAGCAAGCAGCCCGCTCCGGTCACTTTCGTCAACAACGGATGGCCGTTCTGAATAAGATACGTCGTCTGTCCGTCCGCAACGACGTCCTCTTTTCCAGTAATCGCGACAACGGCGCCGAGCTGCTCCGCCGCCCGTTTGGCCAACGCCACTCGATCGCCGCTGCCGCCGCCGGCATCGACTCCTTTAATCGTCCACGCCTCACCAATCATATTGGCGATCTCCGCCGCATTGCCACGGATCACGGCAAGCTTGACTTGTTCCGCGATGCGGCGCGCCGTCTCCGTCCGGTAGCGCGTGGCCCCGGCCCCGACCGGGTCGAAAATGACCGGCACGCCGGCTTCATTGGCTGCCTGGCCGGCGACAAGCATCGCTTCCACCTCTTTGTCATTCAACGTCCCAATATTGAGGACAAGCGCTCCAGCGAGCTTCGCCATCTCGCCCACTTCCTCTTTCGCATACGCCATCACCGGCGAAGCGCCAAGCGCAAGCAATCCATTCGCCGTCCAATTCGTCACAACGACATTCGTGATATTATGGACGAGCGGATTCTCCTCTCTTACCCGCTCGAGCAGTTCCGCCCATTCATGCCAATTGGCCATTTCCGGTTTCTCCCCTTTCCAAGCCCTTTCGCCGGCCATACACTGGCTTTCGCCGTACTTTCGGCCAATAGAATGATCCATTCTCCCCATCCATCAGTCTACTCTTTCTTTTTTTGAATTGCAAGACAAAGAAAAAAGGCGGCCGCCAAAGCGCACCTCCCTTTTTGTTCCATTACGAACGCGTCCATTCGGCCGCCCCTCCCTCTTCGGACGGCGCCGCCGGCGACAGCCGCTGCGGCAGCGGCCAATTCCACAAATCCAATTCGATGATATAGCGCGGCCGCCGTTTTGTTTCTTTGTAAATTTTTCCAATATATTCACCAATCAGCCCGAGCGCCATCAGTTGCAACCCTCCTAACAGCCAAATGGACGTAATGAGCGACGTCCAACCCGTTTCCGTATGCCCGACCCATTTGAGGAAAAGAAAATAGGCGCCAAACATCAAGCTGACGACAAACGAGAGAAACCCAACGAGCGAAATGAAACGGATCGGGGTGACGCTGAACGACGTCACGCCGTCAAGCGCAAAGGCGATCATTTTTTTCAGCGGATATTTCGTTTTCCCGGCCAGCCGCTCTTTTCGGTCATAATAAACCGTCGCCGACCGAAAGCCCAAAAGTGGAACGATGCCGCGCAAAAACAAGTTCGCTTCCCCGAACTGTTCAAGCGCGTCCACAGCGCGCCGGCTCATAAGGCGATAGTCGGCGTGATTGTAAACGAGATCGACGCCAAACGCCTTCATCAACCGATAAAACCCTTGCGCCGTATGGCGCTTGAACCATGTATCGGCATCGCGCCGCCGGCGCACGCCGTAGACGATGTCATAGCCTTCACGAAACTTTTGCACAAATTCCCGAATCGCCGCTACATCATCTTGCAAATCGGCGTCGATCGAAATGAGGCAATCGGCATGCCTTTTCGCGGCGAACAGCCCAGCAAGCAGCGCGTTTTGGTGGCCGGCGTTATGCGCCAGTTTCAGCCCTTTCACTTCCGGGTGACGCAAACTCGCTTTGTATATGATCTTCCATGTGTCATCACAGCTGCCGTCATCGACGAACAAAAGCGCGCTGTTGGATGAAATGAGCTGCTCTTCAATCAATTGTTCGCGCAACTCCCGTAAGCGGCGGATCGTCTCCGGCAGCACCTCTTCTTCGTTGTAACACGGCACAACAATAGCCAACGTCGGTTCGAACATGTCACCTTCCTCCCTCCGGCACGACTTTGTATAAATAGATGGTCCACGCGGACTCTTTGGAACGGAACACCCGCTCAAGGCGCAAGGCGTTTTCGTCGGCATTTTCAATCGGCAGCGCCGAAAAAATGTAGCGCCCGCCCATGTTATAAAACACGTTTGTGTTCAATTCCAAGCTGCGAATCGTCCGCTTCGAGTTTTTCTGAAACATATACCGCTTGCCGAGCTCATCGACGAACAAATAGCAGCGCCCGCCCCATTCATCGAAATACTCGCGCAGTTTTTTGTTTTTCGCAAGCTCCTTGGCGATGATGCGGCGAAACCGATGCTTGTATTCGAGCGGATAAAAGTTGTTGTACGTATCGAGTGTGTAAAAGCCGTTGTATTGAGCGATCGCCGGGTGGATGCCGATGCTGGCGACACGGTATGTATGCACCGGGCGGCCGATATAGCGGCGAATGGCGGCAAACTGCTTTTCCGCGTAAAACTCGCGAAACGACGGCTTGTCGCGGTAGACGATTTCCTCATTGCATAAAGCAAGCACGACAAGCTGCAAGACAATGGCCGCCGCACCGACCGCCCGCCACCTTCGGCCTTCCTGCCAAAAAATTTTCAGCGCCAGTGCAAACAAGACGTAAATCACCATTGGCCGCAAAAAATGGTAGCGGGCGAAATTGAACTTATCGAGCAAATCAAACCGTTCGGTGAGCGGCAGCCATCCTTTGTAAAACCAAAACGCATACCATGTCGACAGCGCGAAGTTCAACCCGTGCAAAATCAAAAACAGTTTCTCCCGCCGCCAGCTTTTCCGCTTCCATACAATGTACAAGGCAACGAGCGTCACCGGTAAAATGACGAGCCCATGCACGGTCATGACGTGGGTATGGCCGAGCACATAGTTTTTGAACGTCAGCCGGATGACGCGCCAAAGCGGCAGACGGGCGTGGAAATATTCGTCGCGGCTTGTCGGCTCATTGGAAAACAAGAGCGAATGGACAAGCCGGTAATCGACCGCCAAATAGAGCATCGTCATATAGACGATGGCCGCCAAAAACCGCCAATTCCAACCCTTGCCGCGGATGACATCAATGAGCCACCAAATCCCAAGCGCGCTCAAGAAAAAGAAAAATCCAAGCACGAAGCTCGAATAGAGCGGCAAAAGCGTCAACACCGCCCAGTTCACCCATGAACGCTCGCCGCCCCGAATGTTTAAAAACGCCCAAAGCGCAAGCGGCATCCCGAGCGTACTTAACATTCCCGATGGCCAAAACGGCGTCAAGGCAAACGTCAACGAAGAGCCGATGCGAATCCATCCCCAGCGCTCGCCCGGCAGCACATGTTTTCGCAGCAGCAAATACATGCCGATGAACGCCAATACGCGGGTTGCGGCTTGACTGAGCCCATAGGCGTAAATGGATGGAAACAGGGCGTGAAGCCAAACGATGCCGCTGAATTCTGTGCCGAACGCGTTGCGCGGCAGGCCGTTGATGATTTGCGGAATGACGCCATCGACCGGTCCGAACAGCTCACCGCTTCGAGTGAGCACCTTATACCAGGCGATGTTCGAATCCAAATTGTCGTGGACGCGCATATGCGCATCCTCGCCAAGCACAAAATACGGCGACACGTACAAGGCGATGACAACGAAAGAGAAGATCAGGATTCGCTTTTCGATGGCCGGCACCTTTTCTCCTCCTTTCGCCCGGCTCTTGTCTTTCTTTATTGTTCAACCCAACAGGAAAATTATTCATGAGAATGGAAAAAAACGGACCCCTGTCCAAACAAAAAACCGCCGTCGGCCGGATGAAGCCGGATGACGGCGGTTTTCTATTCGTCTATTTACCTTTCGATCAGCCTTTTGCATGCAACACAACGTTGCCCAAAAAGCTGGTGATGGAACGAAAAAACGCGCGAACCATGGAGATTTCGCTCTTGAACGCTCTCCCACCTACGCTCACGCGTGGAAGTGTGGGGTCTTCTCGGTTTAGGATGATAAACAACCGCTTTTCCGCGCGTTCGCAACAACGATTTTGCAGAAAGCGCGGTTTTTACCGACCTTACAAACGGCGTCAAGCCGAGAACAGCGCCGCCGGATTGCCGATGAACATTTGCTCAAGCACTTCGTCGCGGATTCCTTCATTTTTCAGCGCGGGGATGATGTTCACAAACAAATGCTCGACATGCCAATTTTTCATCATTTCCGCAAACGGTTCCGGCAGCGTAAACGGACGACCGAGCCAAACGTTGACAGTGTCATGCGACAGCATAATTTGTTTCTCGTACCCATCGCGGAGCAGAGCAAGGAGCGTCCGCACCCGCTCCTCATCGGTCGGCGCGCCGACCATCCCTTGGATGCCGAAGCGGTCAAACGCAATGTAAACGCCGTAAGCAAGCGTCTTTCGATGATAGTCCGGGTCCGTGTTGCCGCACATATGGCCGATGACAATTTTTTTCGGATCGGCGCCGTGCTCAAGCAAATAGGCGGCTTGTTCCGGCCCCATCGTTCCTTCTTGCGTATGGGTGATGATGACCGCGCCCGTCTCTTTTTGCGCGCGGGCGGCGGCGCGGAAGAACATCTTTTCGTACTCGGTGATGCGCCCTTTGCTCGAGGCGAGCTTGATGACACCCGCCTTGATTCCGGTATCGGCAATGCCCTCGGTCAGCTCGGCCATAAACATGTCGTAAATGTCATCTTCTGCTGTTCCGAGAAGCCGGCGGAATTGGAAGTACGGCGGCGCCCCTTCCCCTTCATAATAATAGCCGGTGGCGCAAATAATGTTCAGCCCCGTCTCTTCAGCGACGCGCCGCAAAAACGCCGGGTTGCGCCCGCAATCGTTCGGCGTCGGATCGACAACCGTTTGAATGCCGTGCCGCTTCATCTTTTCCGCCGCCTCGACTGCGACGCGAAGCGCCTCGTCTTCACGGAACGTGCCGCGCGTCACATCGCCTTGAAACCCTGGATAACCGAAGAGGAAATGCTCGTGGATGAGCGTTTTGCCAAGCTGTTCCACCGGCACCGGCCCGCATACCGTTTCTACCATCTCCGCCATCAGTTGTTCACCCCTTTCCCCGCTTTTTCATACTCCTCTTCCTGCAGTTTCCGCCAAAGCAGCTTGCCGCTTGACGTCATCGGCAGCGATGAGCGGAATTCAACGAGGCGCGGATATTTGTACGCCGCCATTTGCGTCTTGGACCATTCAATGATCTCTTCTTCCGTTACTTTGCCGACATACTCGTCATGAAGGACGATAAACGCCTTCACCGTTTCGCCGCGGCGCGGATCCGGCACGCCGACAACGCACGCCTGCTGAACAGCCGGATGTTTGTACAAAAGCGACTCGACTTCGGTCGGCCACACTTTGTATCCAGAAGCGTTGATCATCCGTTTGACGCGGTCGACGATGAAAAAGTAGCCTTCCTCATCCATCCGCCCGATGTCGCCGGTGCGGAAAAACCGCTTGCCGTCGAGCTCGATGAACGCTTCTTCCGTTTCTTTTTCACGCCGGTAATAGCCGCGGAACACTTGCGGACCACAAACGATGATCTCCCCGACTTCGCCGACGCCAAGCTCCCGCCCCGTCGCCGGGTCAATGATGCGCGCGTCGACGTCAAACGACGGAACGCCGAGACATTGCAATTTCGGCCGGTCCGGCGGATTGAAATGCGTCTGCGAAATCGTCTCCGTCAGCCCGTAGCCTTCAAAATAACGGACGCCGGTGAGCTGGAACAATTTTTCCCCGACCGCTTCCGGAAGCGCCGCTCCGCCGCCGGAAATGCTCGAAAGCGAGGAAATGTCATACCGGCCAAGCGCCGGGTTGGCCAAAAAGTCGATCAGCATCGTGCTGATGTTCACCCAATGCGTGCAGCGGTGCAATTCAATCAGCCGGGCGGCCGCGTCCCGATCCCAGCGCGTCATCAACACCATGGCGGCGCCGGCGAAAATCGGCGTATGCATGCTATGGACCATCCCCGTGACATGGAAAAACGGCAGCGTCGCCAACGCGACCGAATCGCTCGTCACATCGCCCCAGTGGTAGGCGCCGACGATGTTGGCGTTCACCGTCCGGTGCGGGTGGATGCAGCCTTTTGGCACCCCGGTCGTCCCGGATGTGTATGGCAAGACGGCGATGTCATCAACATGGCCGTTGTATGGAAGCGGCGGCAATTGGGCGCCGAGGCAGTCCGCCCATAAAAGAATGCGCTCATCCCCAATGGCCCGCCGCGGCGCCGCCACTTCAGCCGGAAGCGAAACCGGCGATTCATCGGAAGCATAATCAGAATAAGCGGCGACGATGATTTGTTCCAACGCCGTTCGTCCAAGGAGCGGGGCCGCTTTGTCAAGCAGCTCCTGCCCAACGATGGCGACTCTCGTTTCGCAATCATTGACGTAAAAGGAAAGCTCCTCTGAGGTGTTCATCGGATTGATCGGCACGACGATCGCTTCAGCGCGCAAAATGGCATAGTAGGAGATGACAAACTGCGGAGAATTTTGCATGTACAATAGAACGCGGTCGCCCGGTTTGACGGACAGCTTTTGCTGCAAATAGCCGGCCAACGCGTTCACTTCATCGAGCAACTGTTTGTACGAATACACGGCTCCGTAATAGTAAATCGCCGTTTTGTTCGGATAGCGCTTCGCCGTTGTTTCCAAATGGTCGACCAGCGTCGTCTCCGGCACAGCCAGCGTTTTTGAGAGCCGTTTCGGCCAATACGGGTAATGTCTCGTATTCATTCCGTTTTCCTCCTCCTTTTCACGCGATCGTTCACTGCGGCAGCCTCCACGCAAGCAGCATTGGATAGCTTTTTTTACTGACCAGTTGGTATATAGCCGACTATTTTTTATTGTACACGCTTTCATAAATATTTTCAATAATTTTCTGAATATACAAAACAAAAATACACCGCCTACAACAGGCGGCGAGCACGGCGCGGTAGTCGTCCCAAAAGCGCGGCCGATCTGCTTCACGAAGACGTTTCGCCACCTGCTCGGCATAATAGTCAAAATGCTCCGTTTCCTCGTATAATGTTCCGTCCAAATCAAAGACGATCGCTTTGATGTCTGCTCCGTGCATACCGTTTCCCCTTTCTTGGCCCGTCATCATTTGCTTGTTCGTTTTTGGTTGATAGACAAAAGCCAATATGGCAAAATATGATTCTGGAAAAGCTTACCATTATGTTGCAAAGAGGAGGAACACATGATGAGATTCGTGATCCCGCTTGTCCTTTCCTTTGCGCTCGCAGCCAGCTTTTTCTTCGACTCGTTCCGTTCGGCCGAAGCGGCAGCCAAAATCAAAACGTATCCAAACTGCACCGCGCTGAACAAAGAGTATCTAGGGGGCGCGGCCCGCTCCGCCTCTGTCAAAAACAAAGGAGGTGGCAAATTCATTTCCCTCGTCCAATCTCGGTTCGTCGACGACTGCACAAGCCGCCTTTCCTCGCCTCGTTTCACAAGTCGGACCGTCTCCCGCGGAACCCCAAGCCCAATGGCCACTTCTGGGCATACAGGCACAAGCCGAGCAAACTCCCCTAAACGAGAGACAAACGAATTGTGAATGATATCGCCGTTATACCGGCAGGCAGAAAAGCCGAGGCATTCGCTGACCACCACTGTCGGAATGGCGTAGTGCATCCTTTTGTACTCCTTTCTCGTTCCGTCACCTCTCTTTGTTATTGTAACCAATTGAAGATCGACTGTCATGAAGGCCATTTCATTGAGCCAGCCAAAAAATCGGTATAAGTTAGAAGAAGCAATAAACAGCTCCAAATGAAAACAGCGCCCTAAGCGAGTTTCCTGCTTAAGGCGCTTATTCGGCAGCTGCTGCATGGCAGTGCACACGCCCATATACACCATTAAAGAAGACGGCAAGGGCGCCAAATATGGTGTTCCGGCTTTCTTCATCGTCTTTCCTCTCGGCGCGGCGCCTGAATGGCGATTCCTTCGTTTTGCAAGGCTTGATAGAGCCGCTTGGCAAATCGCACCGCCTGTTCATTGTCGCCATGGAGACAGACGGTGTCGGCTTCAATCGCCACGTCCGTCCCTTGCACCGAGCGAACGCGCCGGTCGCGGATCATCATAAGCACTTGCGTGACCGCTTCGTCTTCATCCGCGATGATGGCGCGCGGATCGCTTCTTGGGGTGAGCGAACCGTCCGCCTGATACGTCCGATCGGCGAACACTTCGCTCGCCGTCCGCAAGCCGCAGGCGCGGCCGGCGCGGATGAGTTCGCTTCCCGACAAGCCGTATAAGACAAGCATCGGATCGACATCATGCACCGCTTTGGCGATCGCTTCGGCCAGCGCCGCGTCTTTCGCCGCCATATTGTACAAGGCGCCGTGCGGCTTAACATGCGTCATCACGCCGCCTTCCGCCTTCACAAACGCAGCCAGCGCGCCGATTTGGTAGACTACATAGGCGTATACCTCCTCTGGCGAAACGGCCATGGCGCGCCGTCCGAAGCCAAACAAGTCCGGAAACCCCGGATGGGCGCCGATGGCAACGCCATGCTGGATGGCGAGTTGCACCGTCCGCCGCATGACGAGCGGGTCGCCGGCGTGAAACCCACAGGCGATGTTGACAGAGGTCACGTACGATAAGATTTCTTCCTGCCCAAGCCTATACACCCCAAAGCTTTCGCCGAAATCGCAATTCAAATCAATCGTCCTCACCGTTCTCCCTCCCATTGACGGCGAATGGCCGCAATCCATCGAGCCAGCCGTTGCTGTTGTTCCCGATAAAGCCACATCGCTTCTTCCGGCTCGATCGGCTGAAATTGGATAAAGTCACCCGGACGAGCCTGCGCGAGAATCGGCAAATCCACAGACGCAACCTGGGCGATGCGCGGGTAGCCGCCGGTTGTCTGGCTGTCCGCCATCAATACGATCGGCTGGCCGGATGCCGGGACTTGCACCGTGCCGAAAACGACCGCTTCCGAGACCATCTCCCGCTCGCGCACAAGCGCCAACGCCCGTCCAGAAAGCCGATAGCCGATCCGATCGGACTGCGTCGTCACCTCATAGCGGGCGGCGAAAAACTGGCGGCGGCTCGCCGGCGTAAATTCGTCATACTCCGGACCGGGAACCGCGCGCACCGTTTTCGTTTTCCCACCAATATAGCGGCGGGCGGCCGAAGCAAGACCCCAACGCATCCGGCCGATAACACGACGCCCATGAGTAACGCCGACCGGCAGTGCATCGCCCCGCTGCAACGGGCGGCCTGAAAGCCCGCCAAGCTGGGCTGGAACGTACGTGGAACGACTGCCCATCACGGGCGGGACGTCGATGCCGCCTGATACAGCGATATACGCCCGAAACCCCGTCCGACACACCCCTACTTCGAGCACATCGCCCGATTTGACGATCTCCGGTTTCCAAAGGGAAATCGGCTGCCCATTGAGCGTGCACGGGAAATCGCCNCCGCATACCGCAACGACGGCCTCGACGCGAAACCGAAGCGTCGGTCCGGCCATCGTCGCCTCAAGCACCGCCTCATCACCGTTGTTGCCGACAAGCGCATTAGCCAGGCGATACGCCCACGCATCCATCGCCCCGCCCGCCGGCACGCCGGCATGCCGGTAGCCAAAACGCCCGCCATCTTGCACGGTTGTAAACAACCCAGCCTCGATGACGTCAATCATGTTCCTCGCTCCAACGTGCAAATTCATCAGCCCCAATCGGCTGAAACGCGACGATATCGCCAGCCGCAAGCAAACTTGGCTTCTCTCGGTGCGGGTCAAACAGCTTCAGCGGCGTTCGACCGATCAGTTGCCAGCCGCCCGGCGTCGCAAGCGGGTAGACGCCCGTCTGTCCGCCGGCGATGCCGACCGAACCGGCAGGCACTTTTGTGCGCGGCACCGACCGCCTTGGCGTCGCCAAGCGCGGCGACAGCCCTCCTAAATAGGCAAATCCAGGAGAAAAGCCGATCATATAAACTCGGTAGCGTCCGGCCGAATGGAGCGCTATCACTTCGTCTTCTGTCATCCCATGGAAACGAGCGACATCCGGCAAATCCGGACCGAATTCGCCGCCGTAACAGACGGGAATGACGACCGTCCGCGCCGAACGCCGCACCGCTTGTTCAGACCGCCTGATGTTTTTCCTTAGCCATGCGCCTATGCCGATGTAATCGATCACCAATGGATCATAGTAGATGGTGAGTGACGAAAACGCCGGCACGATCTCCTCGATGCCTTCTTTTCGCTCGGCCTGAAGCCGGGCGGCCGTTTGGTGGACGATATCATTCACGTCCTCGTCAATGCGGTCTGAAAACCGAACCGTCACCGCATATTCGCATAATGGAAACAACGTATACTCCACCGTCATCCCTTCCCCCGAAAGCCGAGTTCGCGCGAAATGTCCATCGCCGCCTGCTTCAATCGCGGAACGATGCGCGCCACATCATCTGGCGAAAAGCGCTGTTCCGGCCCGGCAACGCTCAGCCCGGCAACCGCCGCGCCTTCATGGTTGAAAATCGGCACCGCAACGGCGGCCGAATAGTTTTCCAGCTCAGAATAGCTGACCGTATAGCCGCGGTCCCGGTCTTCTTCNAACAACCGGCGCAGCGCTTCTTTGTCGGTCACCGTATGTTTGGCGATTTTGACAAGCTCGACTTGTTCTAAATAACGTTCCCGATCCGCCTTGTCCATAAACGCGAGCAAGACACGAGGGCACGCCCCGGCATACAGAGGGGCGCGCCGCCCGACTTTCGTATAGACGCGCACCGGCTCGGACGTCTCGACTTTTTCAATATACAGCGCCTCATCACCGTCGCGAATGACAAGATTCACCGCTTCGTTCGTCTCCTCTTTCAGCCGCTTCATCACCGGCAGCGCCGCCCGGCGAATATCGAGCCGCTCGGCGACGAGCGCGCCAAACGTCAAGAAGGCTAAACCGAGCTCATAGTAATCGCCTCGTTTTTGCAAAAAACCAAGGACAACAAGCGACTGCGCCATCCGGTACACCGACGTTTTGGGCATCCGAAGCCGCTCGACCATTTCCGGCAGCGTCAACCGTTCGCAATCGAGAAACAAATCAAGCAGTTCTTTTGTTTTTAAGACCGTTTTATTCATCATTGCCCCTCTGTTCCGAATATCAGAATATTAATTCCAAAATACGAGTTATATATTTTTTATTATAATGAAAAGTGGAACAACTTTCTACCACAAAATGAAAAGCGCCCGCTGAACGGACGCCGTTGGATTCAAATCGATAAGCGTTTCAAAAACACATAACTCACTTTTTGATATTCCATTTTTTCCTCATAGAAGCGATGGGCGTCAACCCGCTGCAGGCCGGATGACAGCGAGACAATCCCGTAGCCTTGCTCCTTCGCCCATTCGTGCACATGCGACAGCAACGCTTTTCCATACCCTTTCGAACGTTCGGCTGATGTCGTGACCAAATCGCAAACCCAAATAAAACGGCCGTTATAGAGCGTGATCATCGGCATGAATCCGACAACGGCAACCATTTTGTCCTGATCATATAACGCCGCAAGCTTATACCCTTCTTTTTCTTGCGCTTCACGCACAAGCGCGACATACGTTTCTTCATCCAAATGAGTGCGCAGCTCCCGCATGACCGGAAAAGCGCTTCTTACTTCCTCCTCCGTCTCGAGCCAAACAAATTGCGGCATGACTCCCATCTCCCTTCTTCTATTTCTACATTCATGATATCCATGTTTGTCCAAAAATGGAACTTCCGCCTTTCCGCAACGTTGATCATCGTTTCGAAAGAAGACTCCCGCTTCAAGCGCGTGAAGGGCGCAGCCCAGCGATCAGTGGAAGATTGTCGGCTGATAAACCAACGATTACAGCTGCAGCCGCAAATACGGCCTCAGCGGTAAAGTTTGCGCCCGAACCACATGCCTTATGCGCAGAAGGCTGGGAGAAAGAAAACGCCAGCCGGTTATTCGCAAGCCAGCTGGATCGTTTTCATCCCCCAGCGCCCCTTTCAATGGACCGGTTGATCACGCCAGCGAAGCGAGCACAGCCGGCAAGGCCTCCACAACGTCCGACGCCAATACATCCCAAGGCGAATGACCGTGTTGAACAAGCCAATCAGCAGCCTTTCCATGCACGAACGCCGCATTGCTCACCGCAGGCTGCACCGCCTCGTGCTGCAACAAAAACGCCGCCACGATGCCCGTCAACACGTCACCGCTGCCGCCTTTCGCCAAAGCCGGGTTGCCGGTCGTGTTGACATATTGCGATCCATCCGGCGCCGTAACAATCGTATACGGCCCTTTCAACACGACATACACGCCATATTCCATCGCCAACCGCTTGGATAACCCAAAGCGGTCGTGCTCGACCTCGCGAATGGAGCGACGGACGATGCGCGCCATTTCCCCCGGATGCGGGGTGATCACCGTCGGCGCGCTTCGGCGGCGCACCTGTTCAGCGTAATCATCCCAGAAAAATAGGGCATCGGCATCGAGGATAAGGGGCACCGGCTTTCGCACCAACTCCCCAACAAGACGGCGCACCCCTTCCGTTCTCCCCATGCCTGGACCAACGGCGAGCGCATCGACATCCAGCCCGTTCCAATCGGCCGCGCCGGCAAACGCTCCCCCTTCGGCCGGCCATGGCCTGCACATCGCCTCGGGCATCCGATTGGCAACCGCTTCGTACACTGTTTCTGGAACAGCCATGGTCACAAGTCCGGCCCCGCTTCGCAGCGCTGCCTTGGCGGCGAGCGTCACTGCTCCTGCCATAGCTTTCGATCCGCCGACTACAAGCAGTTTGCCATACGTTCCTTTATGCGAGGACCGCCTCCGCTTTGGCATCGTCCGCATGACATCGCTTCGCTCCCACACGAACCGACGGGCTGCATTCGTTTTGACCACGAGCGGCGGAATGCCGATATCTACAACAGCGAGTTCCCCGTAATAATCGGCCGCTGGGAATGTGTACGCCCCAAGCTTCGGGCATTGAATGGTGAGCGTCATATCCGCGCGAACGGCCGCGGCGACATCACCGCCATCCGCCGGCACCCCGCTTGGCACATCGATTGCATACACAACAGCCCGCGAGCGGTTCAGTTGTTCAATGATTTCTTGATACGGAGAGCGAACCTCGCCTTTCACGCCGATGCCAAGGAGCGCATCAATGATCACGTCGTAGTGCGGCGCACGCATCGCAAACTCTTGTTCATTCCCTTCATACGGAATCCACGAATACCCGGACCGCTCGTACACCTCAAGCGCGGTGCGCGCCGCTCCTTTCACCTTTTCCTTTGGTGGAATGAGCCATACATCGGTTTCGTAGCCGCAGCTTTTCAACATACGGGCAACGACAAACCCATCCCCGCCGTTGTTGCCCGCCCCGGCAAGCACCGCCACCCTATCAGCGCGCGGAATCCGCCCTTTCAGCACCCGAAACAGCGCCTGCCCTGCGTTTTCCATCAACGAATCAGCGCTGATGCCGATCCGCTCCGTCACTTCTCGGTCGATGGCGTACATTTCATCAGATGTTACGACCGGAATCATTCTCCTTCCTCCTCTCTTCTTTTGGCCTTCGTCCCCTTTGGCGCTCCATCTTTTGCACATGTTGGCCATGGGAGAATCAGGCTTTGAGAACGAACCACGATGTCCGATGGAACGGTCTTCATGGAGCGTTCATGAAACGTTTGGCATTCCCTGCCGCGCCTTCCCATCATCAATGTATGATTTAGGGAAGCCTTGCCGGAACAGCCGGCGGCTGCGTCTAGGCGCATTTTCATTGGAGCGGCGTCATCCCTTTATCGCCGTGTTGCTCGCCTTGTCCTACCCGCTTATCCGCTATGCAGAAAAACGACGGCCATCGCCTTCACGATGACCGCCGCCTCGATTACGGCTGCTTGGCGATCACTTGCAGCCCAAACTGCAGGCAATCGTCGCAAATTGCCGCCAGCGGACCTTTGGCCAGCCTTGGTTTTTCTTTGAGACAAAACGAGCAGCGGCCGCCGCCATGCGCCTCTTCTGCCTCCAAGGCCAGCGTTTCCTCAAGTTTTTCCAATGAGAAGACAGCCAACGCCTCGTATACGTTATCAAGCAAATGATCATCAATATAGGCACATTTTCCTTCCCAACGGAGCGCGATGAGTTTCGCCGCCACCGCCATCCCTTCGTAAAACCGGCGCCGATCCTCGTTCTCCCTTTGCTCGGCCATAGCGATCAATTCATCGGCAAAACGCTCAAGCGCCCGAGGCGTGCATTCATCAAGCCACCGTGTTGTTCCGTTTGCCATATCCATTTCCCCTCCCACGTTTCTTTCCCTTTTCAATACGACAAACGGGCGTATTTTCCTTCTTCACCACAGCGGCCATTCATCAAGAAAGCGGGATCGCAGCTCAGGCGGCGGCAGCTGACAATGATCGCGCTTCAGAGTGAGACGATGCCGATGGTTGGCGACCGTGTCATATATATGATCGCGCAACAGCCGAGGGATGAGAAATCCAGACGCTGCCAGCCAATTCCAAGGCCAAGCAAGACGACGTCCGATGCGCAGGACAGCATCAGATTTTACATAACAGCACCCGTTCTCGATGAGGACGACGCTGTCTCCCGCTGACATCTCCTGCTTGGCTAACAATGCTTGACCAACGGCGCTCTGTTGCGCCGCAAAGCGGAACACCGCCTGGCGGTCGCGGGCGGCGATCCAGTGTGCGCTCGCATGGCAAAACAGGCAATCGCCATCAAATAAGATGACAGGATGCATCACGTTCCCTCCATTGACCGGCTGTCGACCGGCTCGATGCAGGCGATCACGTCGTTTTTCGGCGAGTTGACCAGCGGCGCCACTTCGTACATGCGCATCTCGCTGCTCGGATACGGACGCAGCAACGATTTCAAATACTCGCTGTCGTCTAAACGCGGATCCAGCCAGTCTTCATGCTGCTCGGGAGGCAATATGACCGGCATCCGATCGTGAATGGGGGCGATGAGCTCGTTCGCCCTCGTCGTCATGATCGTGCACGTCTCAAGCGGCCCGCTCGCTCCCTCCCAGCGCTCCCACAGACCGGCAAACCCAAACGGCGCATCCGTTGCAAGCGTAAACCGATACGGCACTTTTTTCGATCCCTCTTTTTTCCACTCATAAAATCCATCGGCTAAAATCAAACAGCGCCGCCGCTTGAACGCATGGTGAAAACTCGCCTTCTCATCGACTGTTTCCGCCCGGGCGTTGATCATTTTGACACCGATGCGATCATCTTTCGCCCAAAACGGCACAAGCCCCCAGCGCATCATTTTGCCGATTCGCTCCCCTTCTTCCACAATGACCGTCAACACCTCCTGGCTCGGGGCGATGTTGAACCGAGGCGCAAGCGAACCTTGATAACGGAAACGAAACAACGCCCGCAATGTTTCCAAATCAACTGTCAACGTAAACCGACCGCACATGGCATTCACTCCTCGATTCGTTGATCAATGCCATCTTCATTCTCTATTTCTTCCATTATAATACAAAAAGCGGCCGAACACGAATCGCAGCCGCCTTACGAAGAAGTTTTTACCAATGAGCGCAAAAACGCCGACACTCTTTCTACATACTCATCGCTGTAGAGAGAAAAACTTTTCACATGATCCGCTTTGTCCGTCAGCCATAGTTGAAACGCATGCGGATGGGTGTTGTACAACTTCACACTTTCTTTGTATGGAATCGAACGGTCGTCTTTGCTGTGGATGAACAAAATCGGCCTCGGCGCGACACGATCGACCGCATGGATGGGCGAAGACACACCCAAATCCAAATCCGCAAGCGCCGGGACGATCGCTAAAATCAAATACGTAAACGGCACATCGGGCAAGTGCGTCCATACCGGCATATTGGCGCGCAAATACGATTCGAGGTCGCTAAACGGGCTGTCCGCAATCACCCCGCGAACATCGCTGTCTTCTGCCGCCGCCAAAATCGATGTCGCCGCCCCCATTGAAACGCCGTATAAGGCGACTGGCTCGCGATAGTGCCGCTTCGCGTAATCGATGACGCCAAGCAGATCGTCTTTCTCTTTGACGCCGATCGTAATCATATCGCCTCCCGACTCGCCGCTCGCGCGAAAATCAAACAAGATGACGCGGTACCCGTCGTCAACAAGCCGCTTGGCGAGCGGCAAAAACGGCACGTTTTTCTGAATCCGGTTGCCGGCATACCCATGGGCAAAAATGACCGTCATCTTCGCCGCTCCTTTAGGCGGAATGATCCAGCCTTCGAGCGCCGTTTTCCCATCTTTGCTTGTAAATGTCGCACTTTCATACGCCATGCCATAGTCTTTCGGCGTCATGGTAACCGGCTCGCGCGGTTTATGCGTCAGCTGCCAGCCGACATAAACGGACAAACCGACGCAGGCGAGCAACCCCAAAATGACAACGCCAATGGCCGCAGAAATCCAAACGCGCCGTTTTGTCCGGCGCGGCGTGCGCACCACTTCCATGTCCGTTTTCCCCTTCCTTTCTTTCATCCTACTTGTTGAATTGCTCATTTGGCAGTCAAAAAAAGAGATGTCCGCCAAAAACGAACATCCCTTTCGCCCATGGCCCGCTTCATGCCGCCAACTTACGAATGCGCGAGCGGCGCAGACGCTCCTTTACATCTGACGATCAAGTCAAACTCGCGCACCGACGTCATGCGTTCATCGACGAGCCCGCGCTCCCAAACATGGCGCAAAAACAGCTCAGCGATCAACCTGTTCCGTTCGTCTTCTTGCCCGCGTTCAAGGGCGATGATGCTCAAATACAGATCGCACATCCGATTGGCGATCGCTTTCGCGTGGAACGTCTGGACCTCTTCCGACTGGCCGTTAAGACGCGCCAGTGCTGCCCCCCATTCCTTAAGCCCTTCTTCGACCGGGCGGGCGAGCGGCTTCACGTCAGCTGCCAAACGCTCAAGGCGCTCCTGCATCTCGGCGGCAAACCGTTCGTGGATGCGATATTTGCGCATCAACCGCAGCACCTCGAGCGCCAAAATGTTCGCCGTCCCCTCCCAAACCGTCAGCACTTGCGCATCGCGCAACAGGCGTGGCGTGACAAAATCTTCAATATACCCGTTGCCTCCATGCATTTCAATCGCCTCATGGCTGAACGCGATTGCCTCTTCGGCGGTGCGCATCTTAAGGAGCGCAATCAGCAGCCTGAGCCATGCTTTCTCCGCCTCGCTCGCTTCATGCGGCGCGGCCATGACGCGGTCAAACAAGGCGATCATGTCAAAGCAGGCGCTCGTTTCCACTTCCTGTCTCGCCGTCAAATTGGCAAGCGTCTCGCGCACCATCGGGTAATCCGTCAAGACATGGCCAAAGGCAGTGCGTCGCTCAGCGTATTGTTTCGCCTCTTCAAGCGCCCGCTTCATGATGCCGACGGAAGCAACCGCATTGCAGACGCGCGAGAGATTAAGCGCTTCCATCATATAGTAGAAGCCTTTCCGCGGATCGCCGACCACATACGCCTCGGCCCCGTCAAACACGACTTCGGCCGACGGCACGGCGCGCACTCCTAACTTATCTTTCAGGCGGCGAATCGAGATGCCGTTTAACGTCCCATCTTCTTTGCGCCACGGGACAAGGAACAAGCTCAGCCCTTTCGTCCCCGGCCCGCTCCCGTCGATGCGCGCCAATACGAGCGCCACGCCGCAGCGGCCGGCATTGCTGGCAAAATATTTTTCCCCATATAGTTTATAATGGTCGCCGCACGGCACAGCACGCACCGCGTTGGCGCCAACGTCCGACCCGCCTTGGCGCTCGGTTAAAAACGTCGCCCCTTCATACAGTTCGACCTCACCGGTGGAAGTGACATGGGGCAAGTACCGTGCTTTTAACTCGTCGTCGGCGAAATGTTCAAGCACATAGGCGGTTGCCATCGTCAGCGTCACCGGACAATAAAACCCGGGCTCAGCTTGGGATAAAATGTACCCTTGGGCGTACGAATACATGTAGTTTCCTTTTCTTCCAAGCTCGGGAATCGGTTTGTGCACATAACCGACAATGCCCGTTTCGTACGTCTGTTTTGCCGTCTGCACGTATCCTTCGTTTACCCATACTTCGGAAATGTCGTTCCCAAACCGGTCGTACTTGATGAGGCGCGGCTGCCCTTCGCGGTCGGTGTGCACGGCGCGGCGGTCGACGTCCGTCAAGCAAAATTCGTAAAACGACGCGAGCTTTTCTTCCGCATACCGATACAATTCGTCATCCAAATGCCGTTTCAAATTCGCCAGCAAATTCGGATCGACTTCATAAAGCGGTTTCATCGTCTCTCCCCTTTCCCCTCTTCTTATCGTCCCTGTGCTCCCTGCGCCGTCGTCTCCCACATCCGCAGCACTTGTTTCAACACTTTTCCCGTCGCATTGCGCGGCAGTTCAGCGATCGCCTCATACAGACGCGGAATTTTATAGTCAGCCAGCTTGTCAGATAGGAAACGCTTGCACTCTTCCGCAAGCGGTTCGAGAGGTTGGCTCAATACAACAAACGCTTTTGCTGTTTCGCCCCACTCCGGATGCGGCACGCCGATCACGGCAACATCGGCGATCGCCGGATGCGTTCGCAGCACATCTTCGACTTCCTTTGGATAAATGTTGACACCGCCGGAAATGATGACATCTTTTTTCCGGTCGACGATCCAAATGTAGCCGTCTTCATCGCGGCGCGCCAAATCGCCGGTGTACAGCCAGCCGTCTTTGATCACCTCGTTCGTTTTTTCTTCGTCCTTGTAGTATCCTTTCATGATGCTCTCCCCGCGCAGCACGATCTCCCCGACCTCGCCGGGCGCAACTTCCTGTCCGTTCTCATCGACGAGGGCCACCTCGCAATGAAGAGCGGCATCTCGGCCGACGCTCCCCGCTTTTTCGCCATGCTCCTCAGGAGACAAGTACGTCCCGTTCGGGCCGGCTTCGGTCAAACCGTATAAACACATCATCCGCCCGGCGCCAAAGCGGCTGGCGACAAACTTCACTTCCTCACGCGACAGCGGAGCCCCGCCGTACATCCAGCAACGGACCGAAGAAAGGTCGTATTCGTCAAACCGCGGATGCTTCGCCGTCAACAAATACGCCACTGGCGCGCCGAAAAAGTGGGTGATCTTGTGACGCTCGACCAGTTCGAGCAACGCATCCGGGGAAAACGCAGGCGCTAGGACATGGGTCGCACCGACGTACGTGCCGCCTATGAAAAACAAATGAAGCGGCGCTGAGTGGCTGAGCGGCATGAGATGCAGCAGGCGGCTTTGACGGTCGATTTTCGTTTCGATCACGATCATGTCCGCAACCGTGATCACATTGCGATGCGTGAACAACACCCCTTTTGGCCGCCCCGTTGTCCCCGATGTATACAAAATCGTCGCCTCATCATCCTCTTTGGCTGGGCAGACGATCTCTTCTGGATCACCCGAATCGATCAACTCCTCGAGCGACAGCCAACCGCCTTCCGCCTTCCCGGTCTTCACCCAGATTCCATCGCTTCCACCGACAAGCGGGGCGAGCACTTGATGCACCCAATCGTGGGCGATGAGCGCCTTTGCCTCGCTATGGCCGAGAATATACTGCACCTCAGCCGCCGTCAAGCGCGCGTTAATCGGCACAACAACCGCGCCAAGGCGCAAAACAGCAAAGTACGAAACGGCAAACTCTTTGGTATTGGGCATATACAGCGCGACTTTATCGCCGCGTCCGACACCAAGCCGAGCCAATGATGAGGCCAAGCGATTGACCATGCAGTTGACCTCGGCATACGACAGCGATGATTCTCCTTCGATGACCGCCGTTTTCTCTGGAAATTTCCTCGCATTCCGGGCGAGCAGCTCTGAAATGTTCATCCATCCGATTCCTCCCATTCTCGCAATCGCTGTTCAAAATCGGAAAGCAGCGCTTCCATCTCCGCCTTCAGCTGAAGCAAATCCTCGATCCGCTCGCTCACCTCCTTCAATTTCCGCCGCCCGTATTCGACCGTTTTTTCAAGCTGTTTCTTCCCCGTGCGATCCTCATCAAACAGCGCAATCATCTCATGAATTTCGTCAAGCGAAAAGCCGAACCGTTTGCCGCGCAAAATGAGCTTGAGTTTCGCCCGCTCCTTTTTCGTATACAGCCGCTGCCCTGACTCGGTCCGGATTGGGGAGAGCAATCCGCGTTCTTCATAATAGCGGATCGTCCGTGTGCTCACATCAAACTCTTGCGCCAAATCGGAAATGGTGAAATAGTGCATGGCCATCCCTTTTCTAGAATCAATATTCTGAATTTTATTTTAATTGACGTTTACGTAAAAGTCAACGAATATGAAAGCAAAGAAACAGTCATCCTCCCCCTTCTCCGTGTCCATTCTCTCCGCCATCCAACCATCAATATGGAAAAAATGGATCTGGGAGCCGTCGGCGAAAGGAGACATCCTAAGCCAATGCAAAGAAAGAGACAGTCGACCGAACGCACAGGTCATCAGCACTGAAACGCTTTTCCATTATTCATGGCGGCCAGAAGCGAATCGGACGGCATGGGTCGATATACGCGCCGCTGATTCCCTGGCGAAATCACCATGACAAAAGAAAAAAGCCCCTGTCTAAGGAGCCGTTTCCTCACCCGCCCGCCCCGGTGTAAAAGCGCAAGGCAAACCGCCAAAAGCGACGGGCCAGCCATAAAAAGAGAATGGCCGCAGCCAAAGCCGCCAGCGCTGTCGGGATGCGCCATTTTCCAAGCAGCGCCAAAGCCGGCGTATTGGTGATCAACACCGCCGGCAAGATGTAGGTAATCACCAACCGCACCGCCCCGCGGTACATGCTGCCGGGAAAGCGGGCCGTATCAAAAAACGAATCGAAAATAAACGACAAGTCATCGATGCGCACGACCCAAAACGAGGTCGTCATCAACATCATCCATAGCGAATAAATGAGCAAAAGAGAAGCGGCCATCACGATCAGAAACATGCATACGTCGGCCGCCGATGGCACGTAGCGTTCAACATACAAGCCGAAGCCGATGACGCCGATGCCAAGCGCCACATCGATAAGCCGCCAAAAGACAAGGTGGCGGAAGCTGACGTAAAACATGCTGTCGACCGGTTTCGTCAAAATATAATCGAGCGTGCCGCGCCTGACATGCTCAAGCAGCCTTGGCATGTTCGGGCGGAGCGCAAAATCGATGAATCCGCGCAGCGTATTAAAGACGCCGAGCAGCACAAGCACTTCCCCATACGTCCAGCCGCCTAAGCGATCCGTCTGGTAAAAAAAGATATGGACGGTCAACAGAGCGATTGCGATGCCAAAAAAGCTGGCGATAAAATTGCCGAAAAATTCGCTCCGGTATTCCATTTCCTCGACCAAACAAGCGCGGAAAAACTCGCGGAACACCCGCCCGTATCGCCGCATGTTCATCCACCTACCGCCTGATTTTTTCTCATCCCCGCTTTCCACAGCCATTGCAAAGCACCAATCAGCGCCATCATCCACCCGGCGGCGATCGCAAAGCCGCGCGCCAACTCTCCTCCATCCGCCGCCCCGGTGGCGATTTCGATCGGAAAACTGATCATATAGCGAAACGGCAGCCACTCGCTCCATTCGCGAAGCTGCGGCGGAAGCAGCCCAAGCGGCGCGATCCGTCCTGACAAAAACAACGAAATGACGTCGATCACGCCGTACACAGCCGCCACTTTCGTCATCCAAAACGCAAGCAACCCGCACGAGTAACTAAGCAAAAAACGAAGCGCCGCACCCAATACAACCGCCATCAAAAACAACATGATTTGACTTGCCGTCATGTGAGGACGAAGCGCCGGCCAAAATGTCGCTGCCACTACCCAGACAGGCACTAAAATGACGGCAAACAGCCATTTATAAATGATGTTTTCCGCGATCGCCCAATGGATCGGGTGAAGCGGCCGCAGCAACCAATTCGAAAACGTCCCTTCGCGAATTTCACGGTCCAGCTCCCATACATCCCACGCGCTCGTCATTCGTTCGACAAAAATGACGGCCATAAAATAAAAGACAAACGAATCGCTCTCTTCCGGATGAATGTTCATCCAGACAAACATCGTGATCAGCGGCTGCGTGATCGCACCCGTCATCCAGACGAACGTCGCCAAACGATACGCGAGCATTTCGATGTATTTCATCCGCAACAAAGCGATATATTTGCGAATCATACACGCTCCTCCTGAAACGCGCGCGTAATCACTTCCTCAAGCGGCGGGTCTTCAATATTGATGTCGCGGACATCAAACCGCTCTAATAACCGCGCTGCTGTCCCCGCCGCCTTCTCGCGCGCCACCCGCAATACGACTGTTCCTTCTTCGATTTCCGCCACTTCGCCATACTTTCCCCAATCCATGTCCGGAACCCGTGAAAACCGGACTTCCAATCGCTTGTACGGCGCCAGCTTCTCCGTCAGCACTGACAGTTCCCCGTCGTAAATCAATCGCCCGTAGTTGATGATCATCACCCGGTCGCAAAGCGCTGCAACATCACCCATGTAATGCGATGTCAACAAAATCGTCGTCTCGTGCTCCCGATTGTAGTCAACGATAAAGCGACGCACGTTTTCTTGCGTATGAACGTCAAGCCCGATCGTCGGCTCATCCAAAAACAACACTTGCGGCCGATGCAAAAGCGCCGCCGCCAGCTCGCAGCGCATCCGCTGCCCGAGCGACAGACTGCGCGTCGGCTTGTCCAACAGCGGCGCCAAGTCGAGCAGTTCCGTCAATTCCTCGAGCGTCTGGCGGAAAGCCCGATCGTCGATGTCATAAATGGCTTTATTGACCAAAAACGTCTCCATCGGCGGGATGTCCCAAATGAGCTGGCTTTTTTGCCCCATCACCAAGCTCATCATTTTTTTAAACTCCGGCTTTTGCTCAAACGGCACAAACCCGCCGACCGTGATCTCTCCTGATGTCGGATGCAAGAGGCCAGCAAGCATTTTCATCGTCGTCGTTTTCCCCGCCCCGTTTGGACCTAAAAAGCCGACAATCTCCCCTTTTTCAATCGTAAACGAAACGTCCTTCACCGCCTCAATGACGCGGTAGTCGCGCCGCCATAAACTGCGCGCCGCCTCAAGCCATCCCGCTTCGCGGCGATGGACGCGGAACGATTTATGCAAATGGCTGACACGGATCACCATGTTCATCCTCCAGTATGTGCATACTACTGACATTCTTTTGTTATATCACATTCGAAGGACGCGCCGCAAAGAAAAACGTTTCGTCATCTTTCTTCTATCATCTCTTTCTTTCGTCATGTATAATAGAAGGAGAATCGAACCAGAAAGGGGATTGTCGAATGGGAGCGATCTCAAATGAAATGATTTGGCAAGCCATTAAAGAACTTGCCGAGCAGCTGCAACAAACGAACGGACAAGTGCAGCAACTGGGCCA
>NZ_LDPD01000016.1:0-5077 GCF_001026865.1 Geobacillus sp. ZGt-1 | reverse complement strand
GTGCAGCAACTGGGCCAACAAGTCCAACACCTTAACAGCCAAGTGCAGCAGCTGAACCACCAAGTACAGCAAACTCATGAGCAAGTCGACCAGCTCGCCAAACAAGTGCAGCAAACGAATGAACAACTCAACCAATTAAGCCAGCAAGTGGCCGACATGGACAAACGGATCACCGATGTCGCCAACGGCCAAAACATTTTAGTTGAAGAGCTGTTCGAAAACAAAAAGGAGATCAAGCGGGTCAAGACGGCGCTCAATATGTACTAGACGTCAGTCCGCTCCATTTCGTTGATCTCTTCGACGTTTAAAGCTTGTTCCATATCCTGTGTGAACATAGCCATCATCAAACAACATCCCCCTGCTTACGTCATACTAAAACTCCGAATCATCGTCGCCGCAAATGAAGCCCGGAAGGTTCTCCTAAACAGATCTTCCGGACTTTCTCATCATGAAAACGGACACCGTCTCGTCTCATCGCCCCAACATCTCTTTCACCGTCGTCCGCTCCTCAATCACCGATGGATTTCCAAACTGGCCTAGTCCGCTTGCTTTCTTCCATGCCCCCGACTCCTCTATTTATAATTCACTAATACATAGAAAGGTTGTTATTAAGCATCGTCACTTAATAACAACCTTTCGCATTTCAGCTTGTCTGCGTCTTCGCCGCCAGCGTCTTCGCCAGCTCGAGGAAAAAGTCGAGCGCCTCTGGATTGGCCATTGAGCCCGGGTTGACTGCCTTTTCGAGCGGGAAGCCTAAGAGCAGTTTCCGGATCGGAATCTCCATTTTCTTTCCATTTAGCGTTTTCGGAATTTGCTTCACCTCGTAAATTTCATCTGGAACAAAGCGCGGCGAGACGTGTTGCCGAATCGATTGGCGGATGCGTTCTTTCAGCTCGTCATCGAGCACTGCGCCCGGCTTGAGGACGACAAACAGCGGCATAAACGATTGCTTGCCCATCATTTCCAAATCGACAATGAGGCTTTCGAACACCCCGTCGACCGCTTCGACCGCACGGTAAATTTCGCTCGTGCCCATGCGGACGCCGGCGCGGTTGATCGTCGAGTCGGAGCGTCCGTAAATGACGCATCCCCCTTGTTCGTCAATTTTAATCCAGTCGCCGTGCTTCCAGACGCCCGGGTACGTGTCAAAATAGCTGTTCCGATACCGTTCGCCGTCTGGATCGTTCCAGAAAAAGAGCGGCATCGACGGCATTGGTTTTGTAATCACAAGTTCACCGACTTCATTCACAAGCGGCTGGCCGTTTTCGTCAAACGCCTGCACATCCGCGCCCAACGCGCGGCACGAGAGGATGCCGGCGCGCACCGGCAAAATCGGCGAACCGACGACAAACGCGGTGCACACATCCGTTCCGCCGCTGCATGATGCCAGGCAAATGTCATCCTTGACGTTTTCATACACCCAGGCGAACCCTTCGACCGTCAGCGGCGAACCGGTCGAGAGCACGGCCTCGAGCTTTGACAAGTCATATTGCTCTTTTGGCTTCAGGCTGAGCTTCATGCAGATGTTGATAAACGCCGCGCTTGTGCCGAAATGGGTGATGCCTGCCTTCTCGGCGAGCTCCCATAAAACGTTGCCATCCGGATACGTCGGGCTGCCGTCATAGAGCACGATGGTCGACCCGGCCAGCAGTCCGCCGACNAGAAAGTTCCACATCATCCATCCAGTCGTCGTAAACCAGAAAAACGTGCTGTCTTTCGTCAAGTTTTCGGAAATCGTGAGCGCTTTTAAATGCTCAAGCAAAATGCCGCCATGCCCTTGGACGATCGGCTTCGGCAAACCGGTCGTTCCCGAAGAATACAAAATCCAAAGCGGATGGTCAAACGGAACGTCTTCATAGACGAGCTCCGCCTTGTCCGCCACGACATCATCCCACAGCACGACGCCCTCATCCGGTGCTTCCATCTGCCCGCGCCAATACGGAAGCAGCACCGTCTTTTTCAATGACGGCAATTTGGCGCGCAATTCGGATACGACCGGCATTTTGTCAAATTCTTTGCCGTTGTATTGGCAGCCGTCGACGGCAAACAAGACAGTCGGCTCGATTTGCGCGAACCGGTCAATGACGCTGCCAGCGCCAAAATCCGGCGAGCAGCTTGACCAAATGGCGCCGATCGAGGCGCACGCCAAAAACGCCATCACCGTCTCGGGGATATTCGGCATATAAGCGACGACGCGGTCGCCGCGCTTCACTCCCATCGCTCGCAATGCTTTGGCGATCGCCGCCGTTTTTTCGCCGAGCTCCTGCCATGACACTTCCCGGTACGGCACGCGTTCCGAGCGGAAAATGATGGCCGGGCGGTCGGCGCGCGCATGCCGGAAAATATGTTTCGCATAGTTGAGCGCAGCGCCTGGAAACCACTCCGCCCCTGGCATCTTCCGCTCCCGCAGCACACACTCATACGGCGTTGCCGCCTGAACACCACAATATTCCCAAACCGTTTCCCAAAATTCTTCAAGATGCTCAACTGACCATGTCCATAGTTCGCGGTACGAGTTAAATGACAACTCCTTTTTCTCTTTCAGCCAGTCCATATACCGTCGAATGTTCGATTGCCGAATTTGCTCCTCCGTCGGCTGCCAAAGAATCGTCCCTTCCGTAATCGCTTTCATTTCATCGTGCGTCAATGGACGCCGTCACCGCCTTTCTGCCGATAGTTTGTTCAGACTATTCATATGATAACATGATTTCCTATTGTTTTGAATAGTCGCCAGTTCGACAACTCTGTCAGAAAAAGATGAAACAAATTTGTTGACAACAGCGAGGCAACTGGAATATGATAAACACAAAAGTTGGTCTAAGCAAAAAAAATGTCTTTTATAAAAAATATTAACCGGAGGGAAACTTTTATGGCACAAGGAAAACGTTGCCGCCTCTCCGATATGAAACCGGGCGATCGATTTCGCATCGAAAAGGTTGATGTTCCTGATCCTATGTTAAAAAGGCGGTTGCTTGATTTGGGATTTGTACCCGGCGGGGAAGTGAAGGTTGGACAAAGAAGCCCGCTTGGCGACCCGACCGCCTATCGCGTTTGTGGAACGACGATCGCATTAAGGAAAGAAGAAAGTGACTATATTTACGGGGAGAAGATCAGCCATGACTGATATGACGTATACGATTGCCTTAATGGGAAATCCGAACACCGGCAAAAGCACGTTGTTCAACGTCTTAACGGGCCTGCGCCAACATACCGGCAACTGGCCCGGGAAAACGGTCACTCATGCGGAAGGAGAATGCCGCCACCGCGGCACGTTGTACCGGATCGTCGACTTGCCGGGAACGTATTCGCTCTATTCCAATTCAGCCGATGAAGAGGTGGCGCGCGATTTTCTCCTGTTTCAACGTCCTGACGTCACGGTCGTTGTGGTCGACGCTACGGCATTAGAACGCAACTTGAATCTAGCGCTTCAAGTATTGGAAATGACCGACCGCGTCATTATCGCTATCAATTTGATGGATGAAGCGAAAAAGAAAGGCATTCATATCAATACAAAAAAATTAGCCGTCAAACTCGGCGTGCCGGTCGTGCCGATCTCGGCCCGCAACCGGGAAGGAATCGATGCACTGCTTGATACAGTGGATGCCATGGCGCATGGCCGCATCAACACCAACCCGCTTTCCATCCGGTACAGCCCGGAAATCGAACGAGGCATTGCCAAACTTCTTCCACTCGTGAAAGACGTGATGGGAGACACGTATCCTGCTCGCTGGATCGCTCTTCGTCTCCTTGACGGCGATACATCGCTGCTTCAAGCGCTGAAACAACCGCCGCAACCATTGATCAAGGAGGGGAACGCGTATGCCTGTTGCGGATCCATCAAATCGATTTGACCGCTTAATGACAGAAGCGAAATCATTGGCGCCGGACAATGTGCGCGAGCAAATCGTTGCCGCCATCTTTCAAACATCGGCCGAGCTTTATCGAGAATGTGTCAATCATACGAAGAGCGTGAAACGTGATCGAACGGAACAGATTGACCGGATCGTCACGTCGAAGCGGTGGGGATTTCCAATTATGCTGGCGCTTCTCGCCGCTGTCCTTTACATGACGATCGCCGGCGCCAACGTATTTTCCGATTCGCTCGCCCGCTTGTTCGGAACGATCGAAACGTATCTCACCATGGCCTTTCAAGCGATTCACGCCCCCGACTGGTTGCACGGCCTCATTGTACTTGGCCTATACCGCGGCACGGCTTGGGTCGTCAGCGTGATGCTGCCGCCGATGGCGATTTTCTTTCCCGTATTCGCTTTGCTCGAAAATTATGGCTACTTGCCGCGTGTCGCCTTTAACATGGATCGCTTGTTTAAAAAAGCGGGGGCGCATGGCAAACAATCACTGACGATGGCCATGGGCTTCGGCTGCAACGCGGCGGCCATCATGTCGACGCGCATTATCGAATCACCGCGCGAACGAATGCTGGCCATTTTGACCAACAACTTCGTCCCCTGCAATGGACGTTGGCCAACGCTGATCCTGCTTTCGTCCTTATTTATGGCAGCCGGCTATACAGGCGGATGGAAAACGTTCGTTACGGCGGGTGTGGTCGTCGCCATGGTGTTGTTTGGCATCGTCGTCACGTTGACCGTTTCATGGGTCTTATCCAAGACGGCCTTGCGCGGCATTCCGACCCATTACACGCTGGAGCTGCCGCCGTACCGACGCCCGAAAATCATGGAGACGATCATCCGGGCCACCCTCGACAAATCACTCTATGTGCTGAAACGGGCGGTAACGGTTGCGGCGCCGGCCGGCATTCTGACATGGGTGCTCGGCAACGTTCACGTGGGAGATACGACCGTGCTGGCGTATTTAGCCGACTGGCTTGACCCATTTGCCAAAGCATTGGGATTGGATGGCTACATTTTGATGGCGTTCATTTTAGGCTTGCCAGCCAATGAAATTGTCGTGCCGATTTTGCTGATGGGCTATTTATCCGCGGGGGCGCTCACTGAAGTCGATGGCCTGCATTCTCTAAAACAAATTTTGCTTGACCACGGCTGGACGTGGCTCACCGCCCTCAATATGATGCTGTTTTCCTTGCTTCACTACCCATGCG
>NZ_LDPD01000157.1:0-579 GCF_001026865.1 Geobacillus sp. ZGt-1 | reverse complement strand
AAAGCCTCGAAAAAGCTGTCGCGCATCCTGTATTACGCTCATACCAACTTGGTGGTCATCAGCGAGGAAGTGGCGCGCCAAGGGTTGAATGGCGTATTCGATGCGATGGAACGGAGCCACCAGTTTCGGACGACAGCGCGGCTGGTTATTGCTCATGGCCACTCAGCGAAAGAGGTGTTAAGCGTATTAACACCGATTGACAAAATTTCCGCCAATCAAATTATTAAGACGTTGGAGTTTTCCGAGATGTCCTGGGGGCAGACAATCAACACTGATGTCTGGTGGGCGATTCGTGGTTTGACATCTTCAGGAAGAAATACAGTCGTGACGGGTGTTGTCATTGAAGGAAACCCACAGCAGGGCAAACGGCAAACAAACGTTCAATCCTCTGTGCCAGATGCTCGCATCAGCTTGGATGGACTGGCGTTATTTAAAAAAGACCGTCTTGTTCGCTGGGTGAACGGCTCAACGGAACGAGGCGTGCTTTGGGTGTTGGATCGAATCAAACAAACGAATATTACGATCCCCTGGAAAGGAAAAAAAGAAGCGATTGGTTATCGAACGATGGGAGTGAAAACG
>NZ_LDPD01000156.1:0-1473 GCF_001026865.1 Geobacillus sp. ZGt-1 | reverse complement strand
AATTCCTTATGTTTGAACCAAGAGGTCATGATGTGATGTCAGGTGCTTTGCTTATGGAGCCTTGTCACCCTGAAGCGGATGTGGGTGTAATCTATATCGAAACCGGCGGCTATTTGCCAATGTGTGGGCACGATACAATTGGTTTTTGTACAGCATTAGTTGAGGCAGGCCTAGTACCAGTTCAAGAACCTTATACTGATTTAAAACTAGATACACCGGCTGGTTTGGTAAAAGTAAGAATTAAAGTAGAAAATGGTAAAGCGAAAGAAGTAACCTTCCGCAACATCCCCGCATTCCTATTAAAAAGCATACATGTTGACGTAGAAAACATAGGAGAAGTTTACTGCGATATCGCCTACGGAGGAAATTTTTATGGCATTATCGATGCAAGAAAAATTGGGTTAGAACTTGTACCAAGCAATGCAGCAAAAATTATCGATACTGCCGTTAAAATTCGCGATACAATCAATCAAATAACTGATGTTGTTCACCCTGAACACTCTTTTATTAAGGGATTAACCCATATTGAGTTTTATACGGATCCTACCAATGAAGAGGCACATTGCAAAAATACAGTTGTTGTACCGCCAGGAGGAATCGACCGTTCACCTTGTGGCACAGGCACCTCAGCAAAACTTGCCGTATTGTACGCGCGCAATGAAATAAAAATTAATGAACTCTTTGTTCATGAAAGTATTATTGGAAGCCTTTTCAAATCAAAGATAGTCGATGTCACAAAAATAAAAGAGTTTGATGCGGTTATACCAGAAATTACTGGATCTGCATGGGTTACAGGTATGCATCAATTTGTCTACAATGAGGAGGACCCGCTAAAAGGGGGATTTTTACTCATACCGTCGATGCCGATCAGTCATTAATCCTTTTTACTACTCATACCAATTAGTTTTTATTAGTCTAGTTTTTCGTGTAATAGACATGTTTGCACCCTATTAATAAACGATATAAGAAATCAGCTGGATTAATTCTATCCGGCTGATAAAAAATAAATTATTGTCATTAAACGGAGGGGTGAAGTTAAATGTCAAACCAAGGCAAGTTTAAAAGAGAACTTTCATTGTCTGATCTTACTTGGATAGGATTTGGAGCTATATTTGGTTCTGGATGGCTCTTTGCGGCGAGCCATGTTTCTGCCATTGCAGGACCAGCCGGTATATTATCATGGGTTATAGGCGGTATAGCAGTTCTACTATTGGGATTGGTTTATTGTGAACTTGGTGCTTCTGTTCCACGTGCGGGTGGTGTTGTTCGATACCCAGTTTATTCTCATGGTCCACTTATGGGATATCTCTTAGGATCCATAACATTAATTGCTTATTCTAGTCTTATTGCTATTGAGGTAGAGGCGGCTCGTCAATATGCCACTGCATGGTGGCCAAGTCTAACTCAAGAAGGATCAAATCTGCCAACTGCCCTTGGATGGTTTCTGCAATTTTGTTTACTATGCATTTTTTT
>NZ_LDPD01000155.1:0-4128 GCF_001026865.1 Geobacillus sp. ZGt-1 | reverse complement strand
AAAAGCCGTGATCACTTGTTAGAAATATACGAACAGCTTCATACGTACCTGTTAATTTGCGAACGGCTGCTTTTATCCGTTCTAACGCATTTTCGACTGCTTCATACGTATATGCTTCCGTTTTGCTCGAATCGCCAATCGCGTCAATGGCATCATGATACAAATAGACAACGCGCTTGCCACGAATATACTCTTGTCCTTCGTCTTTAGTTAATTGAATGAAGTCCTCCATTTTTAAAGCGATAGAATCCACTTCATACATTTGCAAAATGTTATTCCGGTTTTGCAAGCCTTTCGTAGAAAGATCATTCACATAAATTGTGCCATCTTCTTTTATTCCCGTAATCTTTCCTGGAAGCAATGCCGCCATTCCTAATTGCGTATAAGTAGGAAGCGTTGCCTGCATCGGAATGATTTTCACTTCTGTGTTTAAACGCTGTTGAAACTCTTCTAACAATTCCATTCCTATTTCATAACGAAGCGCATCGGAAATAATGACAAAAATACGCTCCCGTGTCGCCTCTAACAATGGCCGTATAAAATGTTGATAAAAATTTTTTTGCTGCATGACATTTGGAATGTTCCATTGTTTGCTCAGTCTTGTTTCCAACATGTGATCTGTATATGCCGCTAACGTCATTAAATATTTATTCTCATACCAGAATGTTACTCTTTCTATTAATTGTTCGTAACGTTCCAAATTCGTTTCTTTTCTGTACAGAAGATAAATATGGCGATAAAGTTGGTCGATACGATAATACTTTTCAGCATACAACGAAAACCATTCTTGTTCGTTTTTCGGTGCTTCATCTCGTTCAAAAATGATTTTCCATTCATAAAAATCAAGTATTTTCTCCAACAACTCATACTCTTGGGCAAAATGCGCCTGATACCAATAACCTTTCCTTCGTTCCGCCAAAATACTTTTCCATTCATTCACAAGGACCGTTTCATTTAATAATAATTCATGCAAAGCATCCAGCACTTTTCGTTCGATAATCGGAAACGTAAAACAACGAATGAACGCCTGATACGTATGCGTTTCTACTAATTGCGGCACATTCCACTTTTGTTCCAGTTCCAACAAAATCGTTTCTAATACTTCACGTTCGTCCGATTTCAACCAATCATCGATAAATACTTTACAAATATTTGGAACGCTACAAGGATAATGAACTTGTAATACATCTTCATCGATATTGGAAGCAACATGCTGGTAAACAATTGTTTCGATAATATGAGATAGATGGTGTTCTTCTTTCGGTGAGACGCCAAAATAATCTTCGATTAGCTCGAAAAACAGATTGACATCCAAATATTTGCCCATTTGTATGAGCGCTTCATTATCATCCGACATTCCGCCTTTTTTTGCGACGACGCTTTTCAATAACTCCTGTGGATGGATGCTTTTTGCATCACATAATACAGCCATCATCGTTTGCTTTACATCATTGGCATTTGGGTTATTTGGAAGCAGCTTTTTAAATTTGGCAACTCGTTGCTTGTTTTTAAAAAACGCCCAATGCTCCTCTATAAACGGTCGAATCGCTAAATGATCGATGCGAAGTTCTTTCATCATAATCGCGATTTCATCTGCTTGAAATTCTCCGTATTTGCCGCTGTAAAGAAGGATATCTAATAAAAAGTTATCCTCATCTTTCGGTTTGGCAAATGGAGCGTATATTAAATACGAACTTTCCGTGTCCTCGAGTTCCAACAATACTTTTGTTTGGAACGCATTGTGATCGTTTAATTTCCAAACTTTGATTCCCTTTTCATTCAACGCTTGTTCTATTTCTGCTAAATCGCGCTCCTCACTTTGCACATCATACCAAAAGACAATTGCACGATCCGAACCAATATTTTCCGTAAGCTGTTTTTCGAATAGTCGCAGTAACTCTTGAACAATATCCATATCTTACACCAACTCTCAATGTATTTCTTTTCCCTATTTTAAAGAAAGACAATCCAATGGCAAGTGAAAAAATGGATAGGGGGCTTCCCCCTATCCATTTTGCAGTGGTTATCTTATTTTCGCAAGGATCGTTTTTAATTTCTCGTAGTTCACAACCACTCCGTCATCTAAATCTAAGGCAATGCGTTGGTTGGCAAGTTCCGCTAATTTTTTATCGAATTCAACAAGCTCTTCCTGCTGGGCTCTAATTTGTTTCAATTGCTTCTCATAACGCTTCTTCATCGCAGAAGATAAATCCGGATTGATAAGATCTTGCTCGAGACGTTTTTGCTCTTGACGAAGTTTTTCTTGTAAGTTTTGTACGTACGTAAAGCGCATTGTTGCTAATGTTTCTGGCGTGTAACGGTGTAAGTAAAATAACGCACGGAAACCTTTTTTCGAACCAGACTCAACCATCCAATAAATCGGACGTTTTTGGTAAATTTTACAATGATCATCATAAAACTCATCAAAGAAATAACGCCGCAAACGCTCTGTCGGTGTTTCGTTGTTTTTCATCGTTAATGACTCCGCTAGCCAACGTAGATTCTCCGCTAACGTCTCTTCACCGAACATAATGATTAATAGCTCTTGCAAGCGGCTGATGACATCATCTTCAAAATAAGACGTTTCCGTCAATGGAATGATGCCATCTTTATCAGGCTGGAATGTTTTATACTTCGAAGCGTCCCAGTCACCACCTGCATACGCAAGACCTTCGGCATCTAACGAATAACGCCCCATCATCAAACCAACACAGTAAGACAAGAACGACTTCGCATCCCGTACTCGATCTGCCCGGCGGACTGTTATTTCTTCATCAGGAACTTCCGGGGTCAATTCATCTTGCAAACCGTATAATTCAATAAAAATGCGGTTCAATTCTTCCTCATTTTTCTTCAGTTGCTGGAACTGCTTTTCCGCATGGTCTTCCCAGTTGGCATAGCATTCCTCTAACGTCTTCGCTTTCCCGCGATAGGTGAGGAATGGATGTTTCTTAAAGTCCCAAGATGTTTCAAATGAATCCCAATCATTTTTTGAAATATGAATTAGTTCTTTAACCTTTTTATTAAATTGAACATTGCCAATAAGGCTTTCATAATTTGGGAGCGGTAATCGCACTACATCAGCAATTTGTAAATTAATTGTTGGGTTTAATATCTTTAATAGTATTTGAGCTGGTTTGGAATTCATACACGCCAATATAAATAATCTCTTATCCTCTTCAGCAAAAACTCCAGGGCCACCAGAATCATATAAAAATCCTTCTGGAATCCATCTCATACTAAAGGGTCCACTAGTTATATATGAAAATCCTATAGAAGGTTTAAAGTAATAACTCATATTTACAATTGTTCTTGTAAATGATTTATTTATTGTTTTGGCAAATTCTATAACTTCTTGACCGGAATTTTCCCAATTTATTAGGTATTCATTAAAGCCATACCATTTTCTATATCCTCCACCCTTACTATATGGAAACCATTTTGCTTTTGATTCTCGTGCTTCTTCGTGACTCTTAGCATGTTTGTAAACTTTTGTAATTGAAACTTCTGGCCAAAATCGAAGAAATCTTTTGTTATCTGATGTTGTCATTCCCCTTTTTACTTCAGCAAATTCCCCTAGTGGTTGTCCATTTTTAAAAATCTTTAAAACGTTACTGCTTACCCAATACGCAATCGGCGAACCTGGGATATCCTTGAAACCTTCTTGATTGCGCACGAATATATCATTTTCTTTTTTACATAAAAACATTTCTTCTTTTGCCCGTGAAGACGAATAATCTACTAATCGTACGTATTTTCCTTTGTAATTGGCAATGAACGATTGTCTTAATACAAAACTTGTACTTTGAACAACTTCCCCTCCAACTTCTTCAAAAGCACGAGTTCCCAGATGAAGCATTGAATAAATAGTAGTGTGACTTAAAAATTCTTTTCGTAATTCTTCAAAACTGCTTAAAAACATCCATGAATGCTGGTTTATTGCTGCTGAAAATCCGTTTTCGACGGTAAAATGTTGCGCGCGAATCATAAATGCGGCAAATAAATCGCTTTTCCCCTTTGGATAGTTATCACTTAAATATTTTTTTAGCTGTGGATTCATCCCTTTCGATCCCATATATGGTGGGTTCGTTACCACGATATCATACTGAGATGCCAACAACTTTGCTT
>NZ_LDPD01000154.1:0-1145 GCF_001026865.1 Geobacillus sp. ZGt-1 | reverse complement strand
ATCTGCGAGTCGGGCATTGCAATCTATCGCTTTCATGATTATTGGCATCGACATCAACCGGATGGCATCATGGTCGGTTTCATTCGCGCTTTGGAGTGGGAGTCATATGTTTCTAAATATTTGCCGACCGCTGCGATTGTAGCGATTCCCCGCATGACGGCAAAGGAAGTGGCTGAATATGCGAAGGAAATGTTGAGCATTCCATTTGTACGTATCGCCGGAGATTTATCTGCGCCATGCACCCGCATTGGAATATTGGTGGGGTATCGAGGCGGCGGGGCATTGTCGATTCCATTGTTTGAACAGGAACATCTCGATGCGATTATGTATGGAGAGGGGCCTGAATGGGAGACGCCGGAATATATTCGGGATGCCGTGTACCAAGGAAGACAAAAGGCGTTGATTGTACTGGGACATGCGGAAAGCGAAGAGCCAGGCATGAAGTATTTGGCCGAATGGCTAGGGGAGCAGTTTCCGGATATCCCCGTCCATTTTCTTCGAGAGCGACCGATTTTTCAGGTGATTTGAATAGGACTTCAAGGGAGGAAAAGAGGAGAATGAAAATCGGCTCTGGCGAAAAATTGCTCTTTATTGGTGATTCGATCACTGATTGCGGCCGCGCTCGGCCGGAGGGGGAAGGATCATTCGGAGCGTTGGGCACGGGATATGTCGCTTATGCGGATGGTCTCTTGCAAGCGGTTTACCCCGAACTAGGCATTCGCGTCGTCAATAAAGGTGTCAGCGGCAATACGGTGCGGGATTTGAAAGCAAGATGGAAAGAAGATGTCATCGACCAAAAGCCAGACTGGGTATCGATCATGATCGGTATTAACGATGTTTGGCGGCAATATGATTTGCCGTTCATGAAAGAAAAACATGTATACTTGGATGAATATGAAGCGATGCTCCGCAGCCTTGTGCTCGAGACGAAGCCGCTTGTGAAAGGAATCATTTTGATGACACCGTTTTATATCGAAGGAAATGAACAGGATCCCATGCGCCGAACAATGGATCAATATGGCCGTGTTGTCAAGCAAATTGCGGAAGAAACAAACAGTTTATTCGTCGATACCCAAGCAGCTTTCAATGAAGTATTAAAGACGCTTTACCCGGCTGCGCTCGCTTGGGATCGGGTTCACCCGTCC
>NZ_LDPD01000153.1:0-2097 GCF_001026865.1 Geobacillus sp. ZGt-1 | reverse complement strand
AACGGGAATGCTCCTTTAACTTTAAAGCGATCGTATCTTAATGGTTCGATAGGAACCGATGTGTGTGATTCTTCTCTGATTAGTTCGTCTATTAATTTTCCTGTAATAGCAGCTAAACTAATCCCATCACCTTCATGACCAGCAGCAATATAAAATCCAGGAACTTCGTCAACGTGAGAGATAATAGGTAGATGATCTTCTGTCCAAGGGCGTAGACCAGCATACGTTCGAATTACTAGCATATCTGCCATTTTAGGATAAAATCGAATTGCACGACGTGCCATACACTTGATAACATCAATATTCACAGTTGTATTAAATCCTATGAATTCTCTACTACTCCCAATCAAAAAATTTTGACTTTCCGTTGGTTCGAATACTAAAGCTACGCCATACTTTTCAGTTAGAGGATCTACTTTTCTTTGACCTCCAAACTTAGACATTAGGTAACCAAATTCCATAACTTTTCTAAGACCAACAGGTTGTTGTCTCGATGCAACAATAATATGGCCTTTTCTAGGTTTAATCGGAATAGGAATACCGAGCATCTTTCCAATCATGGGAGCCCATACTCCAGCAGCATTAACGACTTTTTTGGCCGTAAATAATCCATTAGATGTTTCGATTTCAAAATCCCCCGTAGTTAATTTTTTTATTGACTTAACCTCAGTATGGGTGTAAATTTCAGCTCCTCTTTTCTTTGCTCCCTCTGCTAATGCAAATGAAAAGAGGTAGGGATTAACAGTTGAATCAGTTTCGCATTCTAATCCGCCTAATAAGTCATCAGCAAAAAAAGGGGATTCTTGCCTAATATCGCTGCGATCTAGCATTTTAAAGGGAAGTCCTGCTTCTTTTTGACGTGAAACCCATTTTTCTGCAGCAATCATTTCTTCTTCGGTTTCACACACTAAAATGCTCCCTGGCGCTCTATATTCAAAGTGATATTCTAATTCTTTGCTTAATTCATCTACTAATTTCTGACTAGCTAAAGACATCTGACTATCGAATCCGGGGTCTTTATCAATCGCTAGTATGTTTCCATCACATCTGGACGATGTTCCGCTCGCTAGTTCGTTTTTTTCTAATACAGCTACATTCAGTCCTGATTTTGATACGTAATAAGCAATAGCACTGCCAATGATCCCCCCTCCTACAATGATTACTTCAAAGTTTTTTTTCAACATGCTCCCTCCTTTCCGAGGCTTCTAACAATATAAAAAGCAAGAACTATGCCAATAACAAACGATTCCAATTTATTCATAATTGACAAAATATTTTTTACACATATAATCTAATTATGTAAAAATTTTTAGAATATGTAAAACATATTAGACATTATATAGGAGGGATAAATATGAATTATAAACTTCCTAGTTTAAAGGAAATTGTTAACAAAAACTTTATTGTTTTTAAATCTGAAAAAGAAATTTCAAGACCTTATAATGCTGATGCAGTTTTCCTTATAGATAAGGATGTCTTTTATATCACTGATTTTGATCCGTTAAAGCTATCGAAGAGCGTAATGGTGGATTGTGATACGCCCATCGAAGAAGCCGTAAAGTATGTAAAGAAATACCGATGTTTATTAGTAAAAGATAATGAGGGAAAACCAATTGGATTTATTGACTCTGGAATCATGAGCGAGTGTTTATTAAATTCCTATAAGTACTTGCGTGCTTTTTTCGAAACTGTATTAGAAACAATGGACGCATCGTGCACGGTGATTGATAAAAATGAAATAGTATGTGCTTGGACAGAGGGAGCAGAAAAAATCTTTTCTGTTTCGAGAAAAGATATCATTGGTAAACCTATTACAGATTTCTTTGAACCAAATATGCTAGAAATATTAAAAACGTTAAAGCATGGAAGAAAACTTCATCGTCATCGTCACCAACCGAGACCTGATTTGTTTGTGCTTATTAATTCTAATCCCGTTTACTTAGATGGAAAGATAATAGGTGCAGTGGTATCTGAAACAGATATTACGAGTCAAATACGCTTAAACCAGGAATTATTTAATATTTCCGCAGAGGTTCATCGATTAGAGCAGGAGGTTGCGAGGTTAAGACCTTCAAAGGATCCGTTTAGCATTATAAA
>NZ_LDPD01000152.1:0-258 GCF_001026865.1 Geobacillus sp. ZGt-1 | reverse complement strand
ACAAAATTTGGTGATGAACCAAAAAATCATCCCATTTTGGCAAAAATATGAATTGATGAACATGAAAGATTAAATATTCAACAATGAAACACTTTGAACACAAGCGGATTCCGTAAATGCTTTACGGATTATGTTGTTGAGGGTTTTGAAAAGAACCAAGGATTTTTTGGGAAAATCTTAAAAGATGATATATTCTATGAACAGATTGAAGGGTACATAGCAGAACATATTTATTTTATCAGGCGTGTTGATTATCCA
>NZ_LDPD01000151.1:0-1099 GCF_001026865.1 Geobacillus sp. ZGt-1 | reverse complement strand
GTTTTTTCTCGGAAAAGCCTCTTCGGTCAAGTTCCAATCGCAGTTGTTTCAACTCTTCCCTCGTCAGTTCGGACGGCCGCTGGCAGACAATCATCAGCGCCGGGATTTTATTCATGTTCGTGCGGATAAATTCACCGAACGCCTCTAAATAGTCGTCCGGTTTTTCCGCATTGCCGTAGCCTCGTTTGACGCCAAGCAGCTTGTCTTCATGGTGGGAAATGTATTGCTTGCGCTCGCGGTACCGGTTTTCGTCCAAATAGCGGAACATCGATTTATATTCTTTCAGCCCGTCTTTCAGTTCATCAGACGGCAGCGATTTCAGCCAGTCGATGAATTCATCGACCGTTTTTCCGCCGGAAAGCACGCGGAAATCTTCGTGTTGCCTGTCGGACCACGTCCGCTTTTTCCGTTGCATCTTCGCAATGATTTGTTCTTTTTGGTATTCCAGATGGGCGGTCTGTTCAAGCTGTTCGAGTTCATCGAACAGCTCCGTCAGCGTCGCCTGCGGACGGGCGACGATCGGTTTCATGCTTGTATACGGCTTTAACGTTTCGTAAATGCCGACGGCGTCAAAGATGTTGAAATGGTCTTTCCCAATCTCATCGCACCGCCTTGTCGCCCGGCCGAGCATTTGTTCATACAAAATGCGCGAGCGAACGCGGCGCAAAAAGACGAGGTTCGTAATCGCCGGCACATCGACCCCTGTCGTTAACAAATCGACCGTCACCGCGATTGTCGGGTATTTTTCGTTTTTAAACCTGCGGATCGCTCCTGACGGGTCTTTGATCGATCCGGTGATTTTCATGACCGCATTGTCATCGAACTCTCCGTATACGCGCGCAAATTCTTCTTTCAGCAGTCGGACGACGAGATCAGCGTGATCGTCCGTCGCGGCAAAAATGAGCGTCTTCCCTTCATCATCCGGAGCGATATAGTTGACGAGCTCGCGAATGATGACGCGGTTAAAGCTTTCCGTTACGACTTTCGTGTTAAAGTGCGAAACATCAATGTTCAGTTCATCCTCCAAATACTCTTGCGACACCGTATGGGATACGGCGTCGTAGACATCAACCGTCTCTCCTTTCGCCCACGTAATCCC
>NZ_LDPD01000150.1:0-2472 GCF_001026865.1 Geobacillus sp. ZGt-1 | reverse complement strand
CTCCGTTCAGATCAAACCCCTATCAATTACAAAATAATATTTATTGATGTAGCAAGCAATTCACGCGAATGCCTACACAACAATTATACCTCATTTTGCAGTAAAGTGGTAATTGTGTTTTCTATGTTGCGCAAATAATGTCGCACCTCCCTTGATAAATCAAGCTTTTCCCCATTTATCCGCTAAAATGCGGTTCACTGCAAATTCTTAAACTTAAAGGAACAACTCATCAAAATTCTTTTCCTGACCAAATACCCGCTTTTTTATATTCTTCGGATTTTCTACTTCGTATAAGTAAATGGAGTCTTCTTCTTTATCAATGATCATCTCCAATTCATACATGCACTTCATCAGCAGACTTTTCGAAATCTCCCCTTCAAATACGCTATTTTGCGTCCAAGTGAGATATTCCTTTAATTTTTTGCAAACTTTGTTGACCCGCTTCTCCGCTACGTCATACGTAATGATAACAAACATGGCTCACCACCAAGCTTTCAACGGTTTATATCGTTCATCCCCAATGAAATGTTTAATGAGTTTGTAGCATTCCAATCGTATAAAATGCCGATAACTCACTTTTCTTTTCAGCTTCCGATGTTGAATGGATGTGGCCAATTTATTCTCCCACTCCATAATAAACTTTTTCTTTCCTTCCTCATTTAAAAATACCATTCCATCGATATCATCAAAATGTTTGTTGGTAATGATCCGATTGTTAATGGAGGCGATAATAACCGGATCGACGATCAATGGCTTAAAGATTTCAGCTAAATCCAAACTTAACGAAAATCGTCTTGTCGACGGTTCGTGCAAAAAACTAACCGTAGGATCAAGCGGCGTCTTGTAAATTTCCCCCAAAACAGTTGTATAACATAAGGAATTTCCGAATGATATCAAAGCATTCAGCGGGTCGCGCGGAGGTTGCTTTGTCCGCTTTTCAAACGTAAAGTCTTGCTTCAAAATCTCGTTAAAGGACTGATAATAATGTTGTCGGATTCGTCCCTCTATTCCCATCAGCTCTTGAACAGTGCTCGCTGTGTTCATCTTTTTTGCCTCTTCCTCAATCTGATGGATATAAATCTCCGTTTTCTCTCGATGCCTACGAATATTACGCAACATATGGTGCACAGCACTTTCTAAAAACATCTTGGCGATATACAACCTTTTGCCATTATCAAGATAATGAGCGCTCTGCTGCACAACGGTAAAACCAGACACTTTTCGATTTCTCGGACAGAATGTGCCTGCGTAAAATCCATAGTAATTGAAAATATGCAAATGAACTTCATGCTGGCTTAACAAATTAAGCAAAGCGGAGTTGAAGTCCACTTCCCCAAATATATATAAATTTTCGATTTGATGCACAGGAAGCGATCTCTTGTTTTCTTTTTCATCTAAAAAATAAATCGTATTGTCCTTTCGCTTGAGCCGCCCATTTGAAAAGATATAATGATCTTTCAACATCATTCGTCACCTTCCAGTGCATAACAAAATTCGTAATATGCACACTTCGAGCAATATGATAGTTTTTTAAGAGGTGGGGGAGAGGGAAGTTGCAAAATTTGATAGATGTCTTTTAAAGCCTTTTCCACCTTTCGCTCGTCTTCTTCTGTTAATATCACTTCCTCCGTCTTTCTTTCCTTCGTATAGCTGATCAATCCTTTTTTATGAATGCCTCGTTTTTTCAGTTCGTAAAGATAGTACAACATTTGAAAACGGTCCGCTTCAGCCATTTTGCTGGAAATTTTGATTTCGCGAACGTACTCTTCCTCTAATGCATCCAGCTTAAACGTGTCATCAATGAGAATTTCTCTCTCATTCAAGCGTGGATACGCCCGTTCGTGCAGAATCTTTCCTTCGATCACTCGTTCGTGCTCTTCTTCCATTCCAATTCCTTTGGAAAACAACCATAATTTCCGCTTGCACACTTTGTAATAATGGATTTGAACACCGCTTGCCATTCACTGCACTCTCCTTAGTAAAATGCTGACAGTGGTGTATCCAACTGAATCCCTCTGCCTCTCCCCACTTCGCGATCAAAATCGTACTCAACATCGGCAATGTATATGTGGTCAAACGGTTTGGGCAATCGTTCTGAGACACATTTCTCCGCAAGAAAACGGTGGACGCTGATCGTCTTCTTTTCGATCTCCATCCGAAAGCGAAGCCGTTCTCCTCCATCCCGACAACGGCCGTATTGATCTATTGCATCTGCAATTCCATCGTAAATTCGCCTCGGAATGACTGGAACGGTCTGAATGTCACGCAGTTTCCGCTGCGCCTCTTTCTTGCTCATTTCATACGGATCTAAATGGTCAAACATAGCTAACGCATCTTCGAACTCCTGCAAAAACGAAGTTCCTTTCAATCTCTCACGTTCATACAACTTGCCAACCAGCTCAATTTTTGTTCTTTCATCGAGAATTTGTCTGTCAAAAGGCCTCAACAACTCCGTGCTTTCACACACGAGAT
>NZ_LDPD01000149.1:0-393 GCF_001026865.1 Geobacillus sp. ZGt-1 | reverse complement strand
ATAAATCAATCATTTACCGCATTTAAAGATACACAAAAAAATATTTCTTTAAATTATTTTTTCTCAAAAATGTTTTTTGTCTAAAAATGGGAACTGGGAAATTTTATGGCATGTATAAGGAAACTTGTCTGTCTATGATAGGAACGTGAAGGTTTTGCATCAAAGGAGTGGCATAGATGGCGAAAAGGAAAACAGAATTAACCGAAAAGAAAATCGCTGAAATGGAAAAAGAAGGTCGTGGTCAAGGCAAGGGAGAGAATTATAAACCTTGGATATATATTCAGGATTTTCCTTCAAGTGGTCTAGCGACTAGGGGGAAAGGATGGAAAACCAATCGAATCCATCACTTTTTATCCAAATTAGAACGGGATTATTTCTATGTATTGGAATGGA
>NZ_LDPD01000148.1:0-880 GCF_001026865.1 Geobacillus sp. ZGt-1 | reverse complement strand
GCACTGGGGTGAATAGTTACACCCGAAATATGATGAATTATTAAGTAAGGTTAAGTCATATGAAGATTTTAGTGTTCACAGAGTTAGTGATGTTAAGTTATGTTCGATTTTCGTAGATTTAAGAAATTTTACAAAGCGAGCTTTGTTTATTGATTCAGCAAATGTCGAAACAATAGATGACATTGCAAATTTAAAGCAAAAAGCAATATCCACTTGGATTAAATTAGCCCGATATTATGATGGCCATATCCATTCAATCACAGGCGATGGTCTGATGGTACTGATGGATAAGTTAGATGAAGAAGACGAGGAGTGGACAATTGGGGCAAGGAGTTTATTATTTAGTTTAAGAGTATTGGAGAGTGCAGATATTTTAAATGATTACTTAAAAGAGTTTTTAAAAGAAAAAGGAAAAGAGCAGTATGCTAATAATCCTGACAATCTAATTAATATCAAAATTGGTATTGAATACTCACCTAAGACTTTGATGAATCCACAAGGGGTTATTGTTAATGATAAAGGGGAAAATAAAGCTGTAGGAGAGGTAAAGGCAACTTCATTCGAAATTGACTTTTCTGCCAAAGTGCTAAGTAAATATAAGGAAGCTTTAAATGGTTTAAATGATAATGATGCTAAAAATAATCGATTAATCCTGTTTGGTAATCAGTATAAAGAATTGATGCAGTTTTTGGATAGTGAAATTGAAGTGAAAAAAGTCGATTCTTATAAGAGAACAATGTATGATGTAACTGAAACTAGAGATATATACTCGCTTGATACAAAACCTATTAAAAGAAATATATTTACTATTGAAGATGTTGCTGATATATGTGATGTAGAAGAACAGAATGAAGATTTTGCAAGGGCATCCGTCATAGCT
>NZ_LDPD01000015.1:33612-41355 GCF_001026865.1 Geobacillus sp. ZGt-1 | reverse complement strand
ATCCGGATCGACCATCAGCCGGCAAAGGCGAAGCGTCTTCCCATTCCGCTTGCAAGCGATCGCCCCAACGAGTCGTTCCCCTTGAAAATAGCCGAAAAAGCGCTCGCCGCATCGTTGCAGAGAAGCGATCGTATCGTGAAGCGGCGGGAGCGCCGTGCTGCCGATGATCTGCGCCTCGATCGTATACGCGCGCCGCTGTAGGTGCAGCACCTTAACGGCCGTTTCGTCGTCTGCTATGTGAAGTTCCGCAATCATGCTCCTCTCCCTTTCGATGGCGAAAAAGCGGCCGAGCCCGGCCGCTTATCATGAATGAATCACTTCCTCCATCGCCTCTTGCAGCGAATGAAAGCCTTTTTTCTCCCGACCGTCTTTTCGAACGGTCCATTCCTGCTTCTCAAGCGCCAGTTCACCGCGTTCGTTTTTTACAAACGGCATGTGAATGGTGATCATCTCATCGTCTTTGTTGATCGTATAGCCGACATAATAGCGATTGCCTTCACCATGCTCTTCAAAAATGCCGACTTGGTCGAGTCCATAGGCTTCCATCATCGGCTCGAGCGTGTCGATGAACTCCTCGATCACGACGCTTCTTGGCGCAAATTCCATGGTTTTTCCTCCTCTTGCCTAGTCATCAAGTGTAGTTTGCGGCAAGCCGAGGAAACTCATGAGTGGAAATGACCGACTTATGACGAAGGCCCATTGCAAGCCGTGCGGTTGTACTCCTCAAGCCATTGCTGCAACTTTTCCGCTTCGAGCGAGCGGCTGAAGTAAAACCCTTGTGCATAGTCGCAATGCATTTGCGAAAGAAGCGCCACTTGCGATTCACTCTCCACCCCTTCGGCCAATACTTCAATATCCAGGCTTTTTGCTAAATGAATGATCGTATCAACAATCGTTGCATCTTTCGAGTTTTCCGCAATGCCTTCAATGAAACTGCGGTCGATTTTCAACAGCGACACTGGCAAATTGCGGATGTAAGCCAATGATGAAAAACCGGTTCCAAAGTCATCGATCGCCGCCTGCACACCGAGACGTTGCAATTCGGTTAAAATGTGCTGCCCTGTTTCGATGTTTTCCATCAGTCCGCTTTCGGTCACTTCCAAAATGAGCCGATCGGGCGAAAGCCCCGTCTCCCGCAAAATGCGCTTCACATGCTCGATGAGCTCCGGACGATTGAGCAAAAACGGCGACAAGTTGACTGCGAGCTTGAGGCCCGGAAATTTTCTTTCCCACTCTTTCACTTGACGGGACGCCTGTTCCAACACCCATAATGTAATTTCAAAAATAAACCCGCTTTCCTCCGCCAACGGAATGAAATCGAGCGGCGGAATTTCACCGAGCGACGGATGACGCCAGCGCAAAAGCGCCTCAACCCCCATCGCCTTTCCTTTAGCAAGTTGCACTTTCGGCTGATAGCATAAATACAACTGCCCGCGCATAATGGCAAACGGCAAATCTTGCTCGATCACCGCATGCCGATGCTCGGTCGGCCGGTAAAAGGCATAGCCGTTCCGCCCCCGCTCTTTCACTTCGTACAACGCTTGATCGGCATATTTCATCACTTGCTCGATCCGATCGCTGTCTTTCGGGAAAAAAGCGATGCCGATCGACAATGTTGATTGAATCAGCTGTTTTTCGTAATAAAACGGCTCGTGAAACGAACTGACAAGCTGTTCCGCCAAGGCGGTCATCTCTGTTTTCGTTATGTTCGGCAGCAAGAGAACAAACTCATCACCGCCGATGCGGGCAAAAAAGTCGCCGGGACGCAACGCCCGCTCGACGCGCTTGACCGCCTCGCGCAAAAAGTAATCGCCGGCTTGATGGGAAAAATGATCGTTGATCCATTTGAATTTGTCAAAATCCAAATAACAAAGAGCAAACGGCGTCTGACTCGCGATCAGCTCATGAATATGCCGCTCGAAATAGCTGCGGTTGGCGATGCCCGTGAGCGAATCGAAATAGGCAAGTTGGCGCAGCTTTTCTTCGTACCGCTTCCGCTCGCTGATGTTTTTCACGGTCACAATGACGCAATCGAGCGTCCCCGCTTCATCGATGATCGCCTTCCCTTGCGCCTCCATCCAAACCCATTCGCCTTTCTCGCCTTGCTTGCGAAATTCGGCGGATTGCGTCTCGTATGTATCGTACAGCTCAGCCAATTTTTGTGCCACGACCGGGGCGTCATCAGGGTGGACAAATGTCAGCACCTCTTCGTATGACACTGGAAGGCGCTTGTTTGTTTTTCGCTTCCATGACGGCGGAATGTATGACAACTCACGATTGGGAGAAAAAATCAACACGTAATCGTTCGAATGCTCAACAATCAGCTGCAGACGCCGTTCCGCTTCGGCAAGCCGCGCTTGCAGGCCGCTCTCCTCCGCTTGGCGGCGAAGAACGCATAAGACGGCGGCCGTCTGTCCGTTTTCACCGATGATCGGCGACACGCCTGCAACCAATAAGCCGTCAAGCAACTCCCAGCGAAAGGCAGCCGGGCGCTGTTTCACCCGTTCAACCAACGCCCGTCCTTCGACGGACAGCGTCCTCTGTTCTTCTTCACTCAGCGCCAAGCCGGCAAAAGCCGGATTGTTGTAAATGATCACGCCTTGCAAATTCAAGATGACCACTGCTTCTGTGAAGTGATGGAAAAAGGCCGTATATTTGTCCATGCAATTGCTACCTCGCCGTTTCACCAAAATAAGCGATGTCCACACTTCCATTTTCACGAAAATCACGGCAAAAATCAACAAATTTCGCAAACATTTTGTCAAAAATATGGAACTGCCCACCGGCGGCCTTCCGGTCACCCGGTTTGCCGCTGGCGGGCGCGAGTGGGACACGTTTGGCAGCACGTCCCTCCTTTTGTGTGCACGTACAGGCAGCACGTCGTCCGCTGCATGCCGCTTGCTCCTTTAAAAAAGCGGCGAAGTGGGTTGTCTTTTTGTCCAAACAACCGGCCGTCGGCTTCATGAATAAGGAAGCGGAAATCATCGCGCAGCCGGTCGGCGACCGGGGCAAGCGACTCATCCTCAAGCCAACGTTCATATACCCAATACACGTAAATCGCGACATTTTCCCATAAGACGAGCGGCGATATGCGCGTCAGACGCCGCAACCGAGCGATGAGCGGAGCGAACAAGCCGGCGANCACGTCGCGAACGACTTGCTCGCGCCAGCGGCTGCGCTCAATGCCGCACGCCTCCGCTTCCGGCGGCTCAAAGCGAAACCGCGGCATCCACATCTCCCCTTCGCCGTCCGTGTCAAGCCAAATTCGTCCAGGATCGAGCACAAGCCGCTTGTTCCATACCGACATGGCGTATAGCGCCATCGGTGCCAAAAAGCTTAATCGTTTGACGAGCATCGACGCCGCAACGGCGTCATTTGCCGCTCCCATCTCGGTGCGGACGTGCGCGACATACTTCGCGAGCTGCCCGTCGTCATGAAGCAGCCAAGCAAACAACATCGACGACGAGACATCAGCCGCCCCGCTTGAAAAACGGTACGTTTCCAACGTTTTCATTTCGTCTTCACGCAGTCTCATCACGATACGCCTTCTTTCTGTAAAATTCGCCGTCCTTTCCCATACGGAATGCAAAGCGGGGTGCCAAAGATCGGATCGTACGTGATTTGGCAATCCATTTGGAACACATCTTTCACGAGCTGGCGGGAAATGACGTCTTCCGGCTTTCCTTCGGCATACACCGTTTTATCGCGAATGGCGACGAGATGATGGGCGTAACGGCACGCTAAATTCAAATCGTGAAGCACCATGACGATCGTCCGCCGTTCTTTTTCATTCAGCTCAAACAATAAATCTAAAATGTCAATTTGATGCGCGAGATCCAAATACGTCGTCGGCTCGTCAAGCAAAATGATGTCTGTTTCTTGCGCTAATGTCATGGCGATCCATGCGCGTTGGCGCTGTCCGCCGGAAAGCGAATCGACCGGCCGCTCGGCGAATTCGGCGAGTCCAGTTGCCTCTAGGGCCCGCACAACCGCCCGCTCATCTTCGTCACTCCATTGCTTGAACCACGTTTGATACGGGTAGCGCCCTTGCTTCACAAGTTGCAACACGGTCAGTCCTTCCGGAGCCATAGGCGACTGCGGCAAAATGGCGAGCCGGCGGGCGATTTCTTTTGTCGGCTGTTTGGCGATTTCTTTTCCATCCAGCAGCACAGCGCCGCTTGTTGGTTTTAGCAGCCGGGCCAAGGCGCGCAGCAACGTCGACTTGCCGCAGCCGTTCGCGCCGATGAACACCGTGATTTTTCCTTTTGGAATCGTCAAGTCTAAACGGTCAATAACGATCGCCTCGCCATAGGATAGCGTCAACTCTTTCGCCTGCAACCCATGCATGCGCATCCCTCCTTATAATTTCCGACTTCGGTACAATAAATAAATGAAATACGGTGCTCCAATCGCCGCGGTAAACACTCCAGCCGGAATTTCCGTCGGCGCCAAAAGCAGCCGCCCAGCCAAATCCGCCCCCATGACGAACACACCGCCTAACAGCGCAGCGGTCGGAAGAAGAGCGCCAAACGCCGAACCGACAAGGCGGCGCGCCATATGCGGCGCCATCAGCCCGACAAAGCCGATGCCGCCGGCGAAAGCGACCGCGCCGCCGGTGAGCGCGGTGCTAAGCAAAACAAGTCCTAGCCGTTGCCGTTCGACCGCGCCGCCAAGCCCAATCGCCAGCTCATCGCCCAGCTCCTGCACATTGACATGCCGCGCGGCCAATATCGCCACAAGGAGCAGTCCGATGACCCATGGCGCCATGAGCGAAACGTGCTGCCAAGAAGCTCCATACACACTGCCCGTAATCCACACGTTTGCCTGGCTCGCCCGATAGATGGGTCCTGTGATCATCAACAGTGTCGTCAACGCCTGCATGAGCGCAGAAACGCCGATGCCGACAAGCACGAGCCGAAGCGGGGCGAGGCCGTTTTTCCACGCCAGCATATACACGAGCCAAGCAGCGGCCGCTGCGCCGAGAAAGGCGGCAAGCGGCAGCCAGTGGATGCTGACGGTCAAAGAGTTGTTTTCATCGCTAAACAGCGCCAAAAAGCCAACGACCGCGGCCGCCGCTCCGCCGGTGATGCCGAGCACATCCGGCGAAGCGAGCGGATTGCGCACCATTCCTTGCAAAATGGCACCCGCGGCAGCCAGCGCCATTCCGGCCAACCAAGCGACAAGCACACGCGGCAGGCGGAACGTCACAATCACCGTCTGATGAATTTCCTCTCCGTATCCGAACAGCGCGGCAGCGGCCTCAAGCGGGGACATGCGCATTTCGCCGCTGCCAATGCTGATCAGGAAAAGTAAGACGGCCGCTGCTATGAGCGCGGCGAGCACCGCAACAGCTTTTTTGTCATAGAAAAACGAGATGTGTTTTCCCATTCGGACCGTGATGTATTTTTTCATTTTGCGGCGATCCCCCTGCGGGCAATGTAGATGAAAAATGGAACGCCGAGCAAGGCGGTGACGATGCCGACCGGCACTTCGCGCGGCATCAGAACGTAGCGCGCCCCAATATCGGCCATAAGAAGCAAAATCCCGCCAAGCAAGGCGCAATACGGAAGCAGCCAGCGGTGGTCGACGCCGGCCAGCGCCCGCGCCATATGCGGCACCATGATGCCGATAAAGCCGATCGGACCGGCAACAGCGACCGAACCGCCGGCGAGCAGGACAACTAAGAGAGCGGCGGCCGCTTTAATGAAGGTTGTCCGCTGCCCGAGCCCTTTCGCTACATCGTCTCCCATCATTAAGATGTTGACATGGCGCGCCAGCAGCATGGACCCAAGCCAGGCGGCGGCCAAATACGGAAAGACGGCTGCCAACAGCTCGAGCTTCCGGCCGGCGACCGACCCGGCCAGCCAAAAGAGCACTTCTTCAAGCGCTTTTTCATTCATCGCCAGCATCCCTTGCGTCAGCGAGGCAAATAAAGCCGCGACCGCCGTGCCGGCAAGCGTCATTTTGAGCGGCGTCAGCCCGTCTTTCCCCGCGGCGCTGATCACAAACACGATCAACGCCGCCATCGCCGCCCCCATAAATGCGACCCAAGACAACATTTGCAATGAAGAAATGGAAAAAAAGGTGACCATCACAACAATCAAAAAACCGGCCCCGGCGTTAATGCCGAAAATGCCTGGCGAAGCGAGCGGGTTTCGCGTCAGCGCTTGCATGAGCGCTCCGGCCATCGCCAAGCTGGCGCCAACGGCAGCCGCAATCAACGCTCGCGGCAGCCGAACCGTCGCCACGACTAAATGGGCATTCGATCCATCATTGTCGATGAGAGCCGCCACCGCCTGCCGCCAACTCGTATCGGTATATCCGCAAACGATGCTCATCCACATGGCGGCAAGCAGCACAATCAGCAAACCGATGAGGCCAACCATTTTTTGACGGTTTGTCACCAGCATCTCTGAGATCTCCCTTGCTTCATTTTCTATATCTCTATCGTCAAGTCTATTTGATAATGACTCTCATCGTCAATATTTTTCACCATCTTTTCTGTGAAAATCCATAAAATTTACTCATGGATGTTTTATGATATTCTCATGATTTTTTCATTTTTTATTGACAATGATTATCGCTGTTATTTATGATATTAGCGTAAATGAAACTCATTATCAACAATAAAGGGGGATTTCACTGTGAAACGGAAACATCTCACTCTTCTGTCCGCCTTCATCCTTTCCCTCCTGCTTCTTGCCGGCTGCGGCGGAAAACAGGAAGAAACGGCCAAACCGAAGGACAGCAATCAATCGAAAGAAGCAAGCTACGCAGTCGAACACGCCATGGGCACGGCCGAAATCAAAGGCACGCCCAAACGGGTTGTTGTATTGACAAACGAAGGAACAGAAGCGTTGCTGGCGCTAGGCATAAAGCCGGTCGGCGCCGTCAAATCGTGGACGGGCGATCCGTGGTACGACCATATTAAAGACAAAATGGACGGCGTCAAAGAGCTCGGTTTGGAATCAGAGCCGAACGTCGAAGCGATCGCCGCCTTGAAACCAGATTTGATTATCGGCAACAAACTGCGTCATGAAAAAATTTATGAACAGTTGAACCAAATCGCCCCGACCGTGTTCTCAGAAACGCTGCGCGGCAACTGGAAAGACAACTTTATGCTCTATGCGAAAGCCGTAAACCAAGAGGCAAAAGGGAAACAAGTCATTGCAGAATATGACAAACGCATTGAAGACTTAAAAGCAAAACTCGGTGACAAGCTGAAGATGAAAGTATCCATCGTCCGCTTTATGGCCGGCGACGTGCGCATTTACCATAAAGACTCGTTCTCCGGCGTCATTTTGGATCAACTTGGCTTCGCCCGCCCGGAATCGCAAAACGTAAACGACTTTGCGGAAACCGGCGTGACGAGAGAACGCATTCCAGCAATGGATGGCGACATCCTGTTCTACTTTACATATGAGACGGGGGACGGCAAAGCGAGCGAACTTGAAAAAGAATGGATCAACGACCCGCTCTTTCAAAACTTAAATGTCGCTAAACAAGGAAAAGTATACAAAGTGAGCGACACGATTTGGAACACGGCTGGCGGTGTGCTCGCGGCTCATTTGATGTTGGATGATATTGAGAAATATTTCTTGCAAAGGCAATAATCGCCCGCTAACGAAAGGCAGAAGCGGTCAGCTGCTTCTGCCTTTTTCCTCTTCCATCATTCCTGCCCTGTGGCTCGTCTCGACGCTAACTTCATTTCCCAAGGGCAAAAATATATAGATGCAATTTAAA
>NZ_LDPD01000015.1:32748-33419 GCF_001026865.1 Geobacillus sp. ZGt-1 | reverse complement strand
AAGTCTTGACTGACTCTGTTGCATCTATATAGTTGCTGCTTATCCATCGGTATGGTACATTCAAAATGCAAACCTCGCACGGAAAGGAAGAAAGATGGTGAAACGCTCTACCTTCATCACCGCATGTGTATTGTCATTCAGCGTTCTGCTCTCAAGCTGCACCGATGACGGCGTTCAGGAACAAAGCCACTCGCAGATGACGAAAACCGCCACCGGCGATATTCGGGAGACGACAAAATCGATCGAGCATTTGCCAAGCTTTTTGAGCGCGTTTGAAGAAGAGATGGCTGCCTTGTACCAACAGGCTGCTGAACACCGCGAGCTGCTTGAGAATATCCCTTGCTATTGCGGCTGCGGGCAATCAGCTGGCCATAAGAACAATTATGACTGCTTTGTCTATGAAAATAAAAAAGACGGCTCGGTCGTCTGGGATGATCATGCGACCAAATGCGGCGTCTGCCTCGACATCGCCGCTGAATCGATCGCCGCTTACGATCAAGGGAAATCGATCAAAGACATTCGGCATATGATCGATGAAAAATATAAAGAAGGCTACGCCGAACCGACGCCGACAAAGCCGCTCTAATACGAACGAAAAAAAGCGCCAAATCCGGCGCTTTTTTCATTGCAGCCAGTCCCCCGTTTGCCCCACCGAGCGCCCACTGCTTTTC
>NZ_LDPD01000015.1:24612-30877 GCF_001026865.1 Geobacillus sp. ZGt-1 | reverse complement strand
CGCCCACTGCTTTTCGATCAACAGAAACAAGGCTGCTGAAACTGGATTTCGCTCCTCTCAAGGAGAGTTCACAAAGGCTTCGCACAGGCAACATCAACACCGGCTGAGCGCGGCGTACAAGTCATGCAATGTTTCGATGCCGCGCTGGCGGAATTCATCAAGCAAGATCGCCCATAGCTTCGCCATCGCTTCGACGTCGCCATCCGCCGTATGGCGGCGCGGGCAACGGATGCCATAACAAGCTAACGCATCGTCAAACGTCGGGCACGAATGGCCGATCAGCGTCATCATCGGCTGCAAGTCGACAAAACGTCCGCTCCATTTTTGCCGATAATGGCGCCAAAGGGCATGGCGCAAAAACGCCAAATCATGGCCGATATGATAGCCAATTAAGACGCCGGCGGCAATAAACGGCACAAACGTGCGCAGCGCCTCGGCAAGCGGCGGAGCGAACACCACATCCTTCGCCTCAATCCCGGTCAAGGCGGAAATATGTTCCGGAATCGGCTTTTCCGGCTTGACGAGCGTCATGTACGCATCCGTCACGACTCCTCCAACCGTTTTCGCTGCCGCCATGGCCAAAATTTCATCGCCTTGCTCCGGGGAAAAGCCGGTCGTTTCCATATCGATGATGACAAACGGGATGTCAGTCAAACGGTCATGCCAATCGATGATGTGCTGTTTTTCCTTTTGCAGCGAGCGAAGCCATGTTTCCTGTTGCAGCGAATGGTCATGCCCAAATAAGGCGGATGATGCCTCGCGCGGAACGCCGAGCGACAACAAGCGGAGCGCCCGTTGCCAAAACCGGTGCCGCTCATGCATGAATGTTAGCCACCCGCCGGGCGACAAAGCGCTGCAACCGTTTTGCGGTGCGCATCGCTTGTTTCAGCTGCTTTTGTTCCGTCCGCTCAAGCGCCCGCCATAACACATATTCACGTCCGTCCCCCGCCTCAGTGCTGTACTTAAGGCGAATCGAATAGTAAACAGAAAGCGCCTCGCAAACGGCGTCGGAAAGCGGCGCCGTCAATACGCCATTCGCTTCAAGCGCCCGCCGCCGCTCGGCTGTGCCCGCCGTCGGGACGTGCGCAAAACAGGCCAACCATTTCAGAGCGTTAGTGAGTTGCACGTAGCCGCTTTGTTTCATATGAACGGCCCCGCTGTACGGCCCCCATCGCTCCGTTTGCACGTTGCCCAGCCAACCGAGCGGAACCGGAGGAAATTGAACGTGCTCGCCCATGCGCGCCAACAGCGGCGGCCGTTTGGCCACCGCCGCAAACAGCGCCTTTCTTGCCTTCTCAGCCAATTCTGTTTCCCCATAAAGAGGCCGCATATCCATTGCAATCAACAAAAAACGAATGTCGTTCGGCCACCCGCTGTCTAAATAGGAAGAAAGTTGTTGCTCCCAACCGCGGACCGACTGCGCCCACCGCTTGTTCGTCGCCATCACGTAACCGGAGCAGTACGGATAGCCGGCCTCATGCAACATGTCCACCCCAACCGCCGCCATATGGCGGATGAATTCATAACAAGCCGCCTCCTCTTCCTCAGGACAGTCGAATAAAATGCCGTGGTCCTGGTCCGTCCAAATCGTCGGCTCACACCGGCCGATGCTTCCCATCACATACCAGCACCACGCCGGGGGACGAATGCCGACCGACCGTTTCATCGTCTCCCGCTCCGCAAGGAAGAACGCGCGGCGAAGGATGGCTTCATGCACACAAACGACGTCGCCTGCAAGCTGCTTCATTTGTTCAGGTGCTAGACAGCGCCGCAGTTCGCGCGCCAGTTCATCGTGGCAAAAACGAAGTTCGGCGGCCGACTCGGCTCGGTTTAGCCGCTCGACCACCTTTGCCGCCAACGATTCCATCACCTTTCCCCTCCTGGCTACTGCTGGGCGAGGGTCTTGGGCTGATACGTCGGATCGAGCTGTTCCGGATAGCCATAAGAACCGTGCTCGCTAATATCAAGACCTGAAATTTCTTGTTCCGCCGTGACACGCAGCCCGATCGTTTTCTTCAGGGCATATAAGATGACAAACGAAACAGCAGCGACATACACCGCAGCGCCGAGCACCCCGACCGTTTGCACAATCAGCTGATCAAATCCGCCGCCGTAAAACAGTCCAGCCTTCCCGATGCCCGTGATCTCGACTAAACGCGGCGAGGCGAAAAACCCGGTTGAAATCGTGCCAATAATGCCAGCGACACCATGGACGGAAAAAGCATAAATCGGATCGTCAATCCCTTTGCGTTCAAAGTAGATGGATGTCCAGAACGTAAACGACCCCGCCACTGCACCGATCACAACCGCCGCCCACGGTTCGACGAACGCGCACGCGGCGGTAATGGCAACCAAAGCCGCGAGCACGCCGTTGACCATCGCTGGAATGTCCGCTTTGCCGACCAAAATTTTCGCCGTCACAATCGCGGCGATCGCTCCCGCCGCGGCGGCCAAATTCGTCGTCAGCGCGACATAGCCGAAAAATCCGTCGCCAACCGCCATCGTGCTGCCAGCGTTAAAGCCGAACCAGCCGATCCATAAAATCAATCCGCCAATGACCGTATATACTTGGTTATGCCCAGGAATGACGTTTGGAGTCTTATCTTTATTGAACTTGCCGATGCGCGGCCCAAGCAAAATTGTAGCCACGAGTGCCGCAATCGCTCCTTGCAAGTGAACAACGGTCGAACCGGCGAAATCTTGCATTCCCATTTTTCCAAGCCAGCCGCCGCCCCACACCCAATGGCCGATCACCGGGTAAATGGCGATCGTAAAAATCGTGCCGAAAAGAAAATAAACAGACAGTTTCGCCCGCTCAGCGAAGCCGCCCCAAGCGATGGCCAGCGACACGCCGGCAAAGCCGAGCTGGAATAAAAATTTGAGCTCGAGCGGCACATTCGCCCACGACAACGAGTCAAACGTTCCTTTTCCTTCTTTTAAAAACCATCCTTCCGTCCCGATGAAGCTATTCCCAGCCCCAAACGTAATCGCAAAGCCGAACGCCCAAAACGCCAATGAGGCGATGGCAAAGCTTAAAATTTGTTTGCCAGCCACATGCCCGGAGTTTTTCATGCGCGTTGATCCGGCCTCAAGCAAAGCAAACCCTGCCTGCATGCCGATGACGAGCACCGCCGAAAGCATGACCCAGAGTGCATCCAGCCCAAGCGTCAACGTTTTTTCATCCATTTTACGCATCCCCCTTTTGTCATTTATCATCCCTTTTATATGCATAATATATAACATAAACCAACCAAAAGCAACGCGTGTTTTTGGTTGCAATCGGTTTCAAACACAAAAAGTTTGTTAAATTTCTTAACAAAAAAAGAATGCCCCTCATCACGAGGGGCATTCCTCACAGTGTTACGCCACACGAATGGGCTTGCCAAACGGCACGCGCGGCATATAATCGTCCGGCACAAGCCAAAACACTTCATAGTCGACTTCGAGTTCTTCATAAAAATAGCCGGTTACATCGGTGATGTAAAACAACGTATCGATTTTTTGCGCAGCGGCCCATTCCAACACTTCGGTGTACGACGATTTCCCGTGCTTGAAATATTTAATCGTCGCCACGCCAACCGGAGAGACATCGCGAATTTTAAAATCCGCTTGGACGAGCAGCGTATCCGGACGCAGCTTTTCAAACAGCTTCACAATGTTTTGAATGAGCATTGGCCGCTCCGGACGGTTTGATGTGTCGATCGCCAACGCGATGGAATGGTCTTTCCGCTCTTTGAGCAACGCCAATAAAGCCCGCTGCCATCTCACGATGATCATCCCCCTTATATCGGTGAATCGCCGTGCGCACTACTAGTATAGACGACGATGGGGGAAAGTACGAACTGTTTTTCTTTCCTTTTTCCCCTCCCGTTTCACAAACATAAACCAAAACGCCAAGGAACAGCTCCTTGACGTTTCTTACTACTGCGAAAGGGGGATGTTCGAACCATTTTCTTGATTCACTGCCGCCTCAATCGTTCCTTCTGCATACACATCGCTTACCTGTTCGCGCGTCTCAGAGAGCGCCTCATACACAAACGACTCGTCCCCGCCATCTGCCGGATCGTATTGCTGCCCCGCAATCGCAACGGGCCGTTTCTTTTTCGTCATCCACCATTCCTCCTACATGAATGCTGTTTCGTGATTAGTGTGAAAACAAGAGCGAAAAATGAACAGAGGAAGTTTATGGATGATGAATGCATATAGAAAGGCAAACGTGGCAAACTAACGAATAAACAACGATCAAGAGAGGATGATAGCCCCGATGAGAAAGCCAACACGAAACGACAGCGTTGAACAGCAACAAAAAAAGCAGCAACCGGACAAAGACAGGGAAAAACAGCCGGGATGCGGCGATAAAAAACTAGAAGGTCCAAACCATCCAGCAGAATAAAGGCGGCGAATCCCAATGAGACATTTGCTTGCGTTAGTGCTGAAATATTTGCTGACCGCCACGGTGATGTTTGCCATTTTACCGCTGTTTTTGCGCATTTCATCGGCAGAGATTTTATGGTTCAGCCTTTGGCTGACGCTTGTCGCCTATGCGCTCGGCGACTTGTACGTTCTGCGGCGCCTTGGCAACGTCTCAGCGACGATTGCCGACTTTGGACTTGTGTTTGTGGCGGTATGGATCGGCATCGGTGCGTTTTATGACATCGCCGGCGCCGCCATATTAAACGCGGCGTTTTTCTCTGCTCTGCTTACAGCGTTCGGAGAATTGCTGTTTCACGCCTATGTGCTGCGATTTGTCACTGTCGAGCACGGTGAAAAAGACGCCCCGCTCATCGGCCGCCAATGGCAAACGGAGGCGGCAGAAGAGTTTGATGTCCGCGCCGCCCGCCCGGACGGCAACGATCGTGAACGAGCGGAACAAGAGGATGAACAGCATCATCAAGAGCCTCCCCATCCCCCCATCCTATGAAGGAGGAACAAATGTTGGCGGCTGCAGTCTGAGACGCCAGCCGCTTCTCCTTCCTTCCAAACAGGGCTTCAACGTGAATGACTCCACCTTTGTTTGGAACATTCAATGGCTGCATCTCCACTTCGTTTTGGGTTGCGCCCTGTACAAAAGGGAAGTGGGGGAGCTTCAATTGGGAAATCATAACACAGATGGCGAACGAAAAAACGGGTGTCTTCTCGTTCGCTAGACACCCGTTTCGCATGAGGATCTTTGGTTTTTCGGCGCTTTCTTCTACAGCCATGGGCGGATCCATCGGACGTTTGGCCGCAAGCCGAAACAGGACGATCTCCTATCCGCCCTTATTGCTCCGGTCGCTTCAGCGCAAGCAGCGTCTGTTTCAATTCCGCTTCCATCGCCGCCAGCTCGCGTTCGGCCTGCTGCCGTTTTAAGCGGCCTTCCGCTTGGATTTTCAACGTTTCTTCGAGCGTAGCGATCAAATTTTCTTGTGTTCGCTTCAACGTTTCGATATCAACCAAGCCACGCTCGTTTTCCTTGGCGATTTCGATGCTGTTTGTTTTTAACATCTCCGAATTGCGCAATAACAGCTCATTCGTCGTTTCGGCGACCTGCTTTTGCGCCGCAGCCGCCCTTTGCTGCCGAAACAGCGTCAAGGCAATCACGACTTGATTTTTCCAAAGGGGGATGGCATGCAAAATCGACGATTGAATCCGCTCGACAAGCGTTTCGTTCATATGCTGAATCATGCGGATTTGCGGTGCCGTTTGAATCGTCACTTGCCGGCTGAGCTTTAGGTCATGCACCCGCTTCTCAAGCCGCTCGGCAAACTGCCGCAAATCCTGTACATCCTGCCATGCCATTTGGTCGCCGGAGCGCTCCGCTTCCGCTTGCTTTTCTGGAATCGTCTTCGTCCGCAGCTCTTCGAGTTTGTATTCCGCTGCCGCAATATAAATATTGAGCGCTTCAAAATAGTCTTTGTTTTTTTCATAGAGCGTCTCAAGCATCATGATGTCGCGAAGCAACAAATGCCGGTGCTTCTCAAGCCGATCAGCGATTTTGTCAATTTCAACGCCGATTTTTTGGTATTTCGCCACCATCTCTTGCAGCGGCTTGGCCACTGCGCCGAACAAGCGGGACAGCCACCCTTTTTTCGCCGGCATTAGGTCATCGGGGTTGACCTCCTTAATTTTGGCCATCAGTTCGCTGATCACTTCGCCGACCGGCCCAGCGTCTTTCGTTTGCACATGATGCAAAATCGCATGAGAAAACTTCGACAGCTCGGCTTGCGCCGCCACACCGTATTGCAAGACGGCCTGATGGTTGGCCGGGTCGATTTGTTTGGCGAGC
>NZ_LDPD01000015.1:21352-24585 GCF_001026865.1 Geobacillus sp. ZGt-1 | reverse complement strand
TTCAACGCATCAAGCGCGCGCGCCGGCTTTTCTTCCTCCTTGAGCCGCGATTCGGCCGGCGAAGAAAACGGCTTTGCAAGCAGCTCATCAAGGGAACTTGTCCGTTCCAGCCCTTGCAGCCAATCCGTCGATTCCATCCCGTGATTCCGTTCGTCCATCGTCATTCTCCTTTCTTTGACAGCGGCAGACGAAGCCCATCCGATTGTCGGAGCGATCGCTCGAGCCATTTCGCTTCCGTTTGCAGCGACCAGATGTCGTTCGATAACACCTCAAGCAACTGCCGTTCAGCCGCTGAAGTCAGCTCGTCAAGCACTCTTTCCGTCTCCTGCAACGCTTTTGCCATATCGGCGCTTTGCACCGGCTGCTGCGCCAAATAAACGTATTTCTCCACCATCTCCACCGCCGTCGGCCATTCGTTTAAGAAAAATGGCTGGGCGAGGCGCAGTTGATGTGGTTGTTGCTCGATGGCGCGAATGATTCGATCGACGATGGCACTCAACCGGGAAACCGTTTGCCACATCACCACAGAACGAAGCCGATAGCGAGCGCGACGCAGCCGCTTCCATAACGCGCGCGCTTCGCCAAGCTGGCTGCGAACGTAGACAAGCTCCTCAGCGGACACATCAGCCGGCAGGCGATGATGCCGCCTTTTCATGATGGCGGACACCCCCCACATCGCCCCCATTCCGGATAAAATCGAAGGCCAAAAGCGAAAATCAGCAGTGATGAATACGATCACCGCGACGATGACCCCTGCGTTCCATGAGACAAACCAACGCCATATCGTACGAAGCAGCTGCTTCATTGTCCCTCTCCTTCTTTATCTTTTCTTTCATTATAGCATGTCCATTCCATGATACGTACAAGCGCCCAAAGAAGTTTCATCGCCAACTGGACGGCGCGCATAGGACAATGGCCGTTTCGAATAGGCTATAGTAACAGGGCCATCGAAAGGGGAATCGGGATGAAAGCGATCAATTGGCAGCTTGTCTCCTTTGTCGCGATCTCGCTGTTGAAAGAATATTGGTGCTATGCCGGACTGCCGCGCGTCTACTATTGGCAGGCGGCGGATGATGACAAAAAAACTGCCTAACAGCAGAAGGAGGGAACACGATGCAGCCTTGGCACCGCCCCACACCGCCAACCGCCTCCCGCGCCGCACTGACCGTCACCGGCCAAGGGACAGTCATCGCCAAGCCAGACACCGTCCTCATTGCGCTCGGGGTGCGCACCGAACACGTCCATATTCAAGAAGCGCTTGCTGACAACGCGAAACGCACCGACGCAGTCATTGGAGCACTCAAGGCGCTTGGCGTGCAAACAGAAGATTTGGAGACGACGGCGTTTTCCATCTATCCCCAATACGAACATCACAATGGAGCCGACGTATTATCCAGCTATGGAGTCGAACATTGGCTTGAAATCACCGTCCGCGACCCTAAAAAAGCCGGCGCCATTTACGAGGCGGCCGTTGCCCATGGAGCAAACCTCGCCCGCGGCTTGGAATTCCGTCTAGCAAACGAACAAGCCTATTACCAGCAGGCATTGGCGTTGGCCGTGAAAAACGCCAAAGAAAAAGCGCTGGCCATCGCCCGCGCTCTCAGCTTGCCTCTTTATGACACGCCGATTGAACTGAAAGAACAGTCATCGATCCGGCCGACGCCATACGGTCCGGCTGTTCTCAGCGTTCCCTCATCAGCGCCGCCTGTGCAGACGCAAGATGTTGTCATTACCGCCGTCGTGGAAGCGGTATTTGCTTATTCGTTCATTTCGTGATGTCGACTTCATGGACACGAGCGCCGCCAAACAGCTCGACGCGGGTGGTTTTCTTTTTCCCGTTCGAATGGACGATGGTCACAGCGTATGCGCCCGGCAAATACGGGCCGATTTTTTTGACAAATGGGTCTTTCGTCGCCTCCTCTTCCGTTTTCACCCCATTGACGACAAGCGACGCCTCCGGATCATCGACGCGCACATGGAGAAAATAGAGGGCTGGCTCAAACACATACCGGTCCTCAAACACATGAATCGTAAACACCGGCGGGTAAGATGTCAATCCTTTAATATACACGTGGCCGCTCTTGCGCTGGCGGGCAAACTCCCGATCTAGCTGTTTATACGCTTCTGGGTGCCGTTCCACATACGCGAACAACGGCGCCAACGTTTTCTCGTTGATCGGCACGCTTTCCTCCGTCACCCGCAGCATCGCCTGCAAAGCGGCCACATCGCGGTCTTCGATCGCATCTTTTAAACGCATAATGGCCATTTCTCGGCTCGCGGCCGTCTTCAACGCCCCATACCCGCTCCAAAGAAGCGTGCTCGCCCCCCACAGAACGACGATGGCGACAAGCAGCCAGCCGATGAGACGGTATTGCTTTTTTCTCCTCTTTTCCCGAGACAAAACGCGCGCCTGCTGCCTCTTTTCGCTGCGCGCCAACGCCGCGGCGCCGTTCTGACCGCCGCGGCTTCCCGTTTCCCCCTCAATGGCATCCGGTTCGAACACGCGCGGTTTCATGAGCGCTTCCCCTCTCCTTCTCGCTGCCTAGTTCCACTTTATGTCAGAGACAGGGAATATATGTTACACGAACAACGGTGCGCTTTTTATTATACCCGCCTGAGCGAAAAACGGATAGCCGTTTGCACCGCCCATTATCGCGAAAACGAAGCGTTCGGTTGCTCCATTCGCCGCCCGACTTGTTGAAACATCCAGGCGTATAAGGCCGCGCTTCCTAGCGCCAGCATCCCAAGGACAACAAACGTCCATGCATAGCCGATCCATTCCGCCGCGGCGAGCGACAGCGGCGCCAACATCCGCCCAATCGTAAAACGGAGACTGGCGGCGGCAAAATATTGGCCGCGCATCGCCTCCGGAGCCAAGCGGGAAATGAACGACTGCTGCAAGCCAGCTGTCATCAACTCAGCCAGCGTAAACAGCGCCATGACCGCGATCAATCCGAGCAGCGAAGACGTTTGACTAAACAGCCACATCGAGATGCCGTATAAGACGGATGAACCGACAAACGCCTGCCGCTCCGAGTAGCGAGACATCCAACGCGTCACAGCCACCGTGCATAGTGCGACCAACAGACCGTTTTCGGCAATGAGCCAACTAAAGGCGCTCGCGCCGTCAATCGTCCATCCTGCCAATGTTTCGGCTTCGACCGTTTCTTTTGTATATACCGGGATCAGCAAGTCAAGCTGTTTGACACTCCGCACGGCTAAAGCCGTGGGAT
>NZ_LDPD01000015.1:11397-21020 GCF_001026865.1 Geobacillus sp. ZGt-1 | reverse complement strand
ACCGTGGGCTTTCAGACGGCATTTTCTGTAAAACTAAGAAATCCAACAAACGGCGACGACCACCACGGGGAGCTGGCCAAGGCGAAAACGAAAAACGCCGCCCCCTGTCCGTAGGCGGATAACACCATCATCCGCTTGCGTCCGAATACATCAGCACAATAGCCGCCCATTAAATTGGTGATGACCGAGAACAACTGCGAAACAATCAACAACAACCCCGCTGTCTCTTTGCCAAAGGCATCGGCAAAATAAATCGATATAAACGGAAAAAACATCCAAAAGGTCGTATTCATGAGCGCCTCGCCAAACAGGCGCACTTTTAGGTTGCGGTCCCAATCGCGTATTCGCATCCGCTGTCCCCCTAATCTTTCGTCTTTCGAATTTCTTTGGAAATTATATCATATTTTTATAGGGGATCGGAGAAATATTTTTCAAATAAAAAAGGGCTGACCCAAAAGGGTGTTTTTCCTTAAACCAAACACAACATATTGTTTCATGCCTATATACATAATAAAAAAAAGTGTCCCGATCCTTTTGGGACACCCTCGACTTGCATTTCTTTTGTCTCTTACTTGCGGATGAATTGCTGCGTCCAAATATATCCATTTTCTTCAAAACCAACGCCGATGTGCGTAAAGTTTTTGTTCAAAATGTTCGCGCGGTGGCCTTCACTGTTCATCCACGCATTGACGACTTCCTGTGGTGTGCGTTGGCCTTTGGCGATGTTTTCCCCGGCAGCCGTGTACGAGATGCCGAATTTTTTCATCATCTCAAATGGAGAACCGTACGTCGGGCTGTTGTGCGAGAAGTAGTGGTTCACGGCCATATCGCGCGATTTTTCGCGTGCGACTTTGCTGAGGGCCAAGTCAACTTGAAGCGGCGGCAAGCCGTATTTTGCCCGCTCTTTATTCGTCAGTTCAACGACTTGTTGCTCATAGGCGTTTAAGCCAGTTGCTTTTTGCGGTGCTGCTGTTGGGGCCGTCGCTGGCGTTTTCGCCGGTGCTGGCGTATTCGCAGCCGGTTTCGTCGCTGGCTGTTTGACCGTTGCCGGCGCCTGCGGTTTTGTCGTTGGCTGTTTTGCCGCCGGTTGTTGTGTTGCCGGTTTTACGGGTTGGAACGACACGAACGGGAAGTATTGTTGCAGCCATTTCTCAAAATCTTGAACGTTTGTGCTGACATATTTTACTTGATACGCATTCGCTGTCGGACACGTCGTCCCAGCTGCTTCCGTTTTCGTTGCCGCGAACGAAGCGCCGGCGAGTGCGACCGAAGCTGCGATTGTTGCTACCATTTTTTTCTTCATCGGAATTCCTCCTTGTATCCTCTATTTGAAAGTTTCAGAGATATTGCGTCCGTCAGTCATGCCTACACGATGAGATTCGAAGAGGAACGGTTTCGTTGTTCCCTTGCCTTCGCCCTCATTATAACACGGGTTTTTTGTAATATTTTTGGGCTAAAATGGAAAAAACGCAGGCTGGCAACACCTGGAAAAACAAGCGCTTGTTTTCATTGCCAGTTGGCTGCCCATCACGGCAGTTGCAACGATTGGAAGCGGCATCCTTTCACTAACTGCCCTTCCTTTTTCCCCTCTATTATTCTAGCCACCCACATTTTTCTAGGAAAAAGGGAGTTGACAGCCTCTTTTTTGGACCATTTCGTTTAACAATTGTTACAGCTGTGTTACAAAACAGGGGAGATATTCACATTCTTGTTTTAAAAAAGAAGCTGGTGGCGATCAGCCCCAGCTTCTGTCATGATCTTTTTCGTTCCTAGTCGACAACGAGCACCGTTTGCACTTCATTCGGCTTCACCTCGACGGCAAACGTCCCGCATTCGTCCGCCGCGAGCGAGTCAAGCGGCTCCTCGTTGAGATTCGCGCGAAAAACGCCCGAAAACGGCTTGTTCCATTGGAACGCCGCCGTCGTTATCGTTGGCGTTGAATTGTAAAAGAGGAGCTTATCGGCATACAGCCGCACCCGTTCGTCAAAGCGCATCGATCTCCATCCCCCACCGTCTCATCGTTTGCTACTATTTTAGCAAGAACGGATGGCGGTTGGCTATAGAGCGCCTCTTCTATTGCGATAGTTGATGCCCCTTAACCAACACCGGAATGCGTTCTTTATATTTCTCCACCCATCGGCGGTTATGTTCGTCCGCCCCCTCAATGTTGCCGCTTAAAAAGATCGGCGGTTCTATTCCATTTTCCGCCATGAGGACAATCGCCTCGGCGAAAACGGCGTTTAAAATCGCGCTGCCGATCACGGTCGAAGTAGGGGCAAATGGAACGGAAACATTCGGATGAGCTAAAATCGCGTCTCCTCTCACACAATGATTGTCAATCACCAAGTCCACCACTTCATACAATAACCGACCGCTCTTATGCCGCGACGGTTGACTCTTCGAATATTCCAAAGATGTAATCGCGATCGTGTACGCCCCTTTCTCCTTTGCTGCCAACGCCACATCAATCGGAACAGGATTGCGCCCCGATGTGGACAAAACAAAAAACACATCTTCAGGACGGATATCCTCATGATTGATAAAATTTTGTGCCAAATCATTCATTCTCTCCAACATGGACGACCGCACCGCCCCTTCGTGAAGCATCAGCGGCTCGACAAAGATCGGTTTCACCGGAACAAGCCCTCCCGCCCGGTAAAACACTTCCTCTGTCAAAATATGGGAGTGGCCGCATCCGAATAACTGAACGATTCCGCCGTTTTGAATCGCTTCGCTTACCATATGGGCGGCCTTTTTTAGATTGTCCTTTTCATGGCTTAAAACGAGTTCCAGATGTTCATTGATTTTTTGGAAATATTGATTGATCATCGGCCATTCGCCCCTTAAGCGCTTGATTTCCTATCCCTAAACTAGATTTAGCCCGCCGCAGCCACAGTTAGACCCGCTCCTGCAGCCAAAAAAACGGCTTCCCCTATAAAGGAAGCCGNCCGTCGGTTCCATCGCATTCCTTGCTTTACTGCCCTGTATATCCGCCAACCGGGATATTGTCCTTCCGCGCCACCCCAGTGCGGTAAGCGGCTTCGATGACCGCTTGTCTGACGCGTTCAACGACTTTGCTGTTGAAGACGCTCGGGATGATGTATGTTTCGTTCAATTCATCCTCCGTCACGACAGAGGCAATCGCCTTCGCAGCGGCAAGCTTCATTTCCTCGTTAATTTCTCTCGCCCGGCAGTCGAGCGCCCCGCGGAAAATGCCCGGGAAGCAAAGGACGTTGTTAATTTGGTTCGGATAATCAGAACGTCCGGTCGCCATAACGCGCACGTACGGTTCGGCCAGCTCCGGATCAATTTCCGGAATCGGGTTGGCCATCGCAAACACGATCGGGTCGCGCGCCATTTTTTTCACATCTTCCACTTTTAAAATGCCGGGAGCTGAGACGCCAATAAACACATCTGCGCCGGCGATGACATCGGACAAGCTTCCTTTCAGATTATCCGGGTTCGTGATTTGCGCATATTCTTGCCAATACGGATTTTCATACGTTTCATCGCGATGGATGGCGCCGTGGCGGTCGACCCCGATAATGTTGCGTACGCCGGCCGCAAGCAAAATTTTCGTGCAGGCGATGCCAGCGGCGCCAATGCCGGTGAGAACCACTTTAATGTCCTCGAGCTTTTTGTCGACGATTTTCAACGCATTAAGCAACCCGGCCAAGAGCACGACCGCCGTGCCGTGTTGGTCGTCATGGAACACCGGGATGTCAAGCTCTTCCTTCAACCGCTTTTCAATCTCAAAGCAGCGCGGAGCGGAAATGTCTTCGAGATTAATGCCGCCAAACGCCGGGGCGATCGCTTTCACAATTTGAATGATTTCTTCCGTGTCTTTCGTATCCAAACAAATCGGGAACGCGTCCACTCCGGCAAATTCCTTAAACAGCATCGCTTTCCCTTCCATGACCGGCATCGCCGCATACGGGCCGATGTCGCCAAGCCCGAGCACCGCCGTGCCATCCGAGACAACGGCGACCGTATTCCGTTTAATCGTCAGCGAATACGCCTTGCGCGGATCCTCAGCGATGGCCGTGCAGACGCGCGCCACGCCCGGCGTGTACACCCGCGACAAGTCGTCGCGCGTTTTCACTGGGATTTTTGAATTTGTTTCAATTTTCCCCCCGATGTGCATCAAAAACGTGCGGTCGGAAACGTTGATGATTTTGACACCGCGAATTTTTTTCAGCGCCTCAATGATCAAATCGCACTGCTTCGTGTCGAGGGCGCTGACGGTGATGTCGCGCACCGTGTGAACTTTGCTTGATGAAATGACGTCAATTCCGACAATGTCCCCGCCCGCTTTGCCAATCGCGGCGGCGATATCGCTGAATGAGACGATATCTTTTTCGAACTGGAGACGAATCGTAATGTTCATCGCTGCCCCGCCTGGTAATGCCATAGATAACCGCCTTCCTTTTCTCTATTTCATGGTAAGACACTCTATGGTACAAATGTTATCTCATGAATGGGAAAAAGACAACCCTTATCCTCCATCAACCTCTTTGCCGCGGCCGCTTCTTGCTTACCGCCGCATTGCGTTTAGGCTTGGGGCTATGCGGTCCATTTTCGAATTCGCCACCGGTGCGGCCGTCCCATTCGGCATCTATTGGGCAATCAAAGCACGGAACAAAACGGAGGTCGCCAAGCAACCATCTGTCCTGCCGCCCCACACGGTTGGTCCGAACGGCAAACGGTCGGCGACACAACAAAACAACGGCCTCCCTTCCTTTAGCCCAAAGGGAGGCCATTCTCTTCCACTATTGAAGCAAGCGGAGAAACTCGCGCATAAACGCCGGCAAATCCGGCCACGCATGGGCGGAGACAAGGTTGCCGTCAACATGGACCGTATTGTCAGACACATACGTTGCTCCGAGCGCTTCGACACCGGGTTTGCAGGCAATATACGCTGTCAAGCTCCGTCCTTTCAACAAATCCGGCATCGTTTCAAAAATGAGCGAGGCGTGGCAAATTGCGGCAATCGGCTTATTCGCCTCAAAGAAATGACGGACGATGCGCTGCACGTTTTCATCAAGGCGAATGTATTCCGGCGCCCGCCCGCCTGGAATGACTAACGCATCGTATTGCGCCGGGTCAACCTCGGCGAACGATGCATGGGCGTCGATCAAATAGCCTTGTTTTTCCACATACGTATCCCAGTCGGCAAAATCATGGACAACGGTGTGCAGTTTCTTTTTCTTCGGCGCGGCAATCGTTACGTCATGCCCTTCCTCCAACAAACGATAATACGGATAATACACCTCCAGCGCCTCAACAGCGTCGCCGGTGATGATCAACACTTTTTTGCTCATGGATTCCCGCCTCCTTGTCCATTTTTTTCTTTCATTTCTATCATACTGGAAACGAGTGAAAAGGAAAAGTAAAATGATTGGTGGAAAGGTATGAAGCAGCAGAAACGAGAGTCGCTATGGTTGCGACAGTAAGGAGGGAAACAGAATGACCATCACCTCATGGCTGGCCGCCTCGCGCCACACCGTCGTGCTGACCGGCGCCGGCATGTCAACCGAAAGCGGGCTGCCCGATTTCCGCTCGCCGCGCACCGGGCTGTGGGCGCGTTTTAACCCGAGCGAACTCGCTACCATCGATGCGCTGTACCATCGCCGTGAATCGTTCGTCGAGTTTTACCAATATCGCATTCGCACCTTGCAACAATGCCAACCGCATGACGGACACCGCTTATTGGCCGATTGGGAGCGGCGCGGGATCGTGCAAACGATTGTGACGCAAAATGTCGATGGCTTTCACCAAGAAGCGGGAAGCCGACGCGTCATCGAACTTCATGGCTCGCTCCGCACCGTCCATTGTCAGCGGTGCGGGGAGTCAAAACCCAGCTTTGTCTATTTGCACGGTGTGTTGACGTGCGAATGCGGCGGAGTTTTGCGCCCGTCGGTCGTGCTGTTTGGCGAGCCGCTGCCGGAGAAAGCCATCGATCAAGCGTGGGAAGCGGCCCGCCAAGCGGACTTGTTCGTTGTGCTCGGCTCCTCTCTGCAGGTATCCCCAGCCAACCAGCTGCCGCTTGTTGCCAAGCGGAGTGGGGCTAAACTCGTGATCATCAATTGGGAACCGACGGAACTGGACGATCTCGCCGATGCTGTCATCCATCAGCGAAAAATCGGTGAAGTGCTGAACGAGCTCAATGAGCAGTTGGCGGAGGTGGATCCATGACCAAAGAAACGATGTTGCAAATGGCGCTCGAATCGATCGGCGACCACTCCCACATCCGCCATTGGCGCCGCGTATCAGGCGGCGACATCAATGACGTCTATCGCGTCCAAAGCGGCAAACAAACGTACTTTATCAAAATGCAACGTTTCCCGCCGAGTGGATTTTTCGCTGCCGAACAGATGGGCCTCGAGCTGATCAGGCAAGCACGTGCCATCAACGTTCCGCATACCTTCGGCTTCGGGGAAGCGGACGGCTGGGGCTGGCTCGTCTTGGAGTGGATCGAAGGAACAGAAACGGAACAGACGGCCGAACAGCTCGGCCGCGGCCTTGCCCGCCTCCATCAATGCCGCGGACCGGCGTTCGGGCTTGACCGCGATACCTATATCGGCATGCTGCCGCAGCGCAACGGCTGGTACGGCCGCTGGACCGACTATTACCGCGACGCCCGCCTTAGACCACAAATAACGCGAGCGGCGGAGAGAGGCCTCCTGCCCGTCAAGCGGCGCAAACGTCTCGAATGGCTGCTCGAGCGGCTTGACCAATGGCTCCCGGATGACTGTTTTCCGTCGCTTTTGCATGGCGATTTATGGAGCGGCAACTGGATTCCAGGACCAGACGGAGTGCCGTATTTGATCGATCCGTCTGTTTTATATGGCCATCATGAGTTTGAGATCGCGTTTACCGAGCTGTTTGGCGGCTTCCCAGTCCGGTTTTATGAGAGCTATCGCGAGCTTATGCCGCTCTCGGCTGATTATCATGGCCGAAAACCACTCTACCAGCTGTTTTACTTGCTCGTTCATCTAAATTTATTTGGCGAAACATACGGCAGCGCGGTTGACCGCGTGCTGGATCGTTACGCGGGGGAGTAGTTTTTCCTGCTTCCCCCGCCATCCTTATTCAGCACGGATCGCTTCGAGCAGCGCATCACCGTTTTCGCTCACGCGCACATAGGCAAACCGAACATTCTCTTGCCGTTTCATCCCCGTTTTTTCCGGAATGAAATACGATTCAATGCCATACAGGACTTGCGGGCCGTGAAACGTACCGGTGATGATCACATCCCCCGGTTGCGGCGTGTATCCCGGCCTTTTTTCCCCATTGACCATATATACGCCAGCCAAACGGTGCACCCCGTCCTCTCCTTTTCGCAGCCCGACTTGCACCCGTCCGCTTCCGTCAAGCGACGGAATGGTGGAAATATCGTACCGAAGCTGAATATAATCCCCTTGCAACATGGAACGTGGATCCAACGGTTCAAGTTCCAACTTTACTACATCACCATATCGCAACAATCGTTCTTTTTGCCACACGGTATAACCTAAAAATGAAAATTGAGCGATCACGACTATGAGCGTCAACAACGAAACGCGCCGCCCCCAGCGCACGCCCAGCCTCCATGTGAAGCCATTTCGTTTCTCAAGCCATACCGCCCATGCGAGCAACACCGCTCCCGCCGCCAGCAAACTGACCGATTTATGAAGCAAATTCCATGCGAGTTCATAATATTTCAGCACGAGATAAAGCGCTGTGTACACCCAAGCGGTCTTCCGCTCCAGTTGCCGACCGCGGAAAAGAAAGAAGGCAAGCGCCAAAATCATGGCGATATTCAACGTCACGTACAGTCCATCAGCCGCAAACACATCAACGCTTGTCGCAATCCCAAGCGCGCCGAACGCCAAGACAAGCGGAGTGAGAAACGGCGTTTCGCGAAAGCGGCCATACGCATACAACCCGCCGTTGACCAAAGCCAAGGTGAGCAACACCATCCGGCCGTCATCCATCACCGAACTTAAGGCGATCCCTAAATAGACCGTCAGCGCCGCCGTCGTCAACCGGCGCACTCCGCTGTCTGATGATCGGATGACGCCAATCGCAAGCCCAATGGCATAGAGGAACAGAGTCGACCGCGAGACCTCCCACGCCATCGCCACCCCGAGCCCATAGCCAACAGCCAGCAGTGTATAACGAACGACCGGATTCCAATGCCAGCCAAATGAGGCGGGAACGACAAACCCAAAGATGGAAATGAAAAAGAGCACGTAAGGCGACCATGACTCTGTCCAAAGGAAATACAAGCCAAGCAGGCTTTGTATGGCCAACGCGGAAGCCGCAAGCGTGACAATCGCTTGAAACGACGCCAAAAAACGCCTTCCAGCTTTCGTCTCCGCTGAAACCACCCCAGCCCGCCGCAATAGCACAACGCCGCCGCACAGCACAGCAGCGGCCGCCATAAGCCCAATGAGAAGCAGCCACGTTTCAAAATGATCTGCGAGCAAGCGAATGTATTGAATGAACAAAAACAGTCCAGCAAACAAACTCGTCAACAACACGTACGGCCGCTGCTTGGCGATGACAAGAAAATAATAAAGCAACACGGCGAGCAACACGGTATACACGTATGGCCACCATGCGTCGCGCCCATAGGAAAAACCGGTTACGTCAATCACAAGCAGCCAACCTTGCATGGCAATATAAGCGAGATGGGCGACTAACGGCGTACGGCTGACACCAACCAGCACGCCGTTGATCGCTGCAAACAATAAGAGCAAACCAAACGACGACCATTCCGTCCACTCAATCCGATAAGCGGACGGAAAATAATAAAACCAGCACGCAAGCTGCAACAACCCAATCGCGATCACGGACAGCACCCGTTCTTTTGTCAGCAGCGCCAACAAAGCGGTCGGCGCAAGCCAGGCAAGAAACAGCCAATAACTGTCAGCATGCGAATTGTAAATTTGTCCAAGCAACGCCAACGCAATGCCAAATGACAACACCCCGCCGATCAGCATCCAGCGCCCTAAGAAACGATGGCGGCCCCAAAGCGCCGCGCTTGCGATGTAAAATGCCGCCATCATGCCGATGCTGATTCCGACTTTCACCTCTCGCCCCATCCCCGGCCAGTTGGCGGCAAAAAAATACACAATGCCGGCAATGATGCACAAAAACGCCAACGCATACCCCGTTTTCACGATCCGGGCCGCCATATCGCTTCCTCCCTGTGACTCAGATCTTTCCTCTATAAAGCATATGCTGAAAAAGCTGTCTAGAAGACCAGTGAAAACACGCCTTATTCCATCGCATTTTCCTAGTTACCACCGGCCTTTTAGACTTTTTTCTTTGTTGCGGTGAAGAACATTATGGTTGGAGATAATTTTTTAAGTGGAAAATTTCCATATCATGCTCTGTCACTTTTTTCATCAAATAATCGATGGATGCCTGTTTGGAAGAGAACTCGCGCGAAGCCAGATCAAGAGCGGCCTGATGCTTATGAAGCATGTTCTCGATGTGGCGAAAGTGGCTCCGCATTTCTGTTGCGAGGTTGTCAACTTTTTCTTCGACCCGTTCAACTTTCGCTTCAAGCCGTTGTTGCCCTTCTTTGAGCGTTTGCACGTCGCCCTTGATCATGTCCATGTCCGCTTTCAACG
>NZ_LDPD01000015.1:9271-11061 GCF_001026865.1 Geobacillus sp. ZGt-1 | reverse complement strand
TTTGCACGTCGCCTTTGACCATGTCCATGTCCGCTTTTAATGTGCGCACATCCTCTTCCACCCGGTGAAGCCGCTGTTCCAAGCGGGCTTGCCCCTCTTGCAACAACTGCACTTCACCTTCCAAGCGCGCCTGTCCTTCTTTCAGCGCTTGGATCTCGCCTTCCAAACGCGCTTGTCCTTCTTGAAGGGCCCGGACATCGCCTTCGATCCGATCGAGCCGCATGTGGATCGGATTCAACTTTTGGTCAAGCAATTCAGCCATTAGTTGCACGAGTTCGGCTTGGCTCATCGTTTCTCACCTCCTTTCCCCCATTGTATCATTGTCCCACACAACGTCATAGTATAGAAAAAGAGATTTTCTTCTCCTTTTCGACAAGATCAGACGCTAAATCAAACCGATGAATCGGCTTCATCATCAAATCAACATGGGGCAAAAAATGATTTTTTGATGATCAGCTACAAACGGCCGCCTCGATGAATCCACATCCGATAAAGAGCAAGACAGGCCGCCAAGTAAGCACCGCCAAGCACAAACCCGCCAAGCACATCAGACGGATAATGCACTTGCAAGCTTAACCGGCTTAAGCCAGTTAAGAGCGCCAGCGCCGCAAACACGCCGTAAATGGCCGCCCGTTCTCCACGCTTGGTGCGCGTTTGCGCCAAAAAATACGCTAAAAGCAGCAAGTAAATCGTCCCGATCATCGCGTGGCCGCTCGGAAAACTGAACCCCCCGATCTCGGCATGCGGCGGGCGCTCCCGCCCCACAACATGCTTGATCCATTCGTTGATGCCATACCCCCCACCAACAGCGACGACAACCAACACCATTCCATAGACATCGCGGCGGAAAAACCATAAACCAATGACAAACATCACACTGATGATGCCTATTGTTTTCCCATTGCCGAGAAACGTAAACGGATCGAGCCATTGCCATGAATCAAACAGCTGCAGCCCACCTTCGTCAGCCGCCTTTGTCACCCCGGCTGCCACGCTTGCCCAAACAGCCAAAAAAAAGACCGCGCCGACAGCCGCTATCATCCATAATCGTCGGTTCACTCTGACTCACTCCTTGTTGATGCTTCCTCACAACCGCATCAGTCGGTTGCCCACCACTGGATATCAAAGTCGATTTGTACGGAGATCAAACCAAAAGGAAACATTGAAAGTTCCTCATTATAACTTAATATATTTTCATGAACAAAAGAAAAATCCTCCTTAAAAAGCAACACTTTTTAAGGAGGAAACAACCGTTACGACGGCAGCTTCGTCTCTCCCATCAGGAACCGGTCCACTTCACGGGCCGCCCCCCGGCCCTCGTGGATCGCCCAAACGATCAGGCTTTGGCCGCGGCGGGCGTCGCCAGCCGCAAACACGCCCTCGATGTTTGTTGTATATTTGCCGTATGGGGCTTTCACTTTGTTGTTGATCGTTTCAACGCCAAACTGCTTCAACAACGGCTGCTCTGGCCCTTCAAACCCGATGGCGATAAACACCAAATCACACGGCCATACTTGTTCCGTCCCCGGAATTTCTTTAAAGATCGCTTTGCCGTTTTCATCAATGATTTTTTCCATTTGAATCGTATGCAGCTCTTTCACGCGGCCGTGCTCGTCGCCTACGATTTTTTTCGTTTGAATGCAATATTGACGCGGGTCTGCCCCAAATTTCGCCTTCGCTTCCTCATACGCATAATCAAGCGTGAAAACGAGCGGATATTGCGGCCAAGGGTTATTGTCTGGGCGCTTGTCCGGCAAAGCCGGGTGTTTGCCAAACTGGACGACGCTTTT
>NZ_LDPD01000015.1:0-9249 GCF_001026865.1 Geobacillus sp. ZGt-1 | reverse complement strand
GCCACGCAGTCGGCCCCCGTGTCGCCGCCCCCGATCACGATGACACGTTTTCCCTTGGCATCGATAAACTGGCCGTCGGCAAAATTCGAATCCAATAAACTTTTCGTCACGCCGGTCAAATAATCCATCGCAAAATGGACCCCCTCAAGCTCCCGGCCTTCAATGGCCAAATCGCGCTGCTTTTGCGCACCGATGCACAAGACGACGGCGTCGTACTGAGCACGAAGTTCGTCAGCCATAATATCTTTGCCGACTTCGGTGTTCGTAATAAACGTGATGCCTTCCTCTTCGAGCAGACGCACCCGCCGCTCGACCACTTCTTTTTCCAACTTCATATTCGGAATGCCGTACATCAATAAGCCGCCGATGCGGTCAGCCCGCTCATACACCGTCACCGAATGGCCGGCTTGGTTGAGTTGGTCAGCGCAGGCCAACCCGGCCGGGCCGGAGCCGACGATGGCCACCTTTTTCCCCGTGCGCGTCTTCGGGATGCGCGGTTTCACCCATCCTTCAGCAAACCCTTTATCAATAATGGCCCGTTCGATTCCTTTAATCGCAACCGCTGGGTCGGAAATGGCCACCGTGCACGATCCTTCGCATGGCGCCGGACAGACGCGTCCAGTAAATTCCGGGAAATTATTGGTCTTTAAAAGTCGGTCAAGCGCTTCTTTCCAGCGCCCTCGGTACACCAAATCGTTCCATTCTGGGATCAAGTTGTGCACCGGACACCCCGAGGTAAGGCCGTTCAGCTCCAATCCCATATGACAAAACGGCGTGCCACAGTCCATACAGCGGGCGCCTTGGCGGGCCAGCACCTCTTCCGAAAACGGCTGTGTATATTCTTTCCAATCATCAAGACGGGAAAGCGGGTCGCGCTTTTTTTCCTCCTCGCGTGCATATTCCATAAACCCTGTTGCTTTTCCCACGATGGTTCCCCCTCCTTCTTTCCGTACACGTCCTCTCTTCTCCCCGATGCGGCCTTCCCGCCTGTTAGGCCAGTCAAAAAGCGAGCCCCGCGCGGCCGCGGGGCCAAAGCGGCGCCGCCATGCCACAGCCGCCCGAAAGGAAGACCTTATTTCGCGGCCGCTTGCAACACATGGACACCGACGGCAGCCGCTTTTTTCCGTTTCGCCACCGTTTCAAACGCCGCCAAGGCAGCTTCATCATACGAAAACCCGGATTGTTCGAGCGCTTGAATCGTTTCCACCATCAGTTTGTAGTTGTGTGGAATGACTTTGACAAACCGGCGGACATACGCATCCCACTCTTCGAGCACTAACGCCGCCCGCGGGCTTCCCGTATAGCGGTAATGGTTTTCGATCATCCGGCGCACGTCGCGAATTTCTTCCTCGTCTTCGAGCCGCTCAAATGAGACGAGCTCAAGGTTGGCGGTTTGCTGCCAGCTGTCTTCGTCAGCGAGAACGTAAGCGATGCCCCCGGACATGCCAGCGGCGAAGTTTTTGCCAACCGAACCGAGGATGACGACGCGGCCGCCGGTCATATATTCACACCCGTGATCGCCGACTCCCTCAACAACGGCATGAACGCCGCTGTTGCGCACACAGAACCGTTCACCGGCGCGGCCGCGAATGTACGCCTCGCCGCTCGTCGCCCCGTAGAAAGCGACGTTGCCGATAATGACATTGTCCGCTGCGGCAAACGGCGCCTCATGCGGCGGACGGACGATCACTTTGCCGCCGGAAAGCCCTTTGCCGACGTAGTCGTTCGCGTCGCCGACGAGCTCGAGCGTCATCCCTTTCGGCACAAACGCCGCAAAACTTTGCCCGGCCGATCCGGTGAAATGGAGGCGGATCGTATCATCCGGCAACCCTTCCTCACCGTAGCGTTTCGAAATCTCGCTGCCGGTCATCGCCCCGACCGTGCGGTGGACGTTGCGGATGGCGAGGTGAAGTTCGACCGGCTCCTGCCGTTCAAGCGCTGGCTGCACCGCCGGCAAAATTTCTGTATGATCAAGCGTCTCTTCCAAACGATGGTTTTGCCCTTTGATGCAAGTGCGCGGTCCATCGACTTGGTACAGAAGACGCGACAGATCGAGATGTTTCGCTTTCCAATGCGCTTTCGCCCGCTCGCTTACCTTCAAGACATCGACGCGGCCGACCATTTCGTCGATCGTGCGGAAGCCGAGCTCCGCCATAATTTCCCGCACTTCTTGAGCGACAAAGTACATAAAGTTGACGACATGTTCTGGCTTCCCGGTGAATTTTTTACGCAGTTCCGGATTTTGCGTCGCCACGCCGACCGGGCATGTATCCAAATGGCAGACGCGCATCATGACACAGCCTAAAACGACGAGCGGTGCCGTCGCAAATCCGAATTCTTCGGCCCCAAACAGCGCCGCCATCACAACGTCACGGCCGGTCATCAATTTGCCGTCGGTTTCTAGAACGACGCGGTCGCGCAACCCATTGAGCATGAGCGTCTGATGCGTTTCCGCCAAACCAAGCTCCCACGGCAGGCCGGCATGTTTAATACTCGTTTTCGGCGAAGCGCCCGTGCCGCCGTCATAGCCGCTGATGACAATGACATCGGCGTTCCCTTTCGCCACGCCAGCGGCGATCGTGCCAACGCCGGCTTTGGCGACGAGCTTCACGCTGATGCGCGCATCTTTGTTGGCGTTTTTCAAATCATAAATGAGTTGGGCCAAATCTTCAATCGAGTAAATGTCATGGTGCGGCGGCGGAGAAATAAGCTCCACCCCTGGCGTTGAGCCGCGCACTTTGCCGACCCACGGATACACTTTGTTGGCCGGAAGCTGCCCGCCTTCACCCGGTTTTGCTCCTTGGGCCATTTTGATTTGCAATTCATCGGCATTGACCAAATAATGGCTTTTTACGCCAAAACGTCCGGACGCCACTTGTTTGATCGCGCTGCGGCGCCAGTCGCCGTTTTCATCTTTCACATAGCGGGCCGGGTCTTCGCCGCCCTCGCCGCTGTTGCTTTTTCCGCCGATCCGGTTCATGGCGATCGCCAGCGCCTCATGGGCTTCCTGGCTGATCGAACCGAACGACATGGCCCCTGTTTTAAAGCGGCGGACGATCGACTCGACCGGTTCGACTTCCTCAATCGGCACCGGTTGCCGGCTCGAATCGAAATCGAACAAATTGCGCAAGAACGTCAACTGTTCTTCATTGGCCAGTTTCGAATATTGTTTATAGAGGTTGTAATCGTTTTTCCGGCACGCCCACTGCAGCAAATGGATCGTCTTCGGGTTGAACGCGTGATGTTCGCCGTTGCGTCGCCATTGCAGCTCGCTGCCCGTATCCAGCACATCGTCTTCGTACCGTGCGTCAAATGCGGACTCATGGCGCATTTTCGCTTCTTTGGCGATTTCCGCAAGCCCGATGCCGCCAATTTGCGATGCCGTGCCGGTAAAGTATTCATCAATGACATCGTTGCCGATGCCGACGGCCTCAAAAATTTGTGCGCCGCGGTAGCTTTGCACCGTCGAAATGCCCATTTTCGACATCACTTTGACGACACCGTCAACAGCCGCCTTGATATATGTTTTCACCGCTTCACGGTAAGACAAGGCGATCGTGCCGTTTTCTGACGCTTGGCGGATCGTCTCCAGCGCCAAGTACGGGTTGATGGCGTCCGCCCCGTAGCCGATGAGCGCCGCAAAATGATGCACTTCACGCGCTTCACCGCTTTCGACAAGCAGGCTGACGTTCGTGCGCGTCCCTTTGCGGACAAGATGCTGGTGAAGCCCGCTTGTCGCCAACAAAACCGGAATGGCGACATGTGTTTCATCAACGCCGCGGTCGGACAGCACAAGAAGCGCCGCCCCGTTTTCGATCGCTTCATCCGCTTTGGCAAACAGCTCATCAAGCGCCTGTTTCAAATCATCAGTAAACAGCGTAGGCAGCACCGCGCACGCAAATTCCGGGTACGGATTGGCTTTTAACGCTGCGAGCTCTTCGTTCGTCAATAGCGGAGTTTCCAAGCGGATGCGCCGCGCCGCTTTGGCGTCCGGATGCAAAATGTTCCCTTCTTTGCCAAGCAGCGTCATCGTCGAGGTGACGACATATTCGCGGATCGCATCAATCGGCGGATTTGTCACTTGGGCGAACAGCTGCTTGAAGTAGTTGAACAAACTTTGCGGCCGCTCCGACAGCACGGCAAGCGGCGCGTCCATGCCCATAGCGCCGGTCGGATCTTTTCCTTCCGCCGCCATCGGCAAAATCGTTTTTTCCACATCTTCAAACGTGTAGCCGAACGCTTTTTGCAGTTTGACGAGTTGCTTCGGCGCTTCGACGTCCTCCGGAATTTCCAGATCGCCAAGCGTGATCATTTGCTCGTTGATCCATTGGCGATATGGCTTTTCATGAGCCATTTCTTCCTTGATTTCCTGGTCGGAGATGATGCGCCCTTGCTCGAGGTCAACCAAAAGCATTTTCCCCGGGCTCAGCCGTTCCTTATATAAAATGTTGTTCGGGTCGACATCAATGACGCCGACTTCGGATGAAAAAATAATGTAGTCGTCTTTGGTGACGTAATAGCGGGCCGGACGCAAGCCGTTCCGGTCCAAAATGGCGCCGATTTGCTTGCCGTCGGTGAACGAAATCGCCGTCGGTCCATCCCACGGCTCCATGAGACAGCTATGGTACTCGTAAAACGCCTTTTTCGCCCCGTCCATCTGCTCATCCCAAAACCACGGTTCCGGAATGAGCATCATCGCGACATGGGCCGGCTTCCGGCCAGCAAGAACGAAAAATTCGAACGCATTGTCCAAAATCGACGAGTCGCTGCCGTTCGTATCCAAAATCGGCACGACTTTTTCCAAATCCGCGCCGAACGCTTCCGACACAAATTGCTTCTCGCGCGCCGTCATCCAGTTGACATTGCCGCGCAGCGTGTTGATCTCGCCGTTATGGATCAAATAGCGGTTCGGATGGGCCCGCTCCCAGCTCGGGAACGTGTTCGTGCTGAAGCGCGAGTGCACGAGGGCAAACGCCGAACGGAACCGTTCATCTTGCAAATCCAAATAAAACGCATCGATTTGTTCCGGCGTAAGCAACCCTTTATAAACGATCGTCCGGCTCGAGAAGCTCGCTACATAGCACTCGTTGTTTTCCACACATTTTTCGAATTGTTTGCGGATCACATACAGCTTCCGTTCAAACGCCAACTCATCAGCCACGTCATCACTTGCCGCGACAAACACTTGGCGGATGAACGGCTGGCTTTGCCGCGCCAGTTTGCCAAGCTTTTCACGATCAACTGGAACTGTCCGCCATCCGAGCAGCCGTTGCCCTTCTTGAGCGACGATCTCATTGAACATCGATTCATAGTACGCCCGTTTCGCTTCCTCTTCCGGCAAAAAGAACATCCCGACCCCGTAGCGCCCTTTTTCCGGCAAGTTCATCCCGCCGCACACCGCTTGAAAATACTCATGCGGAATTTGCGTCATAATGCCCGCGCCATCGCCCGTTTCCGGATCGCTCCCTTGTCCGCCGCGGTGTTCAAGCTGGCGAAGCATATGAAGTGCCTTTTTGATAATGTCGTGCGACGGTTTTCCTTTCAAATGCGCATAAAACCCGATCCCGCATGCATCATGCTCAAATTCCGGGCGATATAACCCTTGCGCTTCCGGTAATCCGTAGTGTTTCATGCTGCCTTCCCCTCCCGTTCCGAATTGTCTGTAATATTCATTGTAGTTTTCAAAATTAATATAAACAATATATAATTTAGATAAAATCCATCTCATTTTGCGATCAATCAAAAGGAGGGAGAAAAATGGAGCTGCGGCAGCTGCAATATTTCGTGGAAGTCGCCCGGCGCGAACACGTCTCCGAAGCCGCCGATGCCCTCCATGTCGCGCAGTCGGCGATCAGCCGGCAAATCGCAAACTTAGAAGCGGAGCTTGGCGTGCAGCTTTTTGAACGGGAAGGGCGGAACGTGAAGCTCACCCCCATCGGCCGTCATTTTTTGCCGCACGCCGAAGCGGTGTTGAAGGCGGTCGATGATGCAAAGCAACAAATCGAAGAATATTTAGACCCGGAGCGCGGGACGATTAAAATCGGGTTTCCGACAAGCCTGGCAAGCCACATGATGCCCATGGTCATCTCCGCCTTTAAAGCGGAACACCCAAACGTCTCGTTCCATCTCCGCCAAGGGTCGTACTATTATTTAATCGAAGCGGTGAAAAAACGGGAAATTGACTTGGCCTTTCTTGGACCAATTCCCGCACGCGAAATCGGCATCAAAGGGGAAATTTTATTTTCTGAACCGTTTGCGGCCCTCCTGCCGAACAGCCATCCGCTCGCTCGCCGCGACCGGATCGTGTTAAACGAACTGCGCCACGACCCGTTTGTTACGTTTCCAAAGGGATACATTTTGCATCAAATCGTCATTGACGCTTGCCACCAAGCCGGATTTTCGCCCAACATCTCATCGGAAGGCGAAGATCTCGATGCCATTAAAGGGCTTGTCTCCGCCGGCATCGGCGTGACCCTCTTGCCGGAGAGCGCCCTGTCGGAAAGCTTGCTTCGCTACGCCGCCAAAGTGCCGATTGAAATGCCGCAAGTGAAGCGAAATGTCGGCATCATCGTCTCCGACCATCACGAGCTCGCCCCGTCGGTGAAAGTGTTTTACCGGTTTGTGAAAGACTTTTTCTCCGAGCTGGAGCGGTACCAATTGCGGGGATAAAAAAGACGCAGGCGCTGCTTCCTGCGTCTTTCTCTTATTCTTCTGCACGCCTGCCTCCCCCGTCCCCTTCACTCTTTTAGAAGACTGGTGATTTAATGAAAAAATCAGCTCAACAATATCCCTTCTCAAGTTAAGAAACCTTGTAAAAATGTCTCCTCTTTTCCAACAAAAACCACCCATTTGACGAAAATGATCGTTTTTCACCGACCTTTTAGGAAGTGTTCGTGTCAAGGACAAAACAAGAAGGAATGTGGAAGCATCGAGCTTTTGGCGTTGCTTCAAGCAGACCGCGTCCCAAACGTCATCCCAGCCGCACCACCATCCGGCCGCGCAGTTCGCCGCGCAAAATGCGCTTAAGCGCTTGCGGCAATTCAGCGAGCGAAATCTCTTGAGCAATCCGCTCCAAATCCGGCTTTAAGTCGCCAGCGAGCCGCTCCCAAATGCGGAGGCGCACATCCATTGGACAATAGACAGAATCGATGCCAAGCAAGCTGACACCGCGCAAAATAAACGGATGGACCGTCGTCGGCACTTCCGCCCCTCCGGTCAGTCCGCTCACCGCCACGGCTCCGCCGTAGCGGATGCGGCTTAACACCGTGGCCAGCGTCCGGCCGCCGACCGGATCGACTGCCGCTGCCCAGCGCTGCCGATCAAGCGGACGAATGCGCTCAGCCGTGACGTCCTCTCGCGTCAACACTTCTTTCGCCCCTAAAACGCGCAAATAGTCGTGCTCCGCCGTTTTGCCTGTGCTCGCTTCCACCGTATAGCCGCGCTTGGCGAGCATCGACACAGCCAGACTCCCGACGCCGCCCGTCGCCCCCGTGACAAGCACCGGTCCGCGTTCCGGCGTCAACCCATGCTCCTCAAGCCTGTGAATGGACAATGCCGCCGTGAACCCAGCCGTGCCGATCGCCATCGCTTCTTTCAACGTCAACCCTTTTGGCAGCGGCACGAGCCAATCGCCGTGCAGCCGGGCGTACTCGCTGTAGCCCCCGAAATGCGTCACACCGATTTCATATCCGGTCGCGATCACCTCGTCCCCTTCGCGGAAGCGCGGATGTTGCGACGAGACAACCACCCCGGCCAAATCAATTCCCGGCACGAACGGATACGTTTTCACAATTTTGCCGTCCGGAATGGACGCCAATCCGTCTTTGTAGTTGACGCTTGAATAATGGACGCGGACAACGACGTCTCCTTCCGGCAAATCATCCATGGATATCGTCTGCACACCGGCGGTAAATTCTGTTTCGGTTTTGTTGACGACAAACGCTTGAAATGCGGACATCATTCCTCTCCCTTTCTTCATGCATTCTTCTCTCATATCATTCGACAACCAAACGCCAGATTCCTTTCTGAACCAAGAAAACCCTCGCTTCCGGTTGTCAGCGTAGGCGGGTGATGAATAAATGTCTCATGAAAGTCCTTCCTACACTTCCTTGACTTCTTTATGTTAAACTGTAAACAAACATATCTTTAAGATGAAAGAAGGTGAAACAGTGGGCAATACCCCTGACTTGAACAAAATTTACACGTACGCTGACTGGAAAACATGGGAAGGCCGCTGGGAACTGATAAATGGAAAAGCCTATAATATGACACCTGCTCCATCTTCGGAACATCAATTTGCCGTCGGAGAATTGTATTTTGCTTTGCGCCATTTTTTCCAAAACCAACATTGTTACGTCTTTATGGCGCCGTTTGATGTATTCCTTAGCAAAAATGAAACGTATGAAACCCCTGATGACATTGTCCAACCCGATATTGCCGTGATTTGCAATAAAAAACAGATTGTCCAAAAAGGATGTTACGGGGCGCCTGCGCTAGTTGTTGAAGTTTTGTCACCTTCAACCGCTTTAAAAGATTACAACGAAAAATTTTACACGTACCAACACTACGGCATTGCAGAATATTGGATCGTCGATACGGCTAACAAAATGATTCATGTATACCATTTGCACGAAGGAGCCTATCAACGGCATGCCACATACGGGCAACAAGACACGCTGCATTCCGCACAATTTGAGGACTTAGCTATTCCACTAACGTATGTATTTGGATGGAGTTAAAACGGTTCTGACCATTCAGTGTTCATGATCGATCTTTCGTCAAACGCACAGGAATCGATGATCCAGCAGCCTGCCCTAAGGCAGATGTCTAAGAATCTCCCATCTCGAAACCGGGAGAACGTCCAACCCTAGCGACAGCGGCCTGCTTCTATGTTTTTCCGAATGTCTGCACGAAGGCAAACAAAACACCAGCCTGTCGACCCAAGCTGGCGTTTGTTCTTCTTATTGAATGGCCGCTAGCGCCCCGGTCAAGACGCGGACCACAAACGAAAGTTCATCATCCGTGATGCAAAGCGGCGGCGACAAGGTGAGCACGTTGTTGTACCCGGCGACCGTCGTTCCGTTTTTGCCGATGATGAGGCCGTTTTCTTTGCATCGATGGATCACTTGATTGACAAGCGACACATCGAGCGGCTCTTTCGTCGCTTTGTCAGCGACAAGCTCAATGCCGACAAGCAGCCCTTTGCCGCGCACATCGCCGACATACGGGTGGCCGGCTAGGTTCGTTTTG
>NZ_LDPD01000147.1:0-566 GCF_001026865.1 Geobacillus sp. ZGt-1 | reverse complement strand
TGGACTATTTAGTGCTAAACCACCTTTACCAACCATAACTGTTGGAGAAAAAAAGGTAGAAGTGACACAAGGTTCGTATTGTTGGAATGGATTACTTAATTCTGTTTGTGCTGATACAAGTTCTCCGCCAGAACTCATTAAAAATCAAGAACTAAAACCTGTGGTTGTACCACCAAATTCCCAATTGAAAATAGAATTCAAAGATGAGCCTAAAGAAAATACATTAGTAGTAAATAGATGGCTTACAAATATAAAAACAGAAAATGTTCCAATAAATGATAATGTGATACTATTACCAAAAGAAAAAGGTGTTTATGTGTATGATGTTTCAGCAAGATGGGAAAAGGGAGATTCAAGTTATGCCTTTGTAATTGAAGTACGGTAGTAACCTTTTAGTAACAGTCTTGATTTAACAAGTCAATATAATTTTAGTTTAAAACGCTTGGAATAAACCCAAGCGTTTTAATGTGCTTTTTACTTTGTTAAATTTGGTTCGAATTTTGTGCTAATTACGCTGTTATTTGTACTGTTTTTCTTGATTTTGTACTTCTGAACCGAACCCGTTA
>NZ_LDPD01000146.1:0-231 GCF_001026865.1 Geobacillus sp. ZGt-1 | reverse complement strand
AACGGTCGTGTAAGGAAGCTTGAGCATACGAGCCACCGCCTGAATGGATGTTCCGATGCAAGATTGCGCGACCCATCGCTGAAAAGCATCCGTCGCCACACTTCGAGGAGAGATGGCTGGATACGACGTGCTGAACGTCACGCCACACGTGCTACAACGTCTGCGCTCGACAGGAAGTTCGATCCAAAAAATTCCGATTCGCTGAGCATAGCCATGCATCCATTGCTTCTT
>NZ_LDPD01000145.1:0-1463 GCF_001026865.1 Geobacillus sp. ZGt-1 | reverse complement strand
TTCAATGAGCATGTATATAGAAGGAGTCAGGAGACAATGAACAAACGAGCATTAAAAGAATTTGCTGTTTATGCACGCAACGAACTTCGCAATCAAATTGCCTTGCGAGCACAAGCCTTTGGGATTACTCCCGAAGGCTCTCCTGTGCTTGTAACAGGTGCTGATTATGTTGAAATCAACGGCAAAAAACTGCCGTTATCTTATAAAAACGGTCTACAAAAACTGTTAAAAGAAATTGAAACAAAAGGTTATGACCAAGTGATTGAAGAAGTCGCGTACACATGGTTTAACCGCTTAATCGCGATTCGCTTCATGGAAGTGCATAACTATTTGCCATCGAAAATTCGCGTTTTATCAAGCGAAACGAAGGGAAAAGTGGATCCGGATATTTTAACCGATTATCAATATACGGACTTGCCAGTCGACAAAGAAGAGATTGCATCTCTTTTACAACAAGGAAAGCGGGAAGAAGCGTATCGGAAATTATTAATTGCTCAATGTAATGAATTGCATGAAATCATGCCGTTCTTATTTGAAAAGTTAGCGGACTATACAGAGTTATTGTTGCCTGAGTCGTTGCTACACGCGGATTCGCTGATTAACAAACTAGGCAAAGAATTAGAAGACAAAAACTTCGAACATGTAGAAGTCATTGGTTGGTTGTATCAATATTATATTTCAGAGAAAAAAGATGAAGTATTTGCGGGATTAAAGAAAAACAAAAAAATTACAAAAGAAAACATCCCAGCTGCGACGCAGTTATTTACACCACACTGGATTGTCCGCTATATGGTGGAAAACTCGCTTGGTCATATGTGGCTCGAGTCTCATCCTGAGTCGAACTTAAAAGCGGAAATGAAATATTATGTAGAGCCAGCGGAACAAGAGCCAGAAGTACAAGCGAAATTAGAAGAACTACGCAACCCAAATCTTTCACCAGAGGATATTACTGTATTAGACCCTGCTTGCGGTTCTGGTCATATTCTTGTCTATGCCTTTGACTTGTTATACAAGATTTACGAAGAACGTGGTTATCCAGCTCGTGAAATTCCGTTTCTTATTTTAGAGAAAAACTTATACGGAATTGACATTGATGATCGTGCTGCACAGTTGGCGGCATTTGCGTTAATGATGAAAGCGCGGGAGAAAACGAAAAAAGTATTTCGCCATCCGCCTGTATTGAACGTCATTTCGATACAAGAATCGAATGATATTCTCATCGATCAAGCAGCAGAATTAATTGGAGAAAACGAAACAGAAGTAGCAGAAATCAAAAGACTATTACAAACATTTATCGATGCGAAAAACTATGGTTCCATTTTACGACCGGAAAATGTTAACTTTGATAGATATTTAAGGAAAGTCAAGCAGTTTGAGCAGTCCGGAGTGCCTACCTTAGAAACGTTTGAAGTGTATGAACAGTTGAAGAAGATTAAGGCACTAATAATCCAAGCAAAGTTGTT
>NZ_LDPD01000144.1:0-1920 GCF_001026865.1 Geobacillus sp. ZGt-1 | reverse complement strand
GGAGCGGCGCGTCAACGTGCTTCGCAAGGCGGTCGACCCGCCGTTCGGCTTGCCGTCCGACTTGGAGCTGCTGATCGAATTTTCCCGGCGCATGGGGTTTCGCGACCGAAGCAGGCGTCCTCTCATCACCTACCGCACACCCGAGGAGGCATTTAACGAATGGCGCCTCGTCTCAAAAGGTCGTCCGTGCGACATGTCGGGCATGACCTATGAAAAAATCGAACGGCTTGGGGGCATTCAGTGGCCGTGCAACGAACAATATCCCGAAGGAAAAAAACGGCTGTACACCGACAACGTGTTTCCGACGGCTGTCGATGAGGCTGAGTCATACGGTCGCGACATGCGGACAGGACGGGCGCGGACGCGCGAAGAGTTCGCCGCCATCGGCGCCAACGGACGCGCCATTTTGTACGGGATCGACTGGTCGCCGCCGCTCGAATGGCCGGATCGGGAATACCCGTTTTGGCTGAATACCGGGCGCAACGTCTTCCATTGGCATACGCGGACGAAAACCGGGCGGGCTCCGCTTTTGCAGCTGTCGGCTCCGGAAGGGTATGCGGAAATTCATCCGGACGACGCCGCCCGCTTGCAGATCCAAATGGGCGACTGGGTGCGCGTCTCAAGCCGCCGCGGTGAAGTGATCGTTCGCGCTCGCCTCACCGACTCCGTGCTGCCGGGCATGGTGTTTCTTCCGTTTCACTACGGATCACTGCTTGAGCAGGAAGCGGCAAACGAGCTGACACTCGATACGTGGGATCAAGTGTCAAAACAGCCGCATTTTAAAAACGGCGTTTGCAAAGTCGAAAAATGGTTAGGGAGAGAACAGGATCGCGATGAATGAACAATGGGACAATCGAAAAGAGATAAGCGGTCTGCTCAGCGACATTCAAGCGGCCAATGAAACGATCCAGCAACAGCTGCGCCCATACGTGCAAGAACATCGGTATACCTATCCGCTTTTTCAACGGCTCGCCGCATTGGCCGAAGAACTCAGCGAACACGTCTCCACCCTTCTTAGCGGACCGCTTGAACGAAACGAAGCAAAATATCATCTAAGCGTGCTGTTTCGCACGGCCGAAGCCATGGCAGAAACGAACGAGATGCTCAAAGCGGTCGGTCGGTTCCACCCGAGCGTGCCGCTTCAAGCGCTCACGTACGCGCTGATGCGGCTCGTGCCGACGGTGGCTGCCGCTTACGGCCATTATGAAAGTTTATTGATCGTCACGCCGCGTTTTCAACAGCTTAGCCGCCTTTGGCGCCATGCGGAAGGAGGATAAGCATGGAAAGCTACTATGCCGCGCTCAATGCCATGGCCGCCGCGCCGAACGATGGTGTATTCGCCATCACGATTGACGTGGAAGGCTCGGCCTACCAAAAGGAAGGAACATGGATGTGGATCGGAGCAGACGGAAAGACAACCGGCTTATTAAGCGGCGGATGCCTCGAAGAAGCGGTGGCTGCGCATGCGATCGAAGTGCTGTCAAGCCGGCAGGCGGCGGCCCTATCGTTTGACTTGCGCGCAGAAGATGACGGAGGGTGGGGGCAAGGAAGCGGATGCGACGGCGTCATCCATGTTTGGCTTGAGCCGGTCACAAACGAGACGAAACCGGATTGGCTTACGTTGAAACAGCGCCTTGACCGCGGCGAACATGTGCTGATGGCGCGAAGCATCGCTCATCCTAAGGAACCGCCGTTTTTCCAAAGCGAAACAGGGGAACGCTTCGGCGGCTATGTTTCACCGCCGAGGCCGGAATGGCTCAACGCGCTGCATGGCACCCCGTTTTTCCGCGGCCGGAACGGGGTGCAGGAAACAGATGACGGCGCGTTTTACATCCAACATTTTTGGCCGAAACCGCGCCTCGTCATTTTCGGCGCCGGCCCAGACGCCCCGCCGCTCGTCGCGGCGGCCAAAGCGGCGGG
>NZ_LDPD01000143.1:0-245 GCF_001026865.1 Geobacillus sp. ZGt-1 | reverse complement strand
GAGGGATCGAGACGGTATTTTCGGTTTTGGTTGACCAGTACCGGATCACAGAGATTCAGAAAGATTCGAGGACTGGATTTGAAGTCGTACTCGATTCCGAAGTTCTCCACCGTATTTCAGAATTTGGGAAAAATGGCGGTGGCCGTATTGGACATGCCGCCGTTTCCGGCCGATATCGCGGGCCGGACGATAGAGGAGCTCGTCGAGGTGTACCGGAAAAGCGAAGGATTGAAAGCACACAGAAA
>NZ_LDPD01000142.1:0-879 GCF_001026865.1 Geobacillus sp. ZGt-1 | reverse complement strand
AATCATACACCCCTTCCGTTTTAGTCGACTATGAAACCGATTTACATGTGTATGATCAACGTCTTTGTCCGTCAAGGGAAGGGGGAAGCCGGGCATGAAGATGGATTTAAAAGAGATTTGTAAAGCCCTGCATTTGGCGTACATCGCGGATCGATTCGAGGAGGTGGCCTACGAGACCAAGGAACAGTTTTTGCGTGATGTGTTGGCGTTGGAGCTGTCGTTCCGTCAGAAAGCAAAACAGGCTCGATTGATCAAGAAGGCGAAGTTCCGGGAGTTGAAATGGCTCAAAGATTACGAATGGTCGGATCAGATTCATTGGCCGACCACGACCTCGAAGGAAGAACTTTGCGACCTTCGCTTTTTGGAGCAAAAACAGAACGTCCTGCTTTTCGGTTCGCCGGGAACAGGAAAAACCCATCTCGCCACCGCATTAGGATTAAAAGCGTGTGAACGGGGCCATGAAGTTCGGTTTTTCCGTGTCGCCGATCTTGTCGCCCAGCTCGAAGAAGCGTTAAAAGACGGCACCCTCGGACGGCTCAAACGGCAAATCGACACATGCGAGCTGTTGATTTTGGACGAACTCGGCTATGTACCTTTTCAAAAGCAGGGATCGGAACTGCTGTTTCACATCATTGCCGATTGTTATGAACGAAAAAGTGTCATCGTGACATCGAATTTAGAGTTTGGACAGTGGAATCGAGTGTTTGGGGACAACCGCCTGACGGCAGCGCTGGTGGATCGTTTGGTCCATCACGCCCACATTCTCGCGTTTACGGGAGAGAGCTACCGCTTGCGGCACGCGCTTTCTGCCGTTCAGTCGCTCCCTTCTCGCTCGGTTGAAAGGTAAATTCATTGAGCCGGCAAGCCTATGTATTTTTT
>NZ_LDPD01000141.1:0-427 GCF_001026865.1 Geobacillus sp. ZGt-1 | reverse complement strand
ACCTATGAGGGATTGAAACTTCGGCAGATGATCAAAGAAGGCCTGGAATCCGGGATTAGATTCGGCACAGCGAACCGGGAAATCTGCTTGTGTCTACTAGTTGCAATGAATGAACTGGGGGTGAAGAAACCATGATCACGATCTATGACTTGATCGGCTACATTCAAAACATGGACAACATGGACAAATTGGATGAAATCATCAGTCGATGGTACTTTCAAACGTCTGTCTGGACATCACAGGTGAAAGAAGAAGTCAAAAAAGCGGTGGTCGAAATCCTACAACTAGGCGAACCTAAAGTGTACCAGTTTTTTGTGGATATGTACGGTCTTAAAATGTGAAGTTTTTATCGTACCTATAAAGGGATTGAAACGTCATCCCGGTCGTGACAATTGGAGTTCCTTCTGCCGTTTTTATCGTACCTATG
>NZ_LDPD01000140.1:0-2524 GCF_001026865.1 Geobacillus sp. ZGt-1 | reverse complement strand
CCCGACAGCGAGCGCCACCGCCGCTACAAAGAGCTCCATTACTGGATCGAAATGGCTAAGCGCCTCGAAGCAGGGCTGTTTGACGCTGTTTTCTTTGCTGATGTGCTCGGGGTGTACGACACGTATCGACAAAGCAAAGATCCATCGATTCGCGACGGGATGCAGTTTCCACTAAACGACGCTTCCTTAATCATTCCAGTCATGGCGAGCGTCACGACCCATCTTTCATTCGTGTTAACGGCAAGCACCACTTATGAGCACCCGTTCCATATCGCAAGACGATTTTCCACGCTTGACCATCTGACAAACGGCCGCATCGCGTGGAATATTGTCACCTCTTATTTGCCTAATGCGGCCAAAAACTTTGGATTGGAGAGAATGATCACCCATGATCAGAGATATGAGATCGCGGATGAGTGTTTGGAAGTGACTTATAAGTTGTGGGAGGGAAGCTGGGAAGAAGGTGCCTTCCTCGAAGATCGAGAGACAGGCGTGTTGATTGATCCTGCCAAAATTCATCCGATCAACCATCACGGCGCCTTTTTCTCTGTCGAAGGTCCGCATTTATGCGAGCCTTCCCCGCAACGCACACCAGTGTTGTACCAAGCTGGTTCATCCGAACGCGGGAGGGCGTTCGCGGCCAAACATGCGGAATGTGTTTTCGTCGGCGCTCCGTCCCCCGAACGGCTGTCATTCTACATTCAAGACATTCGCCAACGAGCCGAGCGATACGGAAGAGATCCGCAACAACTGAAATTTTTCACCTTTTTGACGGTCATTGTCGCCAAAACGACGGAGCAAGCGGAAGCAAAATATGAACAATTGCGCCGCCTATGGAGCATGGACGCCGCCAAAGCCCAATTCAGCGGGGCGAGCGGCTATGACTTGGCTGAATATGAAGCAAAGCCAGCCGATGAACCGTTCTTGTTCCGCGCCACGGATCATGGACACTACAAAGCCGCTTCATTAACAAAAGACGCCACAAAACCGCTAACGATCGGTGAGGCGCTTCAAAAAGCCGGAACGCTCACACGGGAATCCGTCATAATCGGCAACCCGATACAGGTCGCCGACGCCATCGAAGAGCGAGCTCGGCGCTCGGGGGTGGATGGATTCAATTTAACCCATCTGATCACGCCCAAAGATTTGGACGATTTCATTGAATATGTCGTTCCCATCCTGCAACGACGCGGTCTATACAAAACCGCCTACACCCCTGGAACCATGCGGGAGAAGCTATTCGGGAACGGCCCGCGCCTGTCGCATGATCATCCCGCTGCCGCGTTCCGCCCGATCGGCTCACGAACAGATGGCTAGCCCTAGGACAGCCGTCTTCTTTCGCGATCACCGAACAAGTCCGCCGCTTCAACGAGAACATCAGAATAACGACACCAAAGACATTCGAAATGATAAGGTGCCCGCTCCTTCGTGGGCACCTTCCCTTGCTAGACGACCACCGCACGTTGGAAAAGCCAAGCCGTCGTGATCTGCAGCAACTGTTCTCGCGCGGAGACGGAAGAAAACGTGTGATCCGCTTTAGAGATGACATGTTTGGCAAATCGTGAATCGGCTCGTTGCCCGAATGCTTCCCCATAGACATCTGCATACATGACAGGAATTTCTTGATCGGCTATTCCATGGACAAGGAGGACATCACCCGGAAACTGTTTCGCCGCCTGCAACGGGTCGATATCAACGAGCGAAGTGAAAAAGGAAGGGGACAATCGATATCCGCGGTACTCAATCGTTTCACCATCCGAGCGGCCATACCCATCTGTGGCAATGCGGACAATATCTGCATGTGGATACGCAACAGGCGCCCAAAGCACCAATCGTTCGACTCGCCGATCCAATGCAGCTGTGACCGTCGCCACCGCCCCTCCCAAACTATGGCCGAGAAGCACAAGCGGCCGACGCTGAAACGACGGAAATTGTTCCACTGTACGAATGACATCTCTCGTTTGTCGAATGAAATCATCAAATCGGTTTTTTCCATATTCTCCACTGCTCTCCCCACAACCAGCATAATCAAAACGGACGACTCCGACTCCGGCCGAAGCAAATCTTTCCGCTGCTTGGACAAACAACCGATCCACACCAATCCTCGTACCGATAAACCCATGACAAATGACAACAACAGGCACATCATCACGATCAACCGACACAGCTGGATCATGAATCGAAACCGCCAAACGTTCCCCTCCGCTCTCAATATACTGGAATCGAATCAACTGCTCTCTCCCCTTTCAGCCATCCTTTAATTCATAGTAAATAAATATGAATAGTATGTTTTTATGTTATCTTACCACGCTTTTGCATGACCGTCAACGTTCCCCATCGCTGCCCTAACCCATCAATCAGCTGGCAAGCAGGATGCATGGAAGAGAAAAGATCACACCCCCGACTGCAATACCAAGCATTCTCAATGCAATACGCGCAAGGGCCGGAACAAAGACACCGCGGCCACTCTTTCACTTTCATCATCCCCCATTTTGCTTACCAGAGCGGCCGCGACCGGGTTGTC
>NZ_LDPD01000139.1:0-1138 GCF_001026865.1 Geobacillus sp. ZGt-1 | reverse complement strand
TTTCTATGTATTGGAATGGAATCGGTCTGTTGTTGATATACGAGAACAATTTCCATTAAATCGCGAAGATACATTGTTTATTGCCACAAACAAAGGCATTAAACATCCAACAGATCCGAAATCCCAAATACCAATTGTCATGACCACTGATTTTCTTATCACGGTAACCACTTCAGCGGGCACAAAACATTATGCCCGAACAATAAAACCGTCAAAAGAACTGGAGAATCAACGAACCATTGAGAAATTAGAAATTGAACGTTCTTATTGGGAAGATCGTGGGATTGATTGGGGAATTGTCACGGAAAAAGAAATGCCTAGGAACCTGATTGAAAATGTTGAATGGTTACATTCGTCCTATTTTGGTATAGAAGGTTTGCCTACATCAGCACTTCATACTTATGCTCAACAAATGAAATCATTCATTAAGAAATATAATACTTCGATTATAGAAGTGGTAACAGAATTTGATAACACATTTCAATTAGAAAATGGAATGGGATTAGAAATCCTTAAGTATTTAATTGCTCACCGAGAAATACGTGTAGATATTAATCAAAAGATTCACACGCACCTTTGGGTGGAAGATGTTTTCAAACTAGACTTTATATAAGAAAGAAGGGATCAAATGTTTGTAATAAATGACATCATCAGTATTGAAGAAGCTAGCGGCAAGAAACAATTGGAGCGTATCCTTTGGATTGATGAAGGTAATGTAATCTGTTACACCATCGATATTGAAAAAGAAAAAGCACTACCCATTAAGCGGAAAATCTCTGATTTGCAGCAATTACATGCAGAACAATTATTATCGTTTATCGATAATGATCCTTATGGTTTTATCTATCAAGATGAGGAACAACTTCCTGAAAAAAATAAAATGTTGAGAGATGAACGCTGGGAATGCATCAAAGACATGGTTTTACAAGAGCCGGAAATATATGAAAGCGAAACAAGGGGTTCTCTCATTCGAATAGCGATGGAAAAGACGGGCAAAACCAAACGGTTACTTTATAAGTACATGGTTCAATATTGGCAAAGAGGTAAAGTGAAGAACGCTTTGTTGCCCGATTATCAAAATTCTGGCGGGAAAGGGAAGGAAAAGACTTGCACAGATAAGTGTAAATTATCACTTTAT
>NZ_LDPD01000138.1:0-283 GCF_001026865.1 Geobacillus sp. ZGt-1 | reverse complement strand
GTATACCCCATTTTGCCAAGGAGGGCAGCTGCGATCGGATTGTCATGCCGGATGTAGTCTCTCCAATGTTTCTTGCGCAGCTCTACGGGGAAAAAGCGAAACTGCAGCACGTCGCCAAAGGGAAACTCGATTGAGAACACGGATGGTTCCTCGCGAAGGGCATCATGGCTGAAGACAGCGATCGGAACGATGCGCGTGCGGTATTTTTCAAACAGACGGCTGAAATAGATAAACATGCGCTCTGGAAACGATGGTTGCACGTAGCTTTGATTCTCCACATGAA
>NZ_LDPD01000014.1:25356-28982 GCF_001026865.1 Geobacillus sp. ZGt-1 | reverse complement strand
TGTGGCGAGATGATAAACAGCCCGTGGCGCCAAAACGCTTGATCGCCATCCGGCGTGTCATCATACCGTTTTCCATCACCATCAAGGAGCCGTTCCCGAAGCACCCTCGTTATGTTGGCCACCCAGCGCGCTTCGGCCTCATTTTCTTGCGTGCCGTGCGCACCATCATAAACGCAAACAACAAGCGGATAATCGGGGTCGATCGCCGCTTCCACCCATTCATCGGCAGTTGGAGCGTCGACGAGCGCCAATGTTTGCTCGGCAATTTGGCGGTTGAACGCTGTATAGTCACGTCCATAAATCCGATCGGCCGGGTAGCGGCAAAGCGCCTCATTCATGCGGAAATTGTCCGTCAGTTGGCGGGTATACCGCTTCTCGACATCGGCGTCAAACAACAGGCGGAAAATCGAGTCGAACAAGTGCGGCTCCCCTTCGCCGGCCGCATACGTCCCTTGAATGATCGGCGGCAGCTGGAAATGGTCGCCGACAATGAGCAACCTGCCTGCTTTTTTGACATGGCGTAACGCCAACAGTGAATCGGCCACGCGGATTTGCGACGCCTCATCAAGGACGACGACGTCAAACCCTTCTATATAGCCTTTTTCGTATGCCCTTTGAATGCCGTACAGCGTGGCGCCAAGCACCCGATGGCCGCCGCTGCCAAGCCATCCGAGAAGGTCACGGTCCGCCACCTCGGCGATTCCTTTGGCGTTTTCCGTCTGAATCTCGCCGAGTTTCGCGATATGGACGCTGCGCCGCGGCACAAGCTCCTGAATTTTGCGCAGGCAGTTTTCAATCGCCGCGTGAGTGAAGCCGGAGATGAGAATGGCAAGCCTCCGCCCCTGATGTTCGTAAATCGCCATAAGCAACTGAAGAGCGGCGGCGATAAAGTGCGTTTTTCCGGTGCCAGGCGGCCCCCAGACGAGTGTCAACGTATGACGAAGAAATTGAAGAAACGCCTGGCGCTGGCTTTTCGTCAGCCCGCTTTGGCGGAGGAGCGCCTTCACCTCCTCTACATCCCAGTTGGGACGAAACGTTTTCCGATACCGGATCGGATCGCGAATCAAGTCCAAGATGCGATGATTGTCCTCGTCCAACTGTTGCAACGCCTGCAAGACACGCCGGGTGGTAAAATCGGCATGCCGGATCGACAGCCGATACTCCTCTCCTTCCACAAGCGGAAACCGGTCGATCCATTTGGGCAACTCGAGCTCGAGTTCAGCTGTCTTGCCATCATCTTCGATGGCGCGAATGCGGGTAAAGTACAAATTGGCCCATTGGGGCGGCTTCCATTCGCTGGAATACTTATAATCTGGAAACGCCTGTTGCGCCTTTTCCCCTTCCTCATTGCACTCCGTCAAAATCCAGCTCGCCTTTTGATCGATCGCTTCAAGCGCCTGCCGGTTGTTCAATCGGAACCGATCGCCGCCAAGGTACGTGACATGAAGCGTCACTCCGTTCTCAAGCCGCTCCGAAAGCGGGAGCAGGCGGCTTCGGCGAATTTCCAAGTAGTTTAATAGCGCCTCGTAGCGCGCCATAAACGCCAGCTTGGACACAAGCGGATCACGGTAATCAGCCGAATGAGGAAACGCAAATTTTTCCGGCCAGACCATAAGTGGCGAAGGATCGACGCTCTCGGCCCACGCACGGATTCCTTGAATGATGCTGTGAGCGGCCCAAAGGCGGCGGCTCAGCTCCTTCTCGACCGCTTGCCGTGTTTCCGTGTCCCCTGTTTGCCAGGCATCATGCAGCACATCCAGTTTCATGGCGTTTGTCAAGCGGAACGAAAAGCGCTCGCTCGCCGAGTACAGAAACGGCGAATCATGGTAGGCCGCAATATACCGCGACAAGTCTTCAAGACGGTACGCAACATGCGTCGGCAAGGCGAACAGCTGGCTCACAGCCGTTGTCAGGACAACGACAGGAAGCGGAACGATTTCGGACGGATGATCGCTGGCACTTGCTAATGAGCTGCTATGAAAATACGACAGCAGCCGAACAGCTTTTTCGTTATAGTCTGGATCGAACAAAAGCGCTTGAAGCAGCTGCTGCACATTGTCCCATTCATAGTTGTCGACGACATACGCCTGCACGGACTTTTGCGCCCGCCACTCTCGCTCTCGGTTGTAATCGTGCACCGTATGAAGCAGGCGGTCCAGCGCATCGGCCAACTTTCGGCCGACCTCGTCACATTCCTCAAACGAACCGGCGATAACATGATGCATTTCCGATCCCGTTCCAAACACGTCTGTTCCACCAACACGGTACAGCGATGCCGCCGCGATCTTGCCCGTCAACGGGTCGCGTTGCGCGGTGAGAATAAGACGGATGTCTTCCCATATCGGCATATGCGTCACCGCCCGATCATAAGGAACGACTTTTTCTTGCATGATGGCCTCAAGCTGCGCTTCAAGCCGCCGAAGTTGGCGCGCCAGCCCGGCGTTTTGTTTCAGCACATGCCTGTTTTCTTGACGTTCAAGAAATTGGCGAAACTCACCGATCGTCTCAGGCAGCTGCCGCTCACGGATGAAGCGGGACGTGTAGTTCGATAAGTACAGAACGAGGGAAATGTGCTTCTGTTGCCGTGCTTTGTCGAAACAATAGTCATAAAACGGACACCATTCACACCGGTAATCTAAGTGCCAAAACAGCTCATCGGGTTGCTTCTCGGCCAGCGCCGTCAGTTCGCCAGCCAAAAACTGTTCGAGATACGGGAGCAACTGGCTGATATCCGCTGCTTGCGGCTGCTCGGTTTTGTACGTCCATACCCCCGCTTCGCGCCAATCCACATTGCCCCTAATGCCGTGCTCCTCTAAAACGGAAGACAAAATCAAGGCGTACAACGCCGTTTGCACGCGGTGGGAAAGCTTCAACACGTCTGATGATTTGATGTCGATGATGCGAAACACAAAGCCGTTTTGTCCCGGTATGCACTCAATCAAATCCGGGCGGCACGCCGCAAAATGGATGTCGTCCCGATCCAACCCGTACCGTTCGTAAAAGCGCGGCGGCGCGATCAATGTCGGCTGATACAAATATCGCTTGCTCGGCCGCTTCAACTCGCGGATCGTTTCCTCGCCATCCAAATAGCAGTGGGAAATCGGCACGCCAGGCTCTCGCTCTCCCATCTTCACTTGGCCGGCCAAATGGGTCGTGATCACTTCCTCTTCCCACTCAACTCCTCGGCGCAGCACTCCCTCATGAACCGCGGGCCGCTCAAACAGCTCTTCCGGCACATCGAGCTCGCCGCGCCGCTCTTTCGCCAACGACTGAAAATAAAAATTCCGCTCGCACTCATGATAAAAATAGCTTGCGATTTTGGCAGGAGAAACGTAAAGCATACATCGATCCCTTTCTAAAACGTACTGGCCGATGCCCGCACTGAGATTTGTCAGTTTGTTTATCCATTGTATCATATGTTTGTACGCTTTCCTATATACACCATTCCTGCTTGTCTAACAAGAACATATGTGCTATAATGAAGGAAATTAAGATGAAAGAGGGGCCAACATGAGCGAAGAGATCCTCTTGCAACTGTTCGACCGGCTCGGTCATATCGAAAACACGTTGCATCTCCTCGTCGAAAGCCACAAACGGCTGGAAGCGGAACAACAAGAAATGCGAAA
>NZ_LDPD01000014.1:23075-25117 GCF_001026865.1 Geobacillus sp. ZGt-1 | reverse complement strand
AAGAAATGCGAAAAGAACAGGAAGAATTCCGACGGATCCAGCAAGCTCTCCTTGAAGGCCAAAAGCGGTTAGAAGAAGAACAAGCCCATATCAAAGCCGGCCAAAAAGAGCTGTATGATCTGATGTCTGCTCTTCTTCACCGCCAGGATGAAACCGACGCTGCACTCGACGCCCTCGCGATGGACGTGCATAAACTTCACGGTGAAGTCTCTTCCATCCACCAAAGACTCGACGCCTTAGAGAAAAAAGTCGATTCCCATGCCCAATCATTCACCGAACAGCTGAACAACATCAAGCTTGACATCACCTTCCTCTCGAACAAAGTCATCGAACACGAACGGGAAATCTACAAAATTAAGAATGTCATTTTATGACGATAAAGCAGGCGGGCCGCCTAAGCCCGCCTGTCCGTTAGCTACGCTCTTGTTCAACTTATTTAACCATTTCCCCCGTCCGTCAGTTCAAACAGCCCGATTTTTCCTCCTTTTTTCGCATGTGTAAACGATCCCTCCACATAGCCGAACAATTCGCTTTCCAGCAAAGCGTCAGGAATGGCCGCACAGTTTACAGGAACGAATGGGCGGTCAGCCCGCGGGCTTTCCTGATGAATCGCCTGGGCGAACAGCTCCTTGCCGGTTCCGCTTTCCCCCATAATGAACACTGGCAAGTCCGACTCTGCTGCCCGTTTCGCGATACGGATCATTTCTTTGAGTCGGCCGTTATGCTTGTTGTTATTTTGTATGTGCCTGTGCCGCTCTTCACGACGTCAAAAACGTAAAAATCTCCTTCACGGAAAAGCGCACCTCGGGAAACGTGGTCGATGCAGCCGCCCCGTTGGCTGCATCGTACACGTCTTCTAGCTGAAACGCTCCCGATTGCCAAACGTATTTTTCCATCACCTGGTGCTGATAATCGACAATCCAATACTCGCGGACTCCTGCTTTCTCATAATAATGACGCTTAAGCAGCCGGTCGTTGCGGGCGGTGCTTGGCGACAACACTTCCACCACTAGGTCGGGGGCGCCGTAACACCGACCTTGGCGCAGTTTCGTTCGATCACCAATAATAGATAGGTCGGGCAGCACCGTTACATTTTTCGTTCCTTTTTGTTCATCTTCAAACAAAAGACTTGGAGGTTGCTGCCGAACACAAGACAAGGACTTCCTTTTAACGCCATGCGAAACTCGGCAATCAAATTGGCGACCACCCCTTCATGCTCATAAGGAGCTGGGGACATCAACACAATCGTTCCTTCGTACAGCTCCATCCGCTCGTCTCCAGCTAAAGAAAAGAACTCGCCGAGCGTATACCGGCGTTGCTCGCCTGATTGGCTCATGCCGCTCTCCCTCCCGCACATGCTATTTCCTCTATATGTAAGCAAACCGTTTGCTCGCCGACAATCGCCTTTGCCAATTCCCTCACGCTAAAAAAGCGCCCTGCCCAAACGGCAGCGCACTTTCCTCAACTTCTTATCCTTTTACAAACACCGTTTTAATCGCCGTGAAAAACTCGATGGCCGCCCGTCCTTGTTCCCGCGAGTGGGAGCTGGACTGCTTCATCCCGCCAAACGGCGCTTGCAGTTCGACGCCGGCGCTTTCTTCATTAATCCGGACGAGTCCGGCCTCGATGTCTTGGATGAACGCGAGCATCTTGCCGATATTTTGCGTGAAAATCGAGGCGCTAAGGCCAAACGGTGTGTCATTGGCTAAGGTTAACGCTTCTTCAAACGTGTCCACTTTAATTAAGGCGAGCACCGGCCCGAAAATTTCCTCGCGAGCGATCGTCATGTTCGGGGATACGTTCTCAAACACCGTCGGCTCTATATAAAACCCGTTTCCGAGCTCTCCATCGACCAAGCGGCGGCCGCCGCAAAGCAATGTCGCCCCTTCTTCGATCCCTTTTTCGATATAAGAAAGAATCGTCTCCAACTGCTTCCGGCTGGCGCACGGGCCCATCCAGACGCCTTCTTCCAGTCCGTCGCCAATTTTCAACTGTTTAATCTTCGCTAATAATTGTTCTTTAAACGATTCATAGATGGAACT
>NZ_LDPD01000014.1:22728-23017 GCF_001026865.1 Geobacillus sp. ZGt-1 | reverse complement strand
CTAATCGTCGCTTCGACGGCGCGATCAAGGTCAGCGTCCTCGAGCACGATCACCGGATTCTTTCCGCCCATTTCCAGCTGGTATTTCGCCCCTCGGGCCACCGCTTTTTGGGCGATCGTTTTGCCGACTTCATTGGAGCCGGTGAAGGTGATGCCATGAATATGGGGGTGTTCGGCGATCGCATTGCCGATGACCGATCCTTTGCCCGTCACCAAATTCACAACGCCGGCCGGCAGCCCCGCTTGATCAAAGCACTCCACGATTTTCGCGGCGGTGACAGCTGTTTCTT
>NZ_LDPD01000014.1:5358-22706 GCF_001026865.1 Geobacillus sp. ZGt-1 | reverse complement strand
GTTTCCATAGACGATGGCGGGTGCGATTTTCCAAATCGGAATCGCGACTGGAAAGTTCCACGGCGTGATGACCCCAACCACGCCAAGAGGCACGCGCGTGGTAAACATCAACGCTTCGCCGTCCATGGATGGAATGACCTCGCCGATGGACCGCATCCCCTCCCCAGCATAGTAGCGCAAAATATTGACTCCCCGCTGCACTTCCCCTTTTGCTTCCGGGAGCGTTTTTCCCATTTCTCTTGTCATCGTTTCGGCGATCTCGTCAAGCCGTTTCTCAAGAACGTCAGCCGCGCGGAACAAATACTCTCCGCGTTTCGGGCCGGACAGCTTCCGCCATGCCGCCTGCGCCCTTCGCGCCGCCTCAACCGCAACGTTCACATCCTCGACTCCGGACTCTTGAACGTAGCCGACGATATCATCGATGTTGGCTGGGTTAAGGCTGGCTTCGATTTTTCCAGTGGAGGAATGAATCCATTCGCCATTGATGTAATTCAAGTATGTTTGTTTTTCTGTTCCCATCTTCATAATATCTTCTCCCCCTTTCCATTCACGTGATCGCTGCATACGATCTTGGAAAAAATGTTTGCCCTTGGTCATGATCTGAAAAATACAAGTTCATAACACTACTATAATATAGTTGAAATATTTTGTGAATTATATAAGTTGCAACTTTTTTACATAGCATTGTTCGCTCTTTTTGTCACCGTGCCAGCTTTTCAAGTGATAAAGATAGGACATGGAGATCGGAAATCCTTTATTACAACCTAATATAGATTGAATGCGGCTACAATGAACAAAACACCGAAGCCATTGCATGAAAGCAACAAAAAACCAACCTCCCCTAAACAAGGAGAGGCTGGTTTCCATTTCACCCTGACCACTTTAATCATGGAAATTCGTCCCATCCGTCACTTCTTTGACGATGCCGGCGCGGATGACGAAGTCGCCGAAGTGTTCACCGTCAAGCCGCTCTTTCGCATAGCGGGATAGGAGCATGCGCAGTTCGCGCAAAATTTCCTCCTCGCCGATGTTTTCACGGTACAGTTTGCCTAAGCGCGTGCCGTTGAACGCGGCTCCAAGGTACATGTTGTATTTGCCGACCGCTTTGCCGACGAAGGCGATTTCCGCGAGCACGTGGCGGGCGCAGCCGTTCGGACAGCCCGTCATGCGGATCGTGATTTCTTCGTCGCGCAAACCGTTTTCATCGATAATTTCCTCGATTTTATCGAGCAGTTTCGGCAAGTACCGCTCCGCTTCCGCCATCGCCAAACCGCACGTCGGCAAGGCGACACAGGCGAGCGCGTTGCGGCGCAAGGCGGTGTACCGGCGGCCGTCGGTCAAGCCGTATTCGGCGATGAGTGCCTCGATTTCCGGCTTTTTCTCGCTCGTGACGTTAGCGATGACCAAGTTTTGGTTTGGCGTCAGCCGGAAATCTCCCGTATGGACTTTCGCGATTTCGCGCAGGCCGGTCATCAGCTTGTAATCGTCGTAGTCTTTGACGCGTCCGCCTTCGACAAAGAGTGTGAAGTGCCATGTCCCATTGACGCCTTCGACCCAGCCATAGCGGTCGCCGCTATGCTCGAAATGGTACGGGCGCGCTTCGCCGAGCTTCCAGCCAAGGCGGCGCTCAATTTCTTCTTTCACCGTTTCAAGGCCAAGGCGGTCGATCGTGTATTTAAAGCGGGCGTGTTTGCGCGATGAGCGGTTGCCGTAGTCACGCTGAACGGTCATAATTTTCTCCGCCACCTCGACCACTTGATCCGGCCGGCAGAAGCCGATCACCTTGGCAAGCTGCGGATACGTCGTTTTGTCCCCATGGGTCATCCCCATGCCGCCACCGATGGCGACATTAAACCCGGCAAGCTTGCCGTCTTCGACAATGGCGATGAACCCGATGTCTTGCGAGAACACATCGACGTCGTTCGACGGCGGAACGGCGATGCCGATTTTAAACTTCCGCGGCAAATACGTCGGTCCGTAAATCGGCTCTTCTTCGCCGTCAACCGCCGGCGTCCCCGCCACTTTCTCGTCGTCCAGCCAAATTTCGTAGTACGCCCGCGTCCGCGGCAACAAATGGTCGCTGATCAGCTTCGCCCATTCATACACTTCCGCATGCACTTCCGACTGGTACGGGTTCGGGTTGCACATGACGTTTCGGTTGACGTCACCACAGGCGGCGAGTGTCGTCATCAAGGCGCCATTGATGGCTTGCATCGTTTTTTTCACGTTCCATTTCAAGACGCCGTGCAGTTGGAACGCCTGGCGCGTCGTTAATTTTAACGTGCCGTTCGCGTATTTGCGGGCAAGTTCATCCATGACAAGCCACTGTTCGGGCGTCGCCACCCCGCCCGGCGTGCGCACGCGGATCATAAATTGATAGGCCGGTTCAAGCTTTTGTTTTTGCCGTTCGGTGCGCACGTCGCGGTCGTCTTGCAAGTAGCTGCCGTGAAACTTCATCAGCCGGTTGTCATCATCTGGGATGCCCGCGCTGAGCGGGTCTTCCATCGTTTCGGCAAGCGTGCCGCGCAAGTAACGGCTTTCCTGTTTAATGCGCTCGACATCGCTTGGCGGTCCGTCCGGCGCTTTTAACACGACTTTCGCCATTTCCGATTCCACTCCTTCTTTAGAGATTAATAGACGTCGCGTTGGTACCGTTTTTGCTTTTGCATTTCCGTCAAATACGCTTCCGCCTGTTCGCGGCTCATGCCGCCCTCTTTTTCGATAATCTCGATCAACGTCTGATGAACGTCGCGCGCCATGTGTTGCTTGTCGCCGCAAACGTAGACGACAGCACCTTCCTCAAGCCAACCGAACAGCTCTTTGCTTCGTTCAATCATCCGGTGCTGCACATACACTTTCTTCTCCGTATCGCGAGAGAAGGCGACATCCATTTTGGTCAGCACACCGCTTTTCAACCATGCGAGCCATTCGGTTTGATACAGGAAGTCGGTCATAAAGTGTTGGTCCCCGAAAAAGAGCCACGATTTTCCTTTCGCCCCGATGGCCTCGCGCTCTTGCATAAAGGCGCGGAACGGCGCCACTCCGGTGCCTGGACCGATCATAATGATCGGCGTGTCGGGATCCTTCGGCAACTTAAAGTTCGGGTTCGGCTGCACAAAGACCGGCAACGTATCGCCGACTTGGACGCGTTCGGCGCAGAACGTCGAGCACACCCCTTTGCGCAGGCGGCCGTGCGACTCATAACGGACCGCACCGATCGTCAAGTGCACTTCATCTGGATAGGCCGCTAAGCTGCTCGCGATCGAGTACAGGCGCGGCGGCATTTTCCGCAAGATGGAGATGAGTTGCTGCGGAGTGGCGTCCCATGGGCCGAAATCGCGGAGCGCATCCAACAAATCACGGCCTTTGGCGTATTCTTTCAATTTGGCTTCATTGCCGGGCGCCACAAGCGCTTGGAGCTCACTGTTTTTTGACAGCGTCCCCAGCTTTTGCAACAGCGCTTTCGTCAGCACCGTAATTTCAAAATGTGAGGTGAGCGCTTCACGCAGCGACCGCACTTCCCCATCTTTGTCGATCGTCACCGTTTCTTCCGGGTTCCATTTCATTTCTTGGATGATGAGGTCGACAAGCTCGGGATCATTTTTCGGGAAAATGCCAAGCGCATCGCCCGGTTCGTACTTCAACCCCGATCCCTCGAGCGACAATTCCAAATGGCGCGTTTCCTTGTTCGATCCGCGGCCGTTTAAGTTGATGTTTTCAAGCACCTCCGCCGGGAACGGGTTTTTCCGCGAATAGACGACAGCTGGTTCCATTTTTGGCGCCGTGGCCGCAACGGACAAAAGCGGCGTGGCCCCAACATGGGCATTCGCTTCTTTGCTTAACTCGCCAAGCACGCCATCAAGCCATTTCGCCGCCGCTTCTTCATAGTCGACATCGCAATCGACGCGCGGATAAAACCGTGTTCCGCCCAGCTCCTCAAGACGTTTGTCGAAATCTTTCCCCGTCTGGCAAAAATGCTCGTACGACGTATCGCCGAGCGCGAGGACGGAGAAACGGAGATGATCCAGTTTTGGCGCCCGTTTGCTGTGGAGAAATTCGTAAAACGATACCGCATTGTCCGGCGGATCGCCTTCCCCATGCGTGCTCACGACAATGAGCAGCGTCTCCACTTTCTTTAATTCGTTCGGCTTAAAATCAAGCATGGACAACACTTTCGCTTCAAAACCACGCTCTTTGAGCGCCTTGCCGGCTTTTTCAGCCAACTTTTGCGCATTGCCGGTTTGCGAGCCGTACAATACCGTCACTTCTTTCGAAACCGGTTTGCTGCTTCCAGCAAACAGCGCCGGCGCTTCGGCATCCAAAACGGCGACCGCCGCCTCGGCAGCAGCCAAATACCCGCTCAGCCAAAGCTTTTGCGACGGCGTCAACGTCGGCAACAAACGATTCAAAAGCTCAATCTGCTCCTGGGTAAACGGACTGTTGGTTACTTGCAGCTGCAACGGTGTCCACCTCACAATATAAAATAAAATGGAACGATTGGCGCCGTTTCGGTCTCAACGACAGGACGAACGCCAAATTCCATTATTCCTATAAGCCAAGTATACTTTAATGAGGGTATCATATTTACACTTTACCGCAAAACAAAACATTAGTAAAATAAATATAAATTATTAAAACTATTAGTATTTCTAATAGTACGGTCATCATGGGGACGGAGGAGAGGCGGACATGTACTATGAAGAGTTAAAAACGTTCATCACCTTAGCTGAAGTAAAAAACTTCACCAAAACTGCGGAAATTCTCCATTTGTCGCAGCCAAGCGTCAGCTTGCACATCAAAAATTTAGAAAAAGAGTTTCAAACGAAACTGTTCATCCGCTCCCCGAAGCGGCTGCGCATGACGCCGACCGGCGAGCTCCTATACGACCGCGCCAAACAAATGGTGGCGCTTTATGAACAAACGAAACAAGACATTTTGGAACACCATCATTCCGTCAAAGGAAAATTGAAAATCGGGGCGAGCTTTACAATTGGAGAGTATATTTTGCCGCCGCTTTTGCCCGATTTCCAAAAACGTTACCCAGAGTTGGAGCTTGAGGTCATGATCGGCAACACAAAAGAAATTGTCGAACTCGTCAAATCATATCAAGTCGACATCGGCTTGATCGAAGGGCAAACGAACGAAAAAGAACTGTCCGTTCATCCGTTCATGCAAGACGAGCTTGTCATCGTCGCCTCCAACCGCCACGAACTGGCGCAAAAAGAGGAGGTCACGATCGCCGAGCTGCAAAACGAAGCATGGGTGGCACGCGAAGTCGGGTCGGGAACAAGGGAATATTTCAACCATTTCATCCGCTCGAACGGGCTGAAAGTCAAATCGCTCATGATCATCAGCAGCAACCAAGGCATTAAAGAAACGTTGATCAACGGCAACGCCCTGTCCTTGCTGTCGCGCAGCGTCGTCGCCCGCGACATCGAGCACGGCCACCTGTCCATCGTTCGCCTGAACCATCCACCGTTTTACCGAATGTTTTCCTACATCTATGCACCGATTATGGAAAACAAACAAAACGTGCGCATTTTCCTTGAAGCCTTGCAAACCAATTGGACTGGCGTCAGCCAATAACAGAAGGGCGTGGTCATGGATGACCCGCCCTCACACTTCCATCTCCCCATGGCGGATGTGCGGCATTTCAATTTGAATCGTCGCATGGCGAATGTGAAAGCGCGTTTCGACCAAATCAATCGCCCGCTGCAAAACCGCCTGTCCATCGCATCCTTCCTCAATGAGCAAATGGCAGCTTAACGAATCAAGCCCCGAGGTGATCGTCCAAATATGCAAATCGTGGACATCGATCACCCCATCAATGCCCGAGAGCGCCGCCTTCACTTCCGCATGGTCAATCGCCGCCGGCGTTCCTTCCATTAAAATATGCACTGTCTGCTTGACTACGGCAAATGCTCCTTTTAGAATCAAAACCGCCACCGCGATGGAAATGAGCGGATCGGCCGCGTACCAATCGAACAGCCAGATGACAAGCCCTGCCGCCATCGCCCCGACCGAGCCTAACGCATCGCCGATCACGTGCAAATACGCACTGCGGACATTGACGTTCTCTTTGACATCCCCTTTGCGCATTAACACCCAAGCGCTCACGAGATTTGCCAACAACCCGACGGCGGCCACCGCCATCATCGGCCCGCTCGCGACAGCAGGTGGATTCACAAACCTCCCGACCGCTTCCCAAATAATCCAAGCGGCAATCACCACCAACGTGACCCCGTTTACTAGCGCCGCTAAAATCTCGAACCGGTAAAATCCATACGTTCTCTTCGGCGACGCGGGCTTCGCCGCCAGCCAAACCGCCGCCAGGCTTAACAGAAGCGAAATGGCATCACTCAGCATATGCCCCGAATCCGAAAGAAGAGCAAGGCTGTTCGTCACAAGCCCGCCGACAAACTCGAGCACCATGATCCCGATCGTTACACCGAGGGCAATCGCCAGCCCTTTTTGATTTCCTTCTCTGCCGTGATGATGCCCGTGATGGTGATCACAATGGCCGTGCGCGTGATGATGCATCCATCTTCTCTCCTTATTTATTGGTGTTGTGCGTGATCAATCGCCTGCTTTAGCAACGATATGACATGTTCGTCATCACATGAGTAAACCAACATCTTCCCCTCACGGCGATATTTCACAAGCCGCAACGTCCGAAGCAGCGCCAACTGATGGGAAACCGCCGATTGCGACATGCCGAGCACTTCCGCAATATGGCCTACATGGCATTCTTCCTGCGACAACAAATACAACATCTTCATCCGAGTCGGATCCGCTAGGGCTTTAAAGATCCGTGACACTTCCTCAATCACACTTTCATCTAAAAACGAATGATCCTCTGCGTTCATGGCTGTTCCCTCACATTTTAATATATGAGCATTTGTTCATATATGCGAATCATAAACCGCTTTTTTTTCTTCTGTCAATCCTATTTCAAGCTGCAAAACCCCATCAGCATCAACAGCCGATGCACTGACACCCCCACAACGGCAGCCGACAAAGCAAAAAAAAGCAGGGGCCGATAGACCCGCTGCTTTCCCATTACGATTTCAGCCGCACCGCCGTCCCCGTCGCAATGCACATCATCATGCCGTCGCGCAGCGTTTCAAAATCGAGATCCACCCCGATGACGGCGTTGGCGCCAAGGCTTCTCGCCTTATTGACCATCTCCTNGATCGCCATCTCCCGCCCTTCGGCCAGCTTGCTTTCATACGTTCCGCTCCGCCCGCCGATGATGTCGGTGATGCTGGCGAGAAAATCACGGACGACATTGGCGCCCAAAATGACCTCTCCCGCTACGATGCCCAAATACTCTTCAATTTCTTTTCCCTCAATGGTATTGGTGGTCGTGACAATCACAGCTATGTCCCCCTCGTGGCTCATCATAATAGGTGGAAGCACCCAATTCCATTATACTACATTGCATCTATGACGTCGCCGATGAATCTGTCCGCAGTGCAGCCAATGCCGAATGAGTACCGTACAGCAACAACTGCGCGATGCCGACAAAATACTCCGATTCGCGAATGATGTGATCGAGCATCACCTTGGCGGTCGGGTTTTGGCTGACGGCTTTGCTGCGGGTTTTGATTTGCCGGCATAATTCGATGAACTGAAGGCTCTGCTCTAGGCAGTACGACACAAAATGGAGCACTTGTTGATGCAGTTGTTCAGGAACATAATGGCCGGCCCGAACCACCGATTCGATATAACGGACCGCGTGCTGATGCGCAGCCGAAAGCGCCTCCTCCCATTTTTTCAACGCTTCTACATATGGCGCTTCCAATCCAGACGCAAGCTCGCGAATGACGACCGTATGTTCTTCCTCTTGGTGCTTCCAGAATTCAATCTCATCCAAAACGCGCAGCGGCATGTGTGGGCCGTAGTAAAATTGCACGCTCTTCCCTCCCTGTTTCCCCTCTTCTTTCAGTGTATGGGCAAAACAACGCGGATATGCACCATGATCGAAATGATCACAGCCTTCGTCCTTGTTTTACCTTGAAGATCGGCATAGCGACATGCATAGAAAACCGTTATCCAAAGGAGGAGTCCATCGATGCATGACAACGAACGCCGATTATCCGATTATATCGATCAATTGAACGCCGAGAAAAAACCAAAAGACCATGAACATTTAGGGGCAGATCCCGAATTGCAAAAGCTGTTTCATACAGTCAGGCTCGTCCGCAGCCTCAGGGAGCCTGCCATGCCGGAGCGGGATTTTCCAGCCAAACTGGTCCGTGTGGTCACCGATCAACTAGTGCAAACAAAACAGAAAAAGAAAAAACGGGCCTGGATGGCCAGCATCGCCGGCATCGCGGCTATGTTGACCCTATCGCTGCTGATCCATTTCGCTTCACTCTTTGACCATCCCAACATTGTCAAGGCGATGGAAAAAGCCTTTCAAGACGTCAACGCCTACCATGGATTTTTGGAAATTGTCGAAACGAATGCCCAAGGCAAGACGACCACACAAGCCAAATTGGAAATTTGGGCCGACAAACACGGACGCTATTATATACAAGAACTGGAAGGTTCAAACAAAGGGCTGATTACCGTCAATAACGGGCAAACGAAATGGCAGATCCGGCCTTCCGAAAAACAAGTTCATCGATTTCCTGCCTTCCCTGATCCGTATCGTTTTGCCTTTGAACTCGGAAACGAAATCAAAGGGATCAAACAGGCCATATCAACGAACATCATCGGGGAAGAGAAGGCAGCCAACCGTCCATCTTGGATTGTCGAAGTCACCCCACAAGGAGGGGAGCCTTATCGGATATGGATTGATAAGGAAACCCGTCTTCCGTTGCAAAAACAATATGCAATGCAGCATGGGATCCAATACAAAATGACGTACACGAAAATCGAATGGAACCACGCTATCCCTGAAAAACTGCTGACCTACCATGTGCCAAAAGGGTTTCAAGAAGTCAACCAAAACCCGGAACAAATCGTCACCAACATCGATGAAGCAAAGGAGGCTGTCGGATTTCTGCCTGATACGGTCAGCCAAATCCCGTCTGGATATGTCCAAGACCGCATCGCGATCATACCGGACAAAAAACTGGTCAAACTCTATTACCGGGCACTGGACAAAGAGATTGTCATCATCCAAGGAAAAGCCATCGGCGAATGGAAACTTGCCCCAACCGCGATGGTCGGGAAAATTCATCACCAAACTGCTGAAATTCAGTCGCCGGTTGTAGAAGAATCAGGCGTGATCGGAGCAGGAGGACCATATGCCGGCCTGACGGACCTCCATTCGATTCGCTGGCGGCAAAACGGGTTTGAATACGCCGTTATCGGCCATGCCTCTTTGGGGGACTTGATCGCATTCACCAAAGAGCTGACAAACGGAGCCTTTGAAATGCCGACACATAAAGATCCATTCCCATTCAAGCCGAAGGTGGAAGTTCCTGTTGACTTGGAACGGGAGAAAAATGATCAAAAAAACGTCGATGCTGGAAGTTCGCCTTGGAAATTGGATCCTTTGTTTGTGGCTCAAGTATTTGTCAGCCTGCAAATGTCCCCTGGAGGCATTACTGGAGATTACCCGATTCACTATGAAGACTTGCGCATTATCCAAAACAACGGGAAGGAGGCCATCGTAGAAGTGGACGCCCACAACACTCCAATCAAGCGAGTATATTTGAAACGGCTGATCCGGCAAGACGCGACGGGAATATGGACGGTGGTGGGATATGATCCTGCTCCATAATGTTCACAGAGATGAATACTGATCTCCACTATCTGCGTCATGAAAAAGGAGAACGGCCATCCCCTTGTTCTCCTTTTTCTTCGTTATTCCCATAGAGTAGTGAAATCCTCGTCAATGGCACGGTCATTGTAGCTGATGCCGGATGGACGGCTATTAACGTCTAAAATCGGAAAAGCCGCCCCAACAGGCTTCGTTCCCCTTCGGGACCGGCTTTTTCCTTTTCCTTTTTGTTAGCCGCGAACCATTTGGTACACATGCATCACCAAGGCGCTGACCGCCGCCACTCCTACAAACGAAACCAAATACACCATCGGCGACCCCGTTTGGCCAAACACAACCTCATTTTGCAGCATGGCCGCTTTCTCCCAAGCATTCCCCACATCAGGCTTATAAAGCTTCGTTTTCCAATACCCTATGCCGATTGTTGATGCCAAATACACCACATGAACGATGATCGAAATGGCGAAAGCATGAATAACGGTTTTCATGAACATTCCCCTTCCACACTTGTTAGGAATACGTCAGGCGCTTCATGGAATGCACGTCCGCAAAAGTCCATCCATTGTGTTTGGCCCACATTGTAGTATGATCCCTATCATTTTACCATATTGAACAAGCTGCGCGAAATTGCCCCCCTTCATATTTCCGAATCGTTCCTTTTGATCAAACGTTCAATCCCTCCAAAAGAGGGGATATTCACAGACACTGGATTGAAGTAAGCTTAACGATAGCATCGTTTTTCTCCATCCCATCAAGCACATGATGTGCGTGAAACGCCAATAAAAATGAATGATCATTCATTTTGTTATGGTATAATGGTAACAACATCCTCACACCAATAAGGAGGCCCGTTCGCCATGCTGCTCGATAAAGTGATCAAAAAGCGGTTTGAAACGGAGACCGTGCAAAACGTGCGCATCGCCAAAGGAACGGCGATGTTTCAAGGCGTCCGTCTTACCGTCCGCTGCTTTGTCATCGATGGGGTGCTGATTGACACCGGCGCAAAATCGATGGAAAACGAATTTACTTCGTTTTTCCAACAACAAGACATCGACCAAGTCGTCATCACCCATTATCACGAAGACCATACCGGCTGCGCAGCGTTTTTGCAGCGGAAGATGGGCCTGCCCATCTATATGAACGAACTGATGATCCATTATTGCCAGCAAAAGGCGGACTATCCGCTCTATCGAAAAGTGTTTTGGGGCAAGCGCGATCCATTCACCGCCAAGCCCATCGGCGCGACGTTTTCCTCCCGAAATGCAACGTGGGACGTCATTCCCACGCCGGGTCACTCGATCGACCATGTGGCGTTTTTGAACCGCAAAACCGGCCAGCTGTTCAGCGGCGACTTGTACTGCCAAGAGAAAACGAAAGTCATCTTGCGCGAAGAAAACATCCCGGCGATCATCACTTCCTTGCAACACGTGTTGACGTACAATTTCGGCGACGTCTTCTGCGCCCATGCGGGCTATCTCCCGAACGGGCGCGAAGCCTTGCAGCGAAAACTCGATTACTTGCTTGAACTTCAAGGCAACATCATCGATTTATACGAAAAAGGCATGCCGCCGAAACAAATTCAAGAAACGCTTTTCCCGAAAAAATATCCGATCGTCTTTTTTTCGGCGAAGGAGTGGGACTCCCTTCACATTGTCCGGTCGGTCATTCAAGAATATCAAGCGAAACGGGCAAGCTGAAGCGGACGCTTCCCGGAAATGGCCATAGACCATTAGGGCAAGCCCATATTCCGTTTTCTTCCATTTCAAATGAAAAATTACTATCTTCGCCAGCAACGGGACAAATTAAGAAAAAACGAAAGGATGGGTCCCGTCGATGAACGAAACACCGCGCGTCAAGCTGCACGGGTTCAACAACTTGACGAAATCGCTCAGCTTCAATATGTACGATATTTGCTATACGAAAACGGCGAAGGAGCGGGAGGCGTATATCGAATACATTGACGACGTGTACAATGCCGAACGGCTGACGAATATTTTAAAACGTGTCGCCGACATGATCGGCGCCCATGTGTTAAACATCGCCAAACAAGATTACGTTCCGCAGGGCGCGAGCGTGGCGATGCTCGTTTCCGAGGGGCCGGTCGTCGAGGTGCCCGAAGATGACGGCCCTTTGCCGGAGGCGGTGGTGCTTTCCCTTGACAAAAGCCATATCACCGTCCATACATACCCAGAATACCACCCGAATGACGGAATCAGCACGTTCCGCGCCGATATTGATGTCGTCACATGCGGGGAAATTTCGCCGCTCAAAGCGCTCGACTATTTGATTCATTCATTTGACGCCGACATTATGATCATCGACTACCGCGTGCGCGGATTTACGCGCGACATTCACGGATACAAGCTGTTTATCGACCATGACATTACGTCGATTCAAGATTATATCCCGGAGCACATTCGCGAAAAGTACGATATGATCGACGTAAACATTTACCAAGAGAATATTTTTCACACAAAATGCAAGTTGAAACAGTTTGACTTGGACAACTACTTGTTTGGCTATGCAAAAGAGGATTTGAGCGAACAAGAAGCGAATGAAACAACCGCCAAGCTGAGAAGGGAAATGGATGAAATCTTTTACGGAAAAAATATGCCGAACACCGTTTGACGCGGGCGCCTTTTTGACGCCTGCCGGCTTTCGGGCCGGCCCACACCGGTTCCCGATTGGCGCCGTCTATGGTATGCTAGTAGAAAAAAGGAAAAGGTGTTCATGAATGAAGTACATCATCGTCGGAGCCGGCATTTTAGGGGCCTCGACCGCTTACCATTTGGCCAAGGAAGGCGCAAACGTGATCATCATCGACCGCGGCGACAAAGGGCAGGCGACCGGTGCGGCGGCGGGGATTGTCTGCCCTTGGCTGTCGCAGCGCCGCAACCAAAAATGGTACCGATTGGCCAAAAACGGAGCGAAGTTTTACCCCTCCCTCATCGAAGAACTGCAAGCGCTCGGGGAAACGGACACCGGTTATGCGCGCGTCGGGGCGCTTTGCCTGCATACAGACGAACAGAAACTGGAACAAATGGAGGAGCGCGCTCGCAAACGGCGCGAAGACGCGCCGGAAATGGGAGAGATCGTGCGGCTTCATCCCCATGAGGCGAAGGAGCTGTTTCCGCCGCTTGGCGGTGAGCATCATGCCCTATATGTGAGCGGCGCCGCCCGAGTGAACGGCCGGGCGGTGCGGGACGCCCTCACAAACGCGGCCCAAAAGCTTGGCGCCGCCTACATCCGCGGAAACGCCCAGATCCTGTTTGAAGGCTCCCGCGTCATCGGCGTGGAAGTCAATGGAGCGAAATACACGGCCGAAGCGGTCATCGTCACAGCCGGCGCATGGGCTGGCGAACTGCTTGAGCCGCTGGGCGTTCGGTTTGCCGTCACTCCACAAAAAGGACAAATCGTTCATCTCGAATGGTTGGCAGGCGAGACTGGCCGATGGCCGGTCGTCATGCCGCCGAACAATCAGTATATGCTCGCCTTCCCTAGAGGGCGAATCATCATCGGAACGACCCATGAAGATGAAGCGGGGATGGATGTCCGCGCCACCGCCGGCGGCATCCACGAAATACTGGACAAAGCGCTCGCCGTCGCGCCAGGGCTGTCGGCGTGCACCTACGTGGAAACACGGGTCGGGTTTCGCCCGCGCACGCCTGGGTTTCTCCCGATCTTCGGACCGCTTCCGGGCTTTTCTGGGGTGTATATCGCCAATGGGCTCGGCTCCTCAGGTCTCACCGTCGGCCCGTATTTAGGAAAGGAGTTGGCGAAACTCGTCATCGGCCTGCCGACGGAACTCGACCCAAGCGATTATGACGCAGCAAGCGCCGTCGCACCGATCGTTCAATGAGGGGGATCAGAAAAAGCAACAACGGAGCTTCCACGATATGGACAATAGCCAACGCAGCGACTGATATCCCTTTCTCACCGTCAGGGCAAAGCTGACCGTGTTTTGTCAGCTTTGTCCTTCATATTTTTTCAACTGCTCCGTCAGCTTGTGAAACAGCTCCATATCTTTGCGGTCAAGCGCTTGATCGATTTGCATCTTCAAAATCGACACTTCATGGCGTTTCAACGCTTCATCGAGCACTTGCTCGGCCGCTTTCGCCATTTTCTCATGGCGCTCATGCCGCCGGACGTTTTCAAACGCTTGGTGATCAATGAGCCGAAGGTACGAAAAATTCCTTGCCTTTCCTGGAAAATGAAGCGTCAAATAGAGCGGTTCATTTGGATGCAGCGCCAAATCGCCCATAATGGCGGCCAAACTCGTGCTTTTTTGACCGCGCCGATAAAAGACGAGCCCTTCCTCTTCCGCCATCGCAGTCGAAATGATCAGCCACCGCGCCTGCTTTTGCTCGGTTTCCGTAAAATGGACGTTCTCAAGCAAATGGGGGTGTTGAAGCAAGTATTGCAGCACAAATCGGGCATCGGGATGCTTCAAACGATGCTGCTGCAAAAACGTTGTTAAGAACTGCCGCTTTTCTGAATAGGACACCCATCTCGTCATAGCCTCACCCCCTTCAACTGCTTCTCCATGGAAGATAACAGCGGCCGCAGCGCAAGATCGTCTCAACAAGCCTCGATGATCCATTGCTATTCCATTCACGTCTTTGTTTTCCAGTATACTTGATTGCGCCCCGCCGTGCATCTGAAAACCACAGGGCAAGGCCCCTTTCATTCCGACACCAAGCGGCAAACGAAATAGAAAAACAGCCGCCCTTCATTTCCAGGCGGCTGCTCCTTCTAAGCAACGGGCTCTCGGCTTTCCTTTCCATTGCTAAGACCTATGGCCTACGCCAACTGCATCGCAAAGTGGCCGTTCAATCCGAGCGCTTCGGCTGTGGATGCTTGCACTTGCCGCAACAGCGCTTCGTTTTTCATCAACGACTCGCCGTAAGACGGAATCATCTCTTTCACTTTCGCCCGCCATTCGTTCATCCGTTCTGGGAAGCACTTCTCCATCACTTCAAGCATGACATGAACCGCCGTCGATGCGCCTGGCGAAGCGCCGAGCAACGCCGCGATCGAGCCATCGGCCGCATGAACGACCTCCGTGCCGAATTGCAGCGTTCCTTTGCCGCCAGATTCCGTGTCTTTGATCACTTGCACGCGCTGACCCGCCACGACGATGTCCCACTCGTCGCTTTTCGCCGTCGGGACGAATTCCCGCAGCTCTTGCATGCGCTGTTCTTTCGACAACAGCACTTGCTGGATTAAATAGTTGGTCAAGGACATATTTTTCACGCCCGCCGCCAAGATCGTCAAGACGTTATGCGGCTTGATCGAGGTGAACAAGTCGAGCATCGATCCGTTTTTCAAAAATTTCGGCGAAAAACCAGCAAACGGCCCAAACAGCAGCATCTTTTGATTGTCGATGAACCGCGTGTCCAAATGCGGCACCGACATCGGCGGCGCGCCGACTTTCGCTTTGCCGTACACTTTCGCATGGTGCTGCTCGACGACCTCGGGATTGTTGCACACCATAAACAGCCCGCTCACCGGGAAGCCGCCGATTCCCTTCCCTTCCGGAATGCCGGACTTTTGCAACAGATGGAGGCTGCCTCCCCCGGCCCCGATGAAGACGAACTTGGCCGCATGAAGCTCCACCGTGCCTGTGTCCAAATTCCGCACTTTCAGCTCCCATAAACCGTCGCTTGTCCGTTTGATATCCTCGACATGATGGCGGTAGCGGATCTCCACGTTCTTCCGTTTCAAATGTTCAAACAGTTGGCGCGTCAACGCCCCGAAGTTCACGTCCGTCCCCGATTCGATGCGGGTCGCCGCGATCGGCTCGTCCACCACCCGCCCTTCCATCATGAGCGGCACCCATTCGGCCAACTTTTTCGGATCATCTGTGAACTCCATCCCTTTAAACAGCGGATTGGCCGCCATCGTTTCGTGGCGCTTCTTCAAAAACGCCACATTGTCTTCCCCTTGCACAAAGCTCATATGCGGCAGCGGACGGACGAAATCTTTCGGGTCACGAAGAATACCGCTGTTGACTAAATAAGCCCAAAACTGCAAAGAGACGTAAAACTGCTCATTGATTTTAATCGCTTTGCCGATGTCAATCGACCCATCGGCCTTCTCAACCGTATAGTTCAACTCACACAGCGCCGCATGCCCCGTCCCGGCGTTGTTCCACTCGTTGGAGCTTTCCGCTCCTGCCTCTTCCAGTCTTTCAAAGACGACAATGTCCCACTCTGGCGCCAATTCCTTCAAGAGCGTCCCCAACGTCGCGCTCATAATGCCAGCGCCGATTAAAATGACATCCATTTTTCCTTGTTTGTTGCCCATGTTTACCATCCCTATCCATGAATAGTTGTAAAAGAGCATCGAGCGATCGCTCGAAATGATTCCACCGATACCCCTTTTGTTTTTGAGGGCGATTACAAAATTTATTATAACACAATTGATTAATAGTATGTCACTATTATCGATTTTAACAAAAATATATTAATATAATTCAATGCACCGTTGCATATTCATGACATCAACACGACCATCCGCAATCGCCCTTCACAATAATTTTACAAAATCGTTGAATATTTCGCCACCATCTCGAGAAAAAACGCAGAGATTTTTCAAGAAGACTGATGAAAAACAAACGAAATCATTTCATAGCAGCAAAAAAGACGGCTCCATGCCGCCAAAGCGTCATATAAGCCATCTACACCCGAAACATTCCAAGGTGACATCCATCGTATTAGGCAATCGTTTTTTCAATTTCTCTAACAAATGGCTCGTGCGAAGTATTCTCTAAAAAATCTTCGAATATTTCATCAAGTTGCAAGTTGAGATCTTCATTGACCTCATTCCCGTCCTCGTCATAAATCTCAAAGTGGCTGTACTTCCATTGATCAAATGTTTCCCTAAGCAAGTCACAGTATGTCACCCAACGCTTTCCATAGTTAGACATATACGTCGGCACCCATTGATCAATGTAAACGTTGTTTAACAACTCATCTAACGGAGAACAATAAAATCGCGAGCCCTTACTTCTCCCCAGCGACCGGACAAGCTCGGCGAACTCTTCCTTCTTCATTTTCCTCACTTTACCGGAATAGTCATAGCTGATCTTGCCGTTGTATGGATTGATGAATGGTTCAGCGGTGTATATCCATTGGTGCGGTATATGCGTTTGAATCACTTCCATGAGCATTCGGGCAATGAGTTGCGGGATATCACGGAAATCCAACTTTTCTCTTCCTCCCTCACAAGAAGATGCGAAACAACACCGTCTTTCATCCCGCAATGGAAACCGTAGGATGAAAGGCGGCCAAATTTCGTAATCAAGCAAGGCGCTTCCGCGGTCACGGTCTTCACAAACGCAGCGGCCCTTCGGCATCCTTAGGCCATGCCGTCCATACGACGATCAATTGGCCGCTTGTCGTCACCAACCTTCTTATTCCCCATGGCCATCCCCTTGTTTTTTATTTCCCTACTCTTCAAGCAATCCCCGAACATCTTCCTCTAGAAGATCCACCAACCGAGCAATGTCTTCCACCGTCATTCCTTTGCGCTCCATGTTACGAATCAGCTGTTTCATTCCTTGTTGAATTCCACGTTCCATCCCTTCTTCCAACCCCTCCTTCCTTCCCTT
>NZ_LDPD01000014.1:4864-5147 GCF_001026865.1 Geobacillus sp. ZGt-1 | reverse complement strand
GTATACCCCATTTTGCCAAGCAGCGCAGCCGCAATCGGATTGTCATGCCGAATAGAATCCCGCCAATGTTTCTTGCGCAACTCCACCGGGAAAAAGCGGAACTGCAACACCTCGCCAAAGGGAAACTCAATCGAAAACACGGACGGTTCATCACGGAGGGCATCATGGCTGAAGACGGCAATGGGAACAATGCGGATGCGGTATTTTTCAAACAAACGGCTGAAATAGACAAACATGCGCTCCGGAAAGGACGACTGCACGCTGCTTTGATTCTCCACATGAA
>NZ_LDPD01000014.1:0-4845 GCF_001026865.1 Geobacillus sp. ZGt-1 | reverse complement strand
CCCTTTCAGCTTCGTCTCGACCAACAGATCAACGCGGTATTTTTCTCCTGCGGTCACATCAGTGAACAGTTCTTCGGACAAAAAGGACAAATGGCGGAAATCGATATGCTCGTGCNTGTCGGGGAAAAAGAGGAAGAAAAACTCTTCGAAGAACGTCTGGATCAGCTCTTTGAACAATCGGTCATGGTCAATGGCCATCCGATCACCTCACGATGAAGATGTTCACCAACTATCATTCGTGAGCACGAGGCGAAAATCCTGCATGTACGATATAAAAAATGGAGAGCCAGGAAAAAAGCTCTCCGTTTTGTGCTTGCTCCCCGTCATACAAACGGCAGCGAACGCGAGTGAAAAACACTCAGTTGAAAAAGGCTGCTTCAAAAAGTTATGTCATCATCACCTTTTGAGACCGCCCTTCAGTAAGTACATCGCCACGACCAGCGTTTGCTTTTACTTTCTTAGAACGGCCGGCGGGTATTTCAGCTCAGGATGCAACGTTTCAAACACATCAGCAACATTTAATATCGTTCCTTCCCCAAAGGCTGGGCCGATGATTTGCATCCCTACAGGAAGTCCTTGAACAAAACCACATGGCACCGTTACAACAGGCAAGCCCGTCAAGTTAAACGGTCCTGTAAAACGGATGATATGGTCAAGAAAGTTTACTTCCTCTCCATTGATCCATACCGTATCCTGCCCGATTTTGGGAGGGAGAAACGGAATGGTTGGGGTGATCAAAACATCTACCTTATTGAATATTTCCATGAACTCGTGATCCAATTTCAAACGAATTTGTTGCGCTTCCAAGTAGTCTACAGCGGAAGGGAGTTCTCCAAGCTTTAAAGGGAAACGGACATCATCGCCAAAATCTTCTTCCCTTTCTACTAAATGATTGTGATGAATAGCGCTGGCTTCTGAAAGAATCGTGATCATTTCCGCATACTGCGCATATTGCAATGTTGGAATTCGCACGGTTTCTACAACAGCACCTTCGCGTTCCAAAGAAGCAATCGCCTGTTTAACCGCTCTTTCGACTCCTTCATCCACATGATCAAAGAAGTACGGTTCTATGCCAATTTTTACACCTTTAACAGACTCCATGAATTGTGTGGAATAACTCGTTGCAGGGGCATCGGTGGAAGTAGGATCTTTTGGGTCGTATCCTGCCATGGCTTCTAAAATATAGGCAGCGTCCCTCGCCGTTTTCGCCATCGGACCGATATGGTCCAACGACCATGCAAGCGGGAAACAACCATATTTGCTTACTAGTCCATAGGTGGGCTTTAAACCGACAATGCCGCAAAACGAAGAAGGAATTCGAATCGAACCACCGGTATCTGTTCCTAGGGAAGCAATCGTCATATGCGCCGCCGTTGCGACCCCCGATCCTCCGCTTGAGCCTCCGGGAATGCGTTCAGGATCCCAAGGATTTCGGGCAGGTCCGAAATGAGGATTATTGTTCGTTGCTCCCCAAACATACTCATGCAAGTTTGTTTTTCCAGGAAACACTGCTCCCGCTTCCGTCAACTTCTCGATTACTGTCGCACTGTAAGTTGGCCGGAAGTTTCGGTGAATTTTTGACCCCATCGTTGTTGTTTCATTAGCTACGTAAAGAATATCTTTGATTGCTATAGGGATGCCATGTAGCGGGCCGCGGTAATTTCCAGATCGGATTTCCGATTCCGCCAACTCAGCTTGCTTGCGTGCTTTCTCTGCTGTCACCTCTATATAGGCATTCAGCTTATTGTTTAATGTTTCAATTTGTTCGAGTACATCGTCAACGAGCTCAACAGGTGAAACTTCTTTGTTTTTTAGAAGAGGGGAAAGTTCAGAGATTGTTTTCGTATTTAGCCGTTTTTCCACGATACACACCTCCCGGTTGGTGGACGACTCCAATATCTGCCTCATTCAAGCCAAGTTTTTCGACTCCCTGTTTTAGTTGCTGAATGGCTTTCCACTGATGCTCAAGCATCATCAATTCCTGTTCTGAACACTTAATCCCTTTTTCTCTTAATTTCTTTTCTATGCTATTGCTCATTTCGTTTCCTCCTTTCTAAAATTATTATACATTACAAGAATTAAATTCCAAAATATTTTGACTTAACAAAATATAATAAATATACACCCGATTATTTTGACAATACTCTACTGAATTTCCTAAAATGTAGTTAGACATCACCCGTCGAAGGTTCGTTGTCAGCGATCCAAGGTTCCTATGTAACCAATCCTAAAATCTAAAAGTAAAGAGGGGAACGCCATGGAAGCGAAACAAACCGTGTTTGTCAATGAGTTCACTAACGGCATCTTAGACCCTCATGGAAACATGCTTGGCCCCGTGCAGGATGGGGGATACATTGTCGCCAATACTACTCCTGGTTGCTGGGGACCGATGATCACTCCTTGCATCCGCGGTGGCCATGAAGTGACAAAGCCCGTTTTTGTCGAAGGCGCTGAAGTAGGAGACGCCATTGCGATTAAGATCAAATCGATTCGCGTCACCTCTATCGCCACATCCTCAGGAAATGATAAACCAATGGAAGGTCGGTTTGTCGGCGATCCGTTCGTTGCTGTCAAATGCCCACAGTGCGGAACGATGTACCCGGAAACGAAAATCGAGGGGATCGGCCCGGAAGCCATTCGGTGCGCGAATTGTGGCGCGGACGTGACTCCATTTGTATTTACGAACGGCTATACGATGACGTTTGATCCAAACCGACAAATCGGCGTGACCGTGCATAAAGAAGCGGCAGAACTCATCGCTCGACAAGGACGGTACTACATGGCGACACCCGACAACTCCGTCCAAAACCCGATCGTCACGTTTGCGCCCCATGACTTAGTCGGAACGGTGGCCAGACTCCGCCCGTTCCTCGGACAGCTCGGCACCACCCCGGCGCGTCCGCTACCGGATTCACATAACGCTGGCGACTTTGGCCAATTTCTGATCAACGCCCCACATGAATACGGGATTACGAAAGAACAGCTGGAAGATCGCACGGACGGACATATGGACATTAACCGTGTACGCGAAGGCGCCGTGTTGATCTGCCCTGTGAAAGTGCGGGGCGGAGGTGTTTATCTCGGTGATATGCATGCCATGCAGGGCGACGGGGAAATTGCTGGGCATACGACCGACGTATCTGGCATCGTCACCCTTCAAGTGAAAGTGATCAAAGGGTTGACCATTGACGGACCGATTCTTCTTCCTGTTGCTGAGGACCTCCCCTACTTGGCAAAGCCATTGACAAAAAAAGAAAAAGAGATCGCCCTCGATTTGGCACAATCATGGGGGGTAAACAAGTTGGAAGAATCGTTGCCGATTTCCTTTGTCGGGACAGGTGCCAACCTAAATGAGGCAACAGAAAACGGGTTGCAACGGGCAGCGAAAACGTTAGGCATCTCTGTCCCTGAGGTGATGAACCGTGCCACGATTACCGGCGCCATCGAAATTGGCCGACATCCTGGGGTCATCACCGTGACCTTCTTGTGCCCTGTTCGTTATTTAGACAAGATTAGTTTGACCTCGCTAGTGTACGATCAATATCGCAGCGTTTTGGAGTAAAAACATGTCGATCATCACTAAAGGCTTCATCCTCTCGCACTTGCCAAGCAGGGATGAAGCCTTATGTTTGTCAAGATTCGGGCACATACATTTTCTGCAGCGGAAGCAGCGCTCTCGCATCGCTAGGCATGTTCTCATACCAATGGACAATCAAGTTGACCAGCTCTTCCAAATCAATCAGTTTCACGGAATTATGTTTGGCGACTGCCTCTGCGTGGGACGTAAAACCGCCTGTGGAGACGAACAGGCAATTGGCATCAATCGGGTTGGCTCCGAGAAGCTGCTGGATTTCCGGGGCCGAGGCGGCGCTTTTGCGATGCTTCACTTGCACCTTGATTACAGGTTTTTCAAAGCCAAACGCGTCCTTATAGGCGAGCACATCCACACCGCCGTCAGGGCCTTTCGGACTCACTTGCACATTGTACCCCATTGCTTGAAGCAAGCCCGCCACTAAATCTTGCATTTGCCACGGATCAAGCTTGTCCACTTTGTCTTGGATCATCATCAACGCTTTTCCAACAAGGTCTTCAACGATTTCTTCCGTTTCCCCCTCTTCATGTTGAGGTTTTGAGAATGGTTCACTGTGTAAACGCTGCTCGATTTCATCGCCCCATTCGTCCACTCGAAACACCGTCAGCGTCGAACCTAAACTGTTCTTCGCTCCGTCTGACAGCGAATCCCTTGGAACTGTCGCATTTTCCCATTTTACCCGGATGATGTTCGGATAATAGGGATGCCCGATGGAGGGATCGTAACGATGCTCTTCTGTCACGGTTCCAACAATGTACTCCCTTTTCTCTTTTGAATATGTGATCACTCGATCGCCCTTTTTGATTTCATGGGCAAACCGCCATACTTGATTCACCCAACTCGTTCTCGATTTTGGTTTTGACTCGGCAAACACTTCATCCGCCTTTCGCTGCAGCTGTTCTTTCGACCGAAAGCGCTTCGGATCGCCCAATCTCGCCCAACCGATCGATGCGATGCCCTTTTCCAGCCAAAGCGGAATCAGTTCATTGCGATCGCCCGCGCGGATCATCCACCATTTTGACATCCAGGTTCCTCCTTTTGGCAAAAAGAAATCGCTCCGTGAAGCAGCCATTCTTCTAAAAACAGGAGCTGAAACAATGAGCCAGCTCCCCGCTGTAGGCAATGGCGTTTAAGAGGAGCCAAACTGCAGATCACACACGATTGCAACCGCCGTCATCGTTGCAAAAGCAGATTGACTTTAGGCCAGTCGGCAACGAGAACGGCATCCCGTTCTACGGCGATGTGCACGACGG
>NZ_LDPD01000137.1:0-7381 GCF_001026865.1 Geobacillus sp. ZGt-1 | reverse complement strand
GCATTGGCTTCTTCGGCCACACTCCACATGGCTATGGATGGTCCTGCTTGCAAGCGGCATCCACGGACAGGCCGGCGCGGATTTCGTTTATCTGATATAATCAGTAGTAAATATACGCTTCTGAAAGGCTTCGCTGACTGGGGTGATCCATTTGAGCGACAATCTTACCAAAGAGCAACGTTCCAAGACCATGAAAGCCATAAAGTCGCGCTCGCAGTTGGAAGATACGGTCTCAAAAGCCCTCTGGAGGGAAGGATATCGATTTAGAAAGAACGACAAGACCCTCCTTGGGAAACCTGATATCTCCATCAAAAAGTATAAAGTCGCCATCTTCATTGATTCATGTTTCTGGCATGGATGTCCACTGCACGGGAATATGCCTGAAAGCAATAGGGAATATTGGGAAAAAAAGCTCTTAAGAAACAAAAATAGGGATCAAGAAGTCAACGAATATTATAGAAAAATGGGCTGGAATTGCTTGAGAGTGTGGGAGCATGATTTGAAACAGGATTTTGATCAAACAATAAAGCAAATAAAGAATTTCATTGATCAAGCCACGGATGGATGAGCGCTTGGATGCAGCAAGCGTTTTTTTATTTGTAAAAAATTATAACCTTATAAGGTTTATGTATTATACAAAGACAAAAACTATGATGTTAATTGGAGGAGGGGGAGGAATTTTTTGCTCCATAATTCCAGGAGGAACAAAAATTTATTGCAAAAAATATTAAGCAAAATTATAAGCAGGAAAGTGATGGACAACTTCAACAGATTTTTATCCCAGCATCGGATTGCAAACCGGGAAATCAGCCGATATATTGGCGCTCCCGACAACGCCTTCAATAAAATCATCAACGAAATGTCGGTCCCGTCTGTGGCCACCATAATCCGTTATGTGCACGCAGCGGAGCAGATTACTGGGGAAAATAAGATTTCCATTTATTCCAAAATTCTAATCGACAATGAAATTGAGAAAGCCGTCAGCATCCTCAACCAAATTTCAGATGCCGACATCACTGAGCTGATCAAGGAAAACAAGGAGTTTTTCAAGTCGCTGGACTTTTATTTTTCCACCACCCAGTCCAAAAAAGTCGATCCATTTACAATCGAAGAGAGAGACATCTACGCAGAAATAAAGGAGATGCTCGACCATGAATAAGAAAAGCACCAGAAAGGTATGGTTTATTACACGCCCGGAAAGAGACCCCCGATTCCATCAAGAGGCATTGCTGGCTTTGCAGAAGGCGACGGATGATTTCAGGCTGAAATGGGCGGGAAATAGAGAAGTCCATAAACGGTATGAAGAAGAGCTCGCAAATATGGGGATCAAAAGAAACAACGTCAGCCATGACGGTTCCGGAGGACGCACATGGATGGCCATGCTCAAAACCTTCTCCTATTGCTATGTAGATGATGACGGATATATTCGCCTTACAAAAGTCGGAGAAAAGCTCATCCAGGGAGAAAAGGTGTACGAAAACACAAGAAAACAAGTCTTGACGCTCCAATATCCAAACGCTTATTTTCTCGAGCCGGGATTCCGCCCAAAATTCGACGAAGGGTTTCGGATCCGCCCTGTCCTGTTTCTGATCAAGTTGGCGAATGACGAAAGATTGGACTTTTATGTAACAAAAGAGGAGATCACTTATTTTGCCATGACAGCCCAAAAGGACTCGCAGCTGGATGAAATCGTGCATAAAATATTGGCGTTCCGAAAAGCCGGCCCTCGCGAGAGAGAAGAAATGAAACAAGACATCGCCGCCAAGTTCGACCATAGGGAAAGATCAGACAAAGGAGCGAGGGACTTTTACGAAGCCCACTCCGACGTGGCCCACACTTTTATGCTCATCAGCGATTACACAGGATTGGTCGAATACATTCGCGGCAAGGCTTTGAAAGGCGATTCTTCCAGGATCAATGAAATTAAGCAGGAAATCGCTGAAATCGAAAAACGCTACCCATTCAACACACGGTACATGATATCGCTCGAGCGCATGGCGGAAAACAGCGGCTTGGATGTCGACAGCTACAAGGCCAGCAGATACGGCAATATAAAACCAGCTGCAAACTCCAGCAAGCTTCGGGCGAAAGCAGAGAGGATCCTTGCACAATTTCCATCCATAGAATCGATGTCGAAAGAGGAAATCGCTGGGGCCCTCCAAAAATATTTATCGCCGAGAGACATTGAAAAGGTCATTCATGAGATAGTGGAAAGCAAAGACGATTTTGAAGGGATCAACTCCGATTTTGTAGAGGCCTACTTGAATGAAAAAGACAACTTGGCGTTTGAAGACAAGACCGGCCAAATATTCAGCGCGCTGGGGTTTGACGTTGCAATGCGCCCCAAAGCCAAGAACGGGGAAAGAACAGAAATCGAAATCATCGCCGGGTATGGAGGAAGCAAATTCGGAATCATTGACGCCAAAAACTATGCAGGAAAGTTCCCACTGTCCTCTTCCTTGGCTTCACATATGGCGTCTGAATACATCCCCAATTACACGGGATATGAAGGCAAAGAGCTAACGTTTTTCGGCTATGTGACCGCAAACGACTTCAGCGGGGAGCGCAACCTGGAAAAGATATCGGACAAAGCTAAGCGAATCACCGGAAATCCCATCAGCGGATTTTTAGTCACAGCCAGAACCTTGCTCGGCTTCCTTGATTATTGCATTGAGAACGATGTGCCATTGGAAGACCGCGCCGAACTGTTTGTCAAGGCTGTCAAAAACAAAGGATACAAGTCGCTCGAAGCTCTGCTTCGAGAATTAAAAGAGACAAGCTAGGGCGAGGGATTTTTCCCTCCGCCCTTCTACACAAGCTCTGGAATGGCCAATTGCTCCGTTCCAAACAATTCTTCAACATCCCATTTAGGTTCAACGCATTCATACGGAATGCCAGCGAACGTCTTCAAAATGGCTTCAAAGATGATCTTTGCTCCTTTCGGAGGAACTGCCATGCCGATTTGCTGCCTGACATTTTCCTTTGTCCCCTCAAACACAAAATCATCCGGGAATGTCTGGAGCCTCGCCCTTTCCCTGTTTGTGAGAGCCCGCGGCTCCTCCCAGTGATATACGTGCGTTCCACCGCCGCCGCTCCCTGTAACGGTGTAGGAGGGCTGATCAGGATGCAGCCTTCTGTAGATTTGGCTCAGCCTTGCTTTTTTTACATTTAAGCGCAACTCCTCAGGTATCCCTTCATACCATGCGTTTTCACCCGGCGGTATATGTTTGAGCATTTCTACTGTTTTTGCGTTATGGCGCGTAAACTCGTGGTTGGGTGCGTCGTCTGGGATCGGCGGATTGGTGATCGCCTCCTTCGCCGTCACATACTTGTCGGGAGTAGTCGGCGCAGGAACTTTAAACCTCAAATCCAGGTCTTTTCTGATGCCGACTATGATAATGCGGTGCCTCATCTGAGGAACGCCGTATTCCTCAAATTTATATAGATGCGGCACGATGTCATACCCTCTCCCGGCCTCGGACAATTCTTTCAGAATCTGCATGAATGCACGGCCCTCGTTGGCGCTTTGCAGGCCTCCCACGTTTTCGGCCACAAAAAACTTTGGTTGGTGAATATTAAGGACCTTGACCCCATATGTGTATAAAGGTCCATACTCTCCATCCATTCCTTTGTGTTCTCCTACAACACTGTAGTCATTGCATGGAAAACCGAACGATAATGCGTCTATTCTGGGAAGCTGCTCAATGTCAAGCTCCCTTACATCACATGCAATGACGGATGGATCGTCTGGATCGCCGCAGATATTCCGTCGATACGTCCTGCATGCCGATTCGTTGTAGTCATTGGCCCAAACATGCTCAATGCGGAACTCTTCGCCATCAGCAGCAACCACCCTCGCCATTTTGGCTCCTAAAGCAAGGCCTCCAGGACCGCTGAAGAGTTCTCCTTTGCGAAAAATCATTGTATTACCTCCGTGGCGAAAGAATTATCAACGTGTCAGTACATTATAGAGGATTTTTGAAAAAAACAACAGCAATTCAATTAAAGCCTTCACTCGGCTCCCTTCTTGAGCTCATTCAGATATTTTTCAACAGCTTCCTCAATCAACAGATAGATATTCTTCTCCTGCAAAATCGACTGCATTTTCAACTCTTTGTGCAGGTCCGTCCGAATATCGAAGGAAACGCGCTTTCTTTCCACTTTCTTATCTTCCTTTCTTGGTTGATTGTTATATTCGTTTAAAGATGTATTGTTTTCCTCGCCGACAGGATCGGTCAACACTTGCGTAGGCGTGATGACTTTTTGCTGGCGCTTCATGTTTTTGATGTCATCTACTTTGGACACGTTCCATCATCTCCTTGTAGAAGTTTTCATACTGCTCCAGCGCCTGGTTCAACTCATTGTTTTCCTCAAAGCCGTATAGCGACAGGCGTCCGATCGGCGCCTTGCGGGTGATGATCGTTTTGAACACCTCGTTCGGATAATCTTCCTCGATCATTTCATTGAATGCCTTCGCGTCGCTGCGGCGGACGTCGTTCATGGTTCTGAGAATGCCCAGCAGCCTGGTATTGTGCCGCCCATGCACCCTCGCTCCCTCAACGGATTCCATAAAATTCGGGACCGCCGAGTAGCACCAATTGGAGCACTCGAACATCATGATGACATACTGGCTTGCGCACAAGGCGTTTGTCGTCTGCTCGCTCAACGAAGGCGGCGTGTCGATGACAATGAAATCGTAACGATGCCGGATCTTGTCCAACGTATCGTCCAGTATCAAGGTCGGCTTTCCCTTATACCTAATATATTTTCCAAGGTACGTCTCCCCTGTGTAAATCCAACGGGGGAACGTGGCCAGGAAGTTGTTGGCCGGAAGCAGATCCAACCTGTCGTTGACCTTGACTATGTACGGCTCCGGATCCCTCTCCTGCATCGCTTCGAGAACGGATTTCGCCGTGAATTCGTTGGATGGCTTTCGCGAAAGGAGCTCTGTCAAATTCCCCTGCGAGTCCATGTCGACGGCCAAAACCCTGTATCCGTCCCTGCTCAACAAATAGGCGAGGACTCCTGTTGTCGTGGACTTTCCGCATCCGCCTTTCTGGATGCCCATGGTGATGGTGATGGCCACTTATATCACCTTCCTTTCTTCCAAGGTTTGTTTCTTCTTTTGTTTATATGATTTATTCTACGTTATTTTATAGATTCCTTCAATGATTGCAAAAAATAAGAGCGTTAGAAACGCTTCCACTTCAATTCCGATATGAGTTGCCGCACCGCCTCCGACTCTGACATGTTTTTTGTCTGACAGTATTTCTGGAGAAGTTCGTAAAGCTCGTCGTCCAAGCGCACGGTAATGCGATGTGACTTGGACTTTTCTTCTTTCGGGCGTCCACGTTGGAGCTTTTTGCGTTCGACGCGCAGATCATCATGGACGACAACATCGAGGTATCCGAACCGCTCATAAATGTTTTTATGTTTCTCTACGAATTCTTCCCACATTCGGGGAATTTCTTCAAGAAGCCGGAGGTACTCTTCCTGCAGCCTCTTTGTTTCCTCTGGGGACCGAGGGCGCCGCTTGCCGAATTCCTGAAGGACGAGGACCTGGAAATCGTGCCGCTCATAGCATCTTCCTTCCATCATCGCCATCACCTCTATTTTTTGTCCGACACTATTTGTGTTTATTATACCTCCAGACTTTCACTGATTCAACATTTTTCGTCTGACATAAAATCAAGATGCCAGTTCCAATTTTGCCTTTCAAAGCACAAATTAATCGAATCGGCGTTTTTCAGAACAAAAATCGCTGTTTTCGAGCTGAAAGATAAGGTTTTGCCATTTTGATTTTTTTGCCAAATAGGGGTATATTATACTTAAAAATGTGATATTTTCGACAAATTTCACCCCGAGCGTTAAGGGGAAGAAGGGGATGAAGAAAGTTGGACTGGAAAGAGGTAAAGCGGTTCGCCTATGCCGGCCAGGCGTTTATCCCTGTCAACGTGGAAAACAGAGGGGATTCGGTCAAACTTTTTTTCAGGAGCGGGGAAACCAAGCTGCTTGACGTACAATCGAGTCTGTTTTTGAAGCGGCTTCTGACCTTCTTTGGCACAAGCATTTCGATCAACCGCCATCGGTATGGGGAGTTGGTGGGGAAAAAGCAGCTCGTTCCCATCGTGTTGTCGTATGGTTTTACCATCATTCCGTTTAACGTTCGCGAGCCGGTCGGCCGGCAAAGCCGTGTAGGGTGGTTTGTGTCAAGAGAGATTGAGCAGTTCCGGCAAAGATCGCCCCAGTGCACCACGGTCCATCTTCTTTCCGGACATCAGATTCCTGTGTTTCATTCCCGCAAGTTCTGCATCGACCAACTCAAAAATGCAAAATGGATTGAGATGTGCTACGGGGAGATTCATGAACCGCATCGCAGGCAATGGGTAAACGGCAGCGCAGTTTGTGAAACGGTGGTTATGTAGTGAAATGAATGATTTATCGCAATAAACCGGAAGGATCGGCGGCATTGGAGGCCGCTTTTTTTCTTTTTTCGCTTTGAAATTGTCTTTGTCTATGGGTGTTATCGGTTGATATGATGTTGGCAAATCGAAAGGAGGTAGGAAAATGGCCGCTTCTGAAATGGTATCAGGCCGCACTCTTGTTTTGGACTTCTACGCCGGAAAGGACAGAGACGGAAAGGACATCATCCGCTCGCAAACCTTCAGAGTGAAGAGCGACGCAAGTGTCCAATCGCTTTACGATGCCGCCGCCGCCATCGCCAGCTTGTCGAGCGGCAGCTTGCGGTACGTGCGCACGACGTTGACCAGCCATATTATCAATGCATGATGAGAGGGGGAATGAACAATGAAGACGTTGGAATTGACGTTTAACGCTCAAGCGGGGCCGGCGCGGATTTTGATCCGCTATCCCAAGGAGCCGGTTGATCCGGTGCAAGTGAAAACGGTGATGAACCAGCTCGTAGCGGCAAATGTTTTTATGACCGGCAACGGGGAGCTGGTGAGCCCGAAGAGCGCACGCATCATTGACCGCGAAACGCAAGACATCCAGTTGCCATAGCGCATCTGTCATGAACGGAAGGTTTCTCGCCTTCCGTTTTTGAGCATTGAAAGGGGGAAAAGCAATGGATTTGTTTTCGATGATCAGTGAAGTTTCCTTCCCGATCCTTGTTTCTATCTATCTTCTGTATCGGATGGAGACGAAGCTGGATCAGTTGACCAAATCCATTCAAGATCTAACTATCGCATTAAGCCGAGGTCCGCAGAATTGATGATGGGAGGGAATTCGAAGTGGAATTGGTGGAGCTGCTTTTCCGGGCGGAGAAAAGGCTGTCTGGGCTTCATCCGTTGGTGGCGGATAAAGCTAGAGCGTTGATCCGGAAGGCTTATGAGGAAGGGATTTATATCATCATTACGCAAGG